>JAGDYV010000133.1:0-6146 GCA_049116495.1 Hyphomicrobiaceae bacterium | reverse complement strand
TCAGGAACATCGTGCCGCCAACCAGCGTAATCACGGTCGTGAGACGGAAGAACCAGCCTGGCTCAATCACGATCGGGCCGACGCTCGATGTCGATCCCTCAAGGCCAACGGCAATGCCGTAAGCTTGTACCGCCGCCAACAACACCGTCAGATAGCGCGTATACTGGTTGATCGTCTTGCGGCCTTGTTCACCCTCTTTCTTGAGCGCCGCAAGCCGCTTATCGACCGAGCTCATAAGCTGCATGATAATCGACGCCGAGATGTACGGCATAATGTTCAGTGCAAAGATCGCCATGCGCTCGACTGCGCCGCCGGCAAACATATTGAGTTGTCCGAGAATCCCGGACGACTGGCTTCTGAACGACTCCGCAAATGCAGCCGGATCAATACCGGGCAGCGGTATGAACGTACCAAAACGGTAGATCAACAGAGCGCCCAACGTGAACCAGATACGCTTCTTGAGCTCCTCTGCCTTCGCAAAGGCACCGAAGTTCAGGTTGGCGGCTAATTGTTCAGCGGCGGATGCCATGCAATTCCCCTCTGGAAGCGGCAAAACGGCCGCGCACACAGGCGCCGCCGCTGCATTTGTGACCAATCCAACGTGCCGCTGCAAACGCTCCTGCGCCTGACCAGATTGCTGCGACGTCGATTGGCTCGCCTACCCGGGGTTCCTGTGATCGATGCGGTCACAAGATCCGGGCACGCATCATTCTACTTGGCCTTGGCAGCTTTCTTCGCGGCGGTTTTTTCCCGCTTGGCGACATCATCTGCCAGTTCTTTCTGCTCGATGATGTTGAGTGTCCCACCGGCTTTTTCAATAGCAGCGCGCGCACTCGCCGTTGCATGATCGACCGTGAGTGATACTTTTGACGTCAGCTCGCCCTGACCAAGGATCCGAATCCCATCTTTCGGGCGGCGTACAACACCAGCCGCAACAAGGCTCGCGATATCCATCGGCTGACCGGCATCGATCCGGCCCGCATTGATCGCGTCCTGTAGCGCACCGAGATTGAGGGTATTAAAGTTCTTACGTCGCCACTTCGTAAAGCCACGCTTCGGCAAACGCCGATAAAGCGGCATCTGACCGCCTTCGAAACCCTTGATGGCAACGCCTGTACGCGATTTCTGCCCTTTGACGCCGCGCCCGGCCGTCTTGCCGACACCCGAGCCGATGCCACGGCCGACGCGCACCCGGCGCTTCAAGGCGCCTTCGTTGTCTTTGATCTCGTTCAAGCGCATGGCGCCTAATTCCTCTTTCGCTCTCGGCAATTGTCGCTCATCGCGGATCGGTCAATACGCCGATGTGTTCCTGACGCCGTTACCGCAACTGCCAACACATGCTGCCCTCAACGCGGGTCGCGTCGTCTACTCGATAACCCGAACCAGATGACCGACTTTACGGATCATGCCTCGAACCGCCGGCGTATCTTCCAGCGTCCGACGTCGGTGCATTTTATTGAGCCCAAGCCCGATAAGGGTCTTGCGCTGCCGCGGGTCACGGCGCAGCGGCGAGCCGACCTGCTCGACCGTGACCGTCTTACCTGATGTTGCCTCTGCCATTTTTCAGTACTTCCGAACAGTTGGATGATGATCCAAGATCAAGCGGCTTCGACGGGGGCAGCCTCAGGCGCGGCGGCACCGTCAGCTTCGCCGACACCATCGCGCCGCCGTGCATTGATCTCGGCAGGCTTCTTGCCTCGCCGGGCTGCGACGGCACGCGGGGCTTCCTGTCGAGCCAGCGCATCAAACGTCGCCCGGACCACGTTGTACGGGTTTGACGTTCCAAGCGACTTGGCAACGACATCCTGAATACCCAGCATCTCGAAGACGGCGCGCATCGCACCACCGGCAATGATACCGGTGCCTGGAGGGGCGGCACGCACGACGACGCGGCCCGCACCATGGCGGCCTTCGCCGTCGTGATCCAACGTCCGGCCTTCGCGCAGATGGACACGGATCAAGCCGCGCCGCGCCGACTCATTGGCCTTGCGGATTGCTTCCGGTACTTCGCGGGCCTTGCCGTGACCAAAGCCAACACGGCCTTTTTGATCACCAACGATCACAAGCGCAGCAAAACCAAATCGCTTGCCGCCCTTTACCGTCTTGGCAACGCGGTTGATGTGAACCAGCTTGTCTGTGAACTCGCTGTCTTCGCGATCACGGTCTCGGCCGCGTCCGCGTCCGCCGTCTCTGTCTGGGGATCGTGCCACCTGGAATGCCTCTCGTACAAATTAGAAGTTCAAGCCGCCTTCGCGCGCACCATCTGCGAGCGCCTTGACGCGGCCGTGAAACAGATACCCGCCCCGGTCAAACACCACATCTTTGACGCCGGCTTTGACGGCGCGCTCAGCAATCGCCTTACCAACGGCTTCAGCGGCGGCCTTGTCGGTACCTTTTGACAGGCCAGCGCGGATGTCTTTGTCGAGCGTCGATGCAGCGGCCAATGTCCGGCCAGCTGAATCATCAATGATCTGCGCATAGATGTTCTTCGATGAACGGTAAACCGACAGCCGCGGGCGACCATTGGCCACTTTGCGAAGCGACCGGCGAACGCGGCGTGTGCGCCGCTCAAATTGCGTCAGTGAAGGCATTGTTCTCTTGCGTCCCTATTTCTTCTTACCTTCTTTGCGGAATATATACTCGCCCTGATAGCGCACGCCTTTGCCCTGGTAAGGTTCCGGCGGACGATATCCGCGAATTTCCGCTGCGACCTGTCCGACTTTCTGCTTGTCGATACCGGTTACGGTCACGATTTCCTGCTTACTCCCGGCAACCGCTACGTCGATACCCTGCGGCACCTTGTGAAGCACTTCGTGACTGAAACCGAGGCTGAGCTGAAGCGTATCCTTGCCCTTCATCGCGGCGCGATAACCAACACCGTTGATCTCAAGCGTCTTCGTAAACCCTTCGGAAACGCCCTGCACCAGGTTTGCCACCATGGTGCGCGACATCCCCCACATCGAACGGGCCTGCTTGCTGTCGTCAACCGGAGTGAGCACAAAGCCATCATCCGTCTTTTCAATCTTGACGTCCTTAGGAACCGTGAATTCCAGCTCACCTTTCGGGCCTTTGAACTTGATCAACTGGCCGTCCAGTGTGGCTGTGACTTTATCCGGCACCTGGACAGGCCGTTTGCCGATGCGTGACATAGCGCTTCCACCTCTTATTGCGAGCCCGCTACTTCGGGCGTGCCCACCTAGAATACGTTACAAAGAACCTCACCGCCGACATTCTCTTCGCGTGCGCGCCAATCGGACATCACGCCCTTCGGCGTTGACAGGATGGCGACGCCCAGACCGTTGGCCACGGTCGGAATGTCTTTGGCTGCTGAATAAACCCGGCGTCCTGGCTTGGAGACCCGTTTGAGTTCACGGATTGCCGGCTGGCCGCTGGTGTACTTCAGCTCGATTTCTATTTCCGGCTGTCCGCCTTTTTGCTCAATTTGAGCAAACCCGCGAATGTAGCCTTCGTCGGCAAGAACCTCGAGCACGTTTGTGCGCAGGCGCGACGCCGGCGTTGACGTTTTCGGGCGACGTCGCATTTGCGCGTTGCGAATGCGGGTCAGCATATCACCGAGTGGATCGTTCATCGGCATGTTTGCGTGTCTCCCTTACCAGCTCGACTTGACCATGCCCGGAATCATGCCTTGTGAGGCCAATTCACGGAGTTGGTTCCGGCTAATTTTCATTTTGCGGTAGAAGGCACGCGGGCGACCAGTGATTTCGCACCGGTTGCGAATGCGCGTCTTCGACGAATTGCGCGGCAACGAGGCAAGTTTCAACTGCGCCGCAAAACGCTCTTCCATCGACCTTGAACGATCGTTTATGATCGCCTTTAGGCTGGCACGGCGCTCAGCGTACTGCTCCGTCAAACGACGGCGCTTGGCATTCGTCTCTTTCGAGCTTTCTTTAGACATTCAGTCCTCCAGAGGCCTTTCAGTTAAGACTGCGGTTCCTCAATTGGAAACGGGAAATTCAGTTGGTGTAACAGCTCACGCGCTTCATCGTCGTTCGGCGCACTCGTGCAAACGATAATGTCCATGCCCCAGATTTCGTCGACCTTGTCGTAGTCGATTTCCGGAAACACGATGTGCTCCTTGAGACCCATCGCAAAGTTGCCTCGGCCATCAAAACTCTTTGGATTGAGGCCGCGGAAATCCTTCACGCGGGGCAGCGCAATCGTCGTCAGGCGATCCAGGAATTCGTACATCCGTATGCCGCGCAACGTCACTTTGGCACCGAGCGCCATGCCTTCGCGCACCTTGAACGACGCAATCGAGTTGCGCGCCCGCGTGATCACCGGCTTCTGGCCGGCAATAAGGGCGAGATCGTTGGCGGCGTTTTCAACTTTCTTGCGATCGTTGACGGCCTCACCGATCCCCATGTTGAGAACCACTTTCTCAACCTTTGGCACCTGCATGACGTTCTTGTACTTGAACTTCTCACGCAGCGCGTCCCGCACCTTAGTATCGTAGAGCACACGTGAGCGCGGAATGTAATCGGACGGCCGTGCGCCGGGATTGACTTCCTGTGTTTCAGCTTCAGCCATCTTTCCTACATCCTATCCGGAATCAGCTCGCCGGAGCGTTTTGCGAAGCGAACCTTGCGGCCATCGACAAGCTTGAAGCCGACGCGTGTTGGTTTGCCGTCTTGCGGATCCTCATGCGACAGGTTCGATAGATTGATCGGGGCTTCCTTGGAGAAAATCCCGGCTTCCTGCCCTGCGGCCTGGCGTGTATGGCGCCGGACGATATTGACACCACGGACGATGGCCCGGTTTTCCTTCGGGAACATGGTGAGAATTTCACCCTGTTTGCCCTGGTCGCGACCGGTCAGCACAACGACACGGTCACCTTTCTTAAATTTCAGCGACGGCATAATTCAGAGCACCTCCGGCGCAAGCGATACGATCTTCATGTGGTTCTTGCCTCTCAGCTCGCGCGTCACCGGACCGAAGATACGCGTACCAACGGGCTCACCAGCCTGGTTGATCAACACCGCAGCATTGCGATCGAAGCGGATCAGCGAGCCATCCGGACGGCGCACGCCCTTGGCCGTGCGCACAACCACGGCCTTCATGACCTGGCCCTTCTTAACGCGGCCGCGCGGGATCGCCTCTTTGACCGAGACAACGATAATGTCACCGATCGACGCGTACTTCCGCTTGGAACCACCGATCACCTTGATGCATTGCACACGGCGGGCGCCGGAGTTATCCGCGACATCGAGATTTGACTGCATCTGGATCATGCGCGTCGTCCTTCTTAAATCTGTTCTGGCAGGCCAAACGGAATAATCGTCCAACCGATCGCCAATGTGCTTCTACGTTCTCTTCCAGCAGCGCCACAAGAGGGGCAGCAAGCATGGAAGCGCTGATCACCAGTCGAGCGCTAGGCCGGCACTAACGTCCAGCGCTTATTCTTCGATATCGGTGCCGTCTCCTGAATGCGGACACGGTCACCAATTTTGGCGGCATTTGCCTCGTCGTGGGCATGATACTTCTTCGAACGACGAACCACCTTTTTGTAAAGCGGGTGGGTATATCGACGCTCGACTTCGACAACAACCGTCTTGTCGTTCTTGTCCGAGACGACGGTGCCTTGGAGAATTCGCTTGGGCATATCCGTATTCCTCAGGCGTTGCTTGTACTGCCGGCCTGTTTCTGGCGGGCAACGGTTTTGACACGGGCGATATCGCGGCGCACCTGGCGGACGCGCGACGTGTTTTCAAGCTGGCCGGAGGCGGCTTGAAAACGCAGATTGAACTGCTCGCGTTTCAGTTTAACGAGCTCATCGTCCAACTGGTCGAGCGATAGATCTCGAATTTCCGAGGGCTTCATCTTAACTCTGGCCTTCTATCACCTGTGCGAACACGGGCTTAACGTTGATGTTAGCTGATCCGCGTCACGACACGGGTCTTGATTGGGAGCTTGGCGGCGCCAAGACGCAATGCTTCGCGGGCGATTTCATCGGAGACGCCATCCAACTCGAACATGATGCGGCCGGGATGAACACGGGCAGCCCAATAATCAGGCGACCCCTTACCCTTACCCATGCGCACTTCAGCTGGTTTCGAGGATACCGGCAGGTCCGGAAAGATTCGGATCCAGACACGTCCGGCACGTTTCATATGACGCGTAATGGCACG
>JAGDYV010000132.1:0-27469 GCA_049116495.1 Hyphomicrobiaceae bacterium | reverse complement strand
CCAACTCGATCGCCTCGATCTTTGCCTGGACCCGCGCCCTGAAACACCGCGCCAAACTCGATGACAACGCCGCGTTGGCCAACTTTGCCGAGACCTTGGAGACCGTCTGCATCAGCACCGTCGAATCCGGCCACATGACCAAGGACCTGGCGCTGCTGGTTGGCCCGGAGCAGGCGTGGCTTTCGACAATGGGCTTTCTTGATAAGATCAACGAGAACCTGGAGGCAGCCATGACCGGCGCTGCCGCCTGATCGACCGCATACACCGGATACGCCTGCCATCACAGTTAATTGCCGGTTGCCAATCGTCTCGAAATCAGATGATCGCTGGCGGCCGTTCCACATGAAGCAGCTGGCGTGCCGCCGGCCGAAAGTCCGGCAGACACGAAATGCACTGAGAAATTGAGGCAGGCGTTCGGCGCAGGAGAAAGCGAGACCGCAGAAAGCTGGAAATTATGGAATTTTAGACGCTTTTCGTGCTATGTTTGGTGGAGATGAAGCCCAGTATTTTGTCAACCGCCAGCAGTGGCATATTGCCGTGACACGTCTCATGCCAAATCATCTGGGATTCCTGTCAACGACACGTGAGAACCCGCCTTGCAAAGCCATAGGCGGCGCTTTGCGGTTGCTGATGCTGTGTTTCGCCGTCCTTGCCGCGCAGGCAGCCCTGATCGGCCAAGCAAGTGCGCAGAAGCGGCTGGCCTTCATTGTGGCCGCGTCCAGTTACGACCACCTTCGGCCATCCGCGGTTCGACTCAGCACCATCAAACAGATCAGCGCATCGCTTGAACGGCAAGGTTTTGACGTGACGACCTCGTTTGAGCAGAAGAATGCGGAAATTTCCGCCAAGCTTTTTCAATTCTACAAGAAAATCTCGGCGGAAGATTTTGCCCTGGTTGTCCTGGCCGGCCATTCCGTGTTCCGGCAATCGCCCGGTTCCAGAGCGCGCCGAACGATGATCTTCCTGCCAACAGGGGTGCGCGTCGCGGCCAATAAAGATTTCAATATTCTGCTCCGCGGCGTTTCGACAAGTGGTTTGGTACCCATTATCGGGAAGGCCAAACACAGCCTCGTCCTTTGGATGAACAGCGATCCCGATCTGAACCACATCGTGAAGTGGGCGTCGCCCTATCCAAAGCAGCGGAAACTGGGCCAGGCCAAAATGACGGTCGTTTTCTCCGGCTCAAGCTTCGTATCGAAATCGCAACTCGGCCGCATTGCTCAGCGCGCCGCGATTCGTCTCGCCGAGGTGACCGCCAAAGGCTTTACGGATAGCCGCGATCTCGTGGCAGCCGTCGCCGCCGAAGGCCAGGGCCTGATACTTGGCAGCAACCGGAGCTTCAAGCTACCGCCGATCATCAAGTCGGACGTGCCAAAGAAGCCAGCCAAAGCACCGCCACCGGCGCATAATAAGAAGCCGGACCGTCCACCGCTTGTCGCGAGCAACGATAAACGGCCCGAGATTGCCGCATCCAGCGAGCTTGCACGCCAATTGGAATTGCTGAAAGCCGACCGCGAGGCGCGCACCGCGCGTGATCGGGCCCAGGAATCCGAACGCAAAGCCCGAGAAGCTGACGCTCGAGCGCAAAAAGCACTCAAGGACAAGCTTGCCGCCGAGCGCCAGG
Source organism: Hyphomicrobiaceae bacterium (assembly GCA_049116495.1). Classification (GTDB taxonomy): domain Bacteria; phylum Pseudomonadota; class Alphaproteobacteria; order Rhizobiales; family Hyphomicrobiaceae; genus CAJQQK01. The sequence continues at coordinate 25,845 of JAGDYV010000132.1, read as the reverse complement.
CACAGCGCGAGCAGCAGGAAAGAGCCAGGCTGGCAGAGGAGTCGGCGCGTCAGGCCGCCAAGGCGGATGCTTTGCGCAAACAGGCCGAGCAGGACGTCGCCAAGTTTTCCAAGGCCTCGAAAGCACGTGACGCGGCCGAAAAGCGCGCCGCAGAGGCGGCCATAAAGGCACGCGAAGCTGAAGAGCGTGCCGGCAGTGCGGAAGAAAAAGCCAATCTTGCGCTCAAGGCGAAAAAAGATGCCGAGAGCGCGGTGCTGGCACAACGCGCTGAAAACAACAAGCTCGAGCAGCAAAGAGCACGCGTTCAAGCGCTGTTGGAACAGCAACGCCGGGACGCCGAGCAGACGCTCGCCAAGGCCCTGCAATTGGAACAGAAACTGGCCCTGGCAGAGGCCGGGCAAAAAGCAGAAGCCACGGCCCGAAAGGACGCCGAAGAGCGCGCCACCGCGTGGGCAAGCAAGGCCGAGGAGGCCGACGCACGTGCGCGTGCGGCGGAGAAAAAGCGGCAGAATGCCGAGCAAGATCTCCTCAAGGCAGTGGAACTGGAGGCAAAGCTGGCGCAGGCCGAAGAACGCGCGCGCGTCGTCGAAGCCAAACTCAAGCAGGAGATTGCGCTCGCGGCCGGCAAAGCGGAGGAGGCCGAGGCGCGCGCCCGTACTGCTGAAACCAAGCTCAAGGAGCTCGAAGCCGCGAAGCGCGCGGAGGAAGCCAAGGCGATTGCGCGCGCAAAGGAAGCTGAACGCCGTAAACAGGCATCCGTAGAAGCCGATAAGAAAGCGAAAGAGGCCGAGGCCCGTGCGCATGCCGCCGAGGCCAGGCTCAAGGAAATCGAAACGGCCAAGCGCGCGGAGGCCGTTGACGCGCGCACCCGGGCTGAAGCAGACGAGCGTCGCAAAAAGGCAACCGAAGAGGTCGCGCGAAAGGCGAAAGTAGCAGAAGAGCGCGCGCGCGCCGCCGAAAACAAACTAAAAGAGTTCGAAGCGACAAAGCGCGCGGAAGATGCCGACGCCGTTGCGCGCAAGAAGGAAGCCGACCGTCGCAAGTTGGCAATTGAAGAGGCTGCCAGGAAGGCCAGGGAAGCAGAAGAGCGCGCGCGTACCGCCGAAAAGAAACTCAAGGAGTTCGAACTCGCAAAACGCGCGCAAGCAGCTGACGCCCTGACCCGGGCAAAACAGGCTGAACGGCGCAAAAAGGACATTGCGGAAGCGGCACGGAAAGCCAAGGAAGCGGAAGCGCGCGCACGCACCGCCGAGGCCAAGCTCAAGGAAATCGAACTGGCAAGGCGTACGCAGGAAGCTGACGCGCTCAAACGCAAGGCCGAAGCCGAACGCCGCAAAGAGGCGATTGCAGAGGCCGAACGGAAAACCAATGAAGCAGAAGCCCGGGCACGGGAGGCGGAGGCAAAACTCAAACAACTCGCCGAAAAGAAACGCTTGGAAATTGCGCTCAATGCGAAGCAACAGGATGTGCCAGCGCCCAAAAAGCCCACTAAGCCGATAGCGCGGCCGCAGTTCAAACTGCCCCTTTTGAGAAAAATCGAGGCACGTCTGAGCCGCACACAAAAAAGACGCATACAGACTAAACTGCAGAGCAAAGGCTATCTGTCCGGCAAGGTGAGAACCTCTTTCAACCGCAGAACACGCGACGCCATCAAGAAATTTCAAACCGCCATCAAGGCCAAGCCGACGGGATACTTAACGCCGTTCGAGTTACGCGAACTGTTGTCGAATTAGACAAACCTATCGCAAAAGTTAACAAACTTTCGGCAAACCAATGGTTTAAGTGTAGCGTAGGTCACAGACGAATCACCATTTTAGGCAGTATTTTACCACTAAATGAGCAACAACGCCCGGCAGCTTGCATCGCTAGGGCGTTGCAGATAAAGTATAAAATCAGGCGAAATGCCATGATGTGGTCATCCCGGCGTCCCACGCAACGGCCCATCAGCTTTCCGCCACTGAGATGAGAAACGAAACAATGCGGTATCAAGGCCAGAAACGCACGTATTCGAAAGCGCAGATCGCGTCAATCGCGGCTGCGATCGGTTATGTTTTCGCTGGTGGTGCAGCCATCGCCGAGGACGCGAAACCGGCTGGTGCAACCAATTACAAGGTCGCCGAATTCAAGGTGCCGCGGCCAATGTCGGGCTCGACAGCCAGCCCGGTGGTGCCGGTCTCGCTTCCGCCACCACAATCCGTCGCTCCCACTATCGACCCGGACCGTGTGCTGGTCATTCAATCGGCTCTGGTCGCAAAGGGATGCTACGACGGCGCACTTGACGCGCAGTGGAACGACTCGACACGTCGCGTCGTGGCCCGCGCGGTTCGCCTGTTGAACCTCGCTGTGGACGCCCGCAACCCGAATGACGAATTGGTGGAAGCGCTGCTCAGGCCGCAGGCTGGCGATTGTCTTTCCGTCGTCACGACACGTGCACCAGATTCCTCGCCCCTCCCGTCGACAGAACCGGCGCCGGCGCCCGAACGATCATTGGCTGATGTCATTGCGGCTTCACGCACGACCGAGATCGGCTCCAGTTCGTCGCTGATCAACCAGGACCCCTCATTCGTGACGGCCCTGCAGGCCGCACTCGTTGCACAGAACTGCTTCAGCGGCGCGATCGACGGTCGGTGGTCGAACCGTACCTGGTCGGCACTGATGACATTTGCCAAAACGACCGGGGTTTCGGTCAGCGACGCCACGATTGATAACGGCCTGATCGACACCGTTCTGAGTTATCCGAGCACTGCCTGTAAGACGAACCCGGATGCCCGCAGCGTCGAGAAGCGTCCATCGAGCAAACGTCGCAAGGCCCTGGCCAACACACGGAAATCGACCTCTCGGAAGCGTCGCAACGCGTCGCGCCGGGGCGCAAAATCTGAACGGCGCACCGTGCGCCATCGCCGCAACGCCGCGACGAAACGGCGGACGGCACGGCTCAATCGACGCAATCGATCATCCGGCCTCACGGTGCGCGTCGGGCGCTCCAGAGGACCAGCAGTCTTCATCCGCCCGGTTGGCGTCGGCCGGTTCTAATCATCGCGCCACACGAATTTCGAAAAGAACAATCCCCCGAAAGCCAGTTTCTCCGCATACGGATTAACTGGCTTTTGTGTCTCTCACCAACGCGCGCAACGCGCCTTGCAGAATTCGACCGCGCAAAGATGTAAGCTCAGCTGTTGCCAGCGCGCATGGCTGACATTTCAGCCGTCGTCTTGGCCAGTCGTTCGGCCAATATGCGCATCATCTGCACCGCGATTGACGGGGCGTTTTCGACCAACTCGAAGAACTGATCTTTGTCGATCCGCAACGTTTCAACCGGCGTAATCGCGCGCACCGTTGCCGTACGCGGCACACCGCAAAGGATCGAAATCTCACCGATAAACTCGTTCCCCGTCAGTGTGGCCACCCTGGTTTCAACGTCGCCACTGCTGACCAGCACTTCGGCTTCACCGGAGAGCATCACATAGGCCGCGTCGCCATGCTCTCCCTGCCGCATCAAGTCTTGCCCGGCACTGAACTCAATCCGCTCCGATGCAAAGGCGAGCAACTTGAGCTTTATGGGCTCAACACTCGCAAATAGCGGTACACGGCGTAATGCTTCGACCTCATGTTCAAGCAGTTTCGCCATAGTCGTTTCTCCTGAAACAATCGTCGAATGATGTGGTGCGCCGTCGGATTATTCTGCAGCTACGTTATGGTCACGGGGGCTCGATGCCGCCAGTCGGCCGTTGGCAAACTCAAGAGTGCGATCGAACAGAGCGGTTTGTTCGTCGCTGCTCAACACCCAGAACGTGGCGAACCCCTGGCCGCGCCACCCCCCCTTCGCGTAATCAAGGACACGTTCGAGTATGCGCTGGAAACTGGTCGGATCAAGATTGGACAATCCGGCATTGACGATCAACAGATCAGGGCGTTTGAGCATCGCTCGGGCAACTGCAAGCTTTTGGCGTTGAGCCGTATTGAGCCGGCGGCCGCCGGAACCAACGCTATAGCCAAGTCCCAAACTAATGATCAGGTTGCCCATATCCAACTCATCAAGCTGATGCATCAATTCCTGATGCACCCGCTCAGGGCCATCAGCGATACCATGCACCGTGCGCCCGAACAGAAGGTTCTCCTCGACAGTCATCGCCTTATTGAATTTTCGCTCGTCGAACAAATCGATGACTTCGTCAGCTTGATCGCCAAGTCGCTCGTGCAAAGTGGCACGCGCGACGACGATGCGCTGGCTCAGTTCGTCGGTCAGCAATCCGAGGCGGTGCTTGGGTTCGATATAATCGAACGCCAAGCGTATGAACGACGCCGCCAAATCCGTGTCCAAGTTCTCCGGATCACCTTCTTCGAGCTTTGACAGCTGGACGCTCAAGTGCGGCAACTCGGAAATATCGACAAACGATAACCGTGCCACAAACGGATGATCTGGCGCCAAATCGGAAAACAGTTCGACAATCGTTTCTGCGATCTCCCGCCCGATCGAGAAAATCTCCCGATCTAATCCTGTTTCGACCATCACGGCACGCAAGGTCGTGTTGGTGGCGAGTTGACCGGGCGCATAAGTCTCGTCAATCGCCGAACCAAACAGCAGGTTCTCAGAAATGCTAAGTTGACGATTGTAGCGACCGAGATTGAGCGGCTCAATCAGTCGCTGAAGCTCTGCTTCGCTTTCCAGTTTCTGGCGCAGGGCGGTGCGGCAGCGCAGCAGATTGTCAATCACTGCCTGCTCCGTGTCAGTGCCCAGTTTCGAACGCAGGCCGAGTTGTTGGACATCATCGATCAGTTCGACAGCTTTCAAGATTTCGTAAATACAGATCTCGAATTCGGCCTCGTCGCGCGCACCAGCGGCAGTGTAGTCAATCCAGTCCATGTCTCGACGCAACACGGTGTTGCCGGATGCCTGAGCCTCCTTCTCGAGACGTGCAATTTCATCCGTCGGATTTGCGCGGGCTCGTGGCCTGAAACAGAGGCTGTACGTCAGGTTTTCGCGCAACGTCGCATCATGGAAATAAGGTTGCCCGCTGACGTATCCGATGCGCCGCGCACTCGCCGCCTCCGGCATGTCGAACAGTTCCGTGTCGTTAATCTTGATCGTACCCCCGGTTGGCTCCACCAAACGCGCCAGCGCTTCGGCCGCCGTCTCACCACCCGAATTTGTCGGGCTAACGACCGCCAGGCGCTCAGCCGGTGCAATATCGAAGGTCACATCGCTCAAAAGCTGAGCACCACTTTCATCTTCTACCGAGAGATGTTCGACTTTGACCGCACTGGTGATGCGCTCTACTTCGTCCACTCCCGCGGCCTGCCGTTCGACCGGAATGATCCCGGCGATGGAAAAATTCTCGACGACTTGGCCGTATTTCAATTCCGCATTGAGGCGATTCTGATCCCAATCGATCAATTCCTTGATCGGTCCCGGGAGATCCTTATAGGCCGCGATCACGGCCACCAACTGACCGATGTCGAGCGAACCCTTGATCGCAAAATAGCCGCCAACGAGATAGAACAGGAACGGCGTCACAAGCGCGAGGAAGTTGTTCAGAAACTTGATTGCAAATTTTCGGAAGTAAAAGTTGTAGCGAATGAAATAGATCTGACCGAGCCGGTCGGCTGCATCAGCCCGTTCGTAGTTGGTGGCATCATTGGTCCGAACGTCCGACATGCCATCGACAACTTCACCAACGCGCCCTGCGAACTGCCGCGCCGCAATTTGGCGCTGACGGCCGAGTTCGATAAGAGGGCGGCGCAACCGTGGAATGACACCTGCCTGCAGAAAGACGATACTAAGGGCGATCAGGCCGAGCATTACGTTTTGCGTCATGATGAACGCCATAACCGTCAACGCTTGGCCCGTGAGAAACACGGGCTGGACAAAGGCATCGCCGATAAACCCACCCAGCGGCTCGACTTCATCTTTGACCATCGACGCGACTTCCGCCGACTTGATTCGCTTGAAACGTCCGATCGGAAAACGCACAAGGCGATCGATCAATTCGTATCGCAGGCGGCGCAGCATGCGCTCACCGAGGCGTCCCTTGTAGAGGTTCATGTAGAACTTGAACCCACCATTGATGCAGACGAGCAGCAGAAACAGAAAGCTGAGCGAGATCAGGGCGTTCAGCTGACCAAGCTCGACACCGTCGAACAAGGTGAACGTGCCGCCGCCCAGCATGCCGGGAAGCGAGAATGAAATATTGAAGAACGTATCGGTACCGGTGGCATTGCCGAAACCATCGCCCTGGATCGGCCCATTGATGATGTGCTTGGGCAAATCGAGCGCAAGAAAATAGATCGGAAACGAAGTCAGAACGACCATCAGGATCCAAATTTGTTCCCTCTTGCTATGTCGCCAGACGTAGCTGAAGAAGCTCCGATCCACAAATTCTCTCCCTTTAAATCAAGCCACAAGTCATCGACACGGAGAGCAAACGCAGCCTCGCCTGTCGGCGAAATTTGAAACGGCAACCGGATCGTAGCCAGCGCACCAAAATCTGGCCGGCCCGAAACGATGTGTCAAAGTCGCATTGTGTATTGTACCCGATGACAGCACAAGTTCTGCTTGCTGACGCGACGATTCAGCGTTCATGACCATGGTAAACGAACTGTATTGATTCGCATCTGAACGCGCTGCAGCCATGCGCGGTTGGCCGCGCAGTAGCAACGAGGTGCCAACGGCAAGCCTCTCGCTCCTGTTGTAAGTGCGTCTGTTCGAGAACGTCGTGTCGATGCAGCAGCAGAAGTGGGCGCCCAAAGGCTACGCTCCGGGCAGAACGGTTCCAATTCAAGGCTTCACGCACTAGGTTGGAGCACTTGGGGCTATCCAGTGTAACAATGGACTTGGTGAATGATTGCAGTCGATCCGATTTGGCAACTTGTCATGCTCTTGGTGACGCACTGGGTTGGGGATTTCCTATTTCAAACGACCTGGATGGCGACGAGCAAGAGCCGACGGCTCGACGCCCTGACAGCACATGTCTTGATCTACTCACTGGCGCTTTCCGTTACCGCCGTGTTGATCTTTGGGCCCAACGCCCTGGCTGCTGCCTTCATCGCCTGCAATGCGGTATTGCACTTCGTGACTGATTTCTTCACGAGCAAGGTGTCGGCCGCCTTGCATGCCAAGCATAATATGCGCGGCTTCTATGTTGTGCTTGGCCTCGACCAGCTGCTGCACCATATCGCACTGGCTGCGACCCTGGTGTGGTTTTCTGCCGCTTGAGCCTCTCTATTGCACGATACGATTAAGTGGCTCTTCCCCCCTGATCGCTCGTTCGATGTTTTCAGCAATCAGTTTCGCGCGAGCTGACAGCATGCCTTCGGTCCAGCCCGATGCATGCGGCGTCATGATGACATTGTCGAGTTCGTGGAAGGGGTGCGTCGCGGGCAGGGTCGCCTCATTTGACGACGGATAGCGATACCAGACGTCGAGCGCCGCTCCGGCGATCTGCCCCGTCGCCAGCGCCTGATAGAGTGCTGCTTGATTGATGATTTCTGCTCGCGCCACATTGATGATGATGGACGTTGGCTTCATCAGTTGCAGCTGCGGCGCACCGACCAAATTGCGCGTTGCATCCGAAAGCGGCAGGGTCACTGCAAGCGCGTCGGACTGCTGCAGGACATCTTCAAGCCGATCGGGTCCACCGATGAAGGACAGCCCGGCTGGCGTCTTGGCTGGCACGTTCTGGCGGATCGCGCAGACCTGCATGTCAAAGGCCGCGGCACGCCGGGCAATCGCCTGCCCGATATGGCCGAAACCAAGAATCCCCAACGTCTTGCCGGCCAGCTCAGGCCAGAGCGGTGGCGGCGGACGGCCGACCACAAACTGACTTTCCCAGATACCTTCGCGTAGCCTGGCATCAATGCGCGCAAAAGATCGCGTCAATGCGATCATCGCGCCGATCACATATTCGGCGATACCAGCCTCATGGCCGTAAACGTTCGCCAGATGTGTCGCCGACGGCAAAACCTTCCTGTCAACACGATCCAATCCTGCTCCCGGCACCTGTAGCAGCCGCAACTGCGAAGCGGCGGTTGCCATGGCTGCATCGAAACCCATCGATACCAGGACATCGACATCGCTCAGCTGAGCCGCAACCGCAGCTTCGTCCGGCTCCGTGATGACGTCACAAGCCGTTGCGAGGTGCGCGCGTACGGGTTCTGCAAGTTGTACGGCGAACGGTCCGGCAAAGGCGACTTTCATTGACCTCTCCAGTCTGGCATCGTGCTCCCAGGGTCCCAATGGTATGCAACGCTACTGCGGCACGTCTCCTGTGCCAAGATCCCAATAGACACCCGCCATCGTGCGCAACGCGCTGCGACAAAGCGGAATGAGGACATGCTCATCCGGTGCATGCTGCGAGCAACCGGCGTAAGAGTGCGGTATCCAAAGCGCCGGCATCCCGAGCAGGTCCGTGAACAAGTCATTGCAGATCGATCCGCCCATACTTGGGATCACGGCCGGCGGCGCGTTAGTCGTGCGCTGCATGGCGTTGCGTGCCCACAACGCCCAGGGGTGATCCGGCGGCGTTGCAGCGGCCGGAAAACCGCCAAACCGTCCCGGATTCTGCTCGATCGCAACCATCCCAAACCCGTGATCATCGAGATGGCGGCGCAGCGCCGGCAGAACATTCTCCGCGTCCGTGCCGGCGACGTAGCGCAATTGACAAACGGCATGCGCGCGCGGCGCGATCGCGTTGACCGGCGCCTGCGGGTTGCCGCTGACCATCGCCAGGACGGCAAAACTGTTCCAGCTGTAAACTTTCTCAGCCGGTGTCATGCCCGGCTCGCCCCATTCGAGATCAATCGTCGGTGCTGCCGGCCCAGCCTCAATCACGAGACCGTCGAGCACTTCCTTGACCGCATCGCTGCGCTTTGGCGGCAACCACGCCTTGATCTGGATGGCACCGGTTGCATTGGTAATCGTTGCCAGCGCATGCGCGAGGATGATCGCCGGGTCCGCAATCAAACCGCCCCAGTTGCCGGAGTGATGCGCACCATCGCGCAAATCGCACACGAGCTGAAATGTTACGCCACCGCGCGATCCAAGCGTCAGGGTCGGCCGGTCCGGCGATGCGCGCGGTCCATCGGAACCGATCAGCACGTCGGCTGCAAACGCTTCACGGTTCGCATCGATAATCTCCCGCAAACCGCTAGAGCCGTTCTCCTCGCCCATCTCGACAATGAACTTGGCGTTAAAACCGAGCGCACCCCGCTCCGCAATGACCGCCTTGAGCGCCGCCATGTTGATCGTGTGCTGCGCCTTGTTGTCGGCTGTCCCACGCCCGTAAATTCGCTCACCATCGCGCGCGGTCACCCAAGGCCCTTTACCCTTGGTCCACTGCTCGTCCTGACCGAGGATCACATCACCGTGCCCATAACCGAGCACGGTGGTCAGGTTATCGGCCTCGTGCCGTGTCGCCAACAATACCGGCCCGGCATCCGGGAACGGGTTGGCGAAAACTGTGCAACGAAACCCCATCGCCTCGAAGGCCGGTTGCATCGCTTCATCCAAATAGCGTTGCAACTCACCGAGCGCGGCTGCGCCTTTCTGGCTTTCCGTCGGAATTGCGACGCGCTCCGCCAGATCTTGCTCAAACCCGCCGCCGTCGCAGTAGTCAAGGGCGCGGGCAATGGCGCCCTCCCGGCTTGCAGCTGCATTCATGATAAACGTCCTTTCACGGGCGAAACTTCAATTGCCTGCTATCCGCCGGAACGGAACAGGTAGATCGGGCTCGACCAGGCCCTGTGCCCATCGACCTGTGTGACGCGCACAAACAGTGGCGTGTCGCCGGTCTCTGCGGTCGCAACCACCATGCGATGCGTCATGCGCTGCTCGGAGGGCGCGTCCGGCAATCGGTAGAGTTTGAGCATCCGATCCAAACCGCCCGCTGCAAAGGTCGCGTCTTCGACACTGATATCGGCAACAGCAACCTTGGGGCTGACATGCGCGGTCTCTATCGCAATCTCACCGGACGCGGCTTCGTCCAACCACAGATCAATGCCGCAGGTATTGCCGGTGGTCACCGCCTTCCAAGCCAAAGCCGTATCTGTTTGCGAGCGAATGCCGCGGTCCAGGTTCCAGTTGTTGAACATTTCCGCGTGCTTGATGCGATTGCCGGTCACCTTGAGCGACCCATCCCAATTCGTCGTACGCGATCGTCCACGGTATTCGGCGCCTTCCATGATCAGGCGAATGCGCTTGCCAAGCTGTGCCGACGCAAACGGGCGCACCGTTTCGATCAGTTCGCGGCCGCGGAAGATATCAAGCCGCTCGACCGGCGCCGAGCCATGCACGTCGACGTCGAGGGTCACTTCGGCGTCGTTGCATGCCGCCACATCGCCCATCATCAAGTGCCGCGTCGTCGTGGTCTCTCCGCCCTCACCGGGCGGATTTTCCAGGAACAACATCGTATCATTGGCCGTTGTAACCGACACATCGAGGTACATGCGATTGCCGGTCGTCGCGTAGTGATGGCGCCGGCGCATCGCATCAAAGACCGCATCGCGGTCGAGTTGCTGCGCGATGAAGCATGTCAAACCGCCCTGACTGCCGAAAAAACTGGCGCCCGGGAAACACGCCCCCGGCCGTCCCTTGTGCCCGTCGGAATTTCCGACAATGCCAACGCGAAACCCCTTCTCGAAGGCATCCCATACGATCCATTCGAACGTACCCCAGGCTGAATGCACCTCAACAGCCGTTTCGAGAGCGTTATCGTGGGCAAACGTGATATCAGCATAGCGCCCGCCGACATGCGCTGCGACAACGCAGTCTTTGCCGTCCAACTTCTCGAATAGCTCATGCGCCGTGTGCGCGTCGCTCTCCTCGTCGACCATATCGGTCGGATCAGCAATCTGGGCATGACTGGACCGATGAATGGTCTCGCCTTCATGGCGGTAATGCACGTTGCGGTCGCCACCAACGGCTGTATTTGCAGACCACTCGTAACCCGGGATACAAACGAACTCGCCCGGCTTGTCGAACTCGGCGGTCAGTTCGTTCAAGTGCTTCCAGAAACGTCCCGTTATCTGAAAGTCATTGCCCTGGTGCCCCATGATATCGACAAACGCCTTGTCGCGTCCGAAGATGAAGTAATCCCGTGCGCTGTTGGTGCCGAGCGTCTCGTTCGACTGGCCATGCGTATCGGCCCAGAAATGGACCGCCACCTCGGCCTGTGGATCATCTATCGCGCGCACGGGATTCGATCGGCACAACGCGTCGCCATTGGCATCACGCACGACGACTTCGGCATCGCCATCCTCGGAAATCGTCAGGCCATCCACGATCACCGAGAAGTCGCCAGGTGTGCAGGTTACCGCATCCGGCAAACCAATTATGGCCGATCCCTCAGCCGACAGCCTTAACGCGTCATCCATCTGATCCGATGGATTGCCCCACTTGTCGGTCGACTTGATTTTCAGCTTGAACGGCTCACCGGTGCGCACCAGCGTCGGCACGACCGCCTGCCATGTCACACCCGGCCCCGGCACGATTGCAACTTTCGGGCTTTCCGGCAGCGCGACATAGTCGTACGTCGCGATCGCATCCGTCAGTACGCGAAACTCGAACTCACGCTCGCAATACGTCTGCATTCGGATACCTGGCGAACCGTGTCGCTGATCGCCGAAACGGATTGTGATCGTATCTCCGGGGGCGAGAAAATGCTTGCCGATACCGATATAGAGGGATCGGCTCCACGGCCGGATATTGCGTTTGAATTCCCAGCGGCAGTCGAGCGATGCGCCATTCGATGCCTCGACGGTCGTATAACCCTGCCCCTTCGGATCATCGAATTGGACCGGTCCGAAATCGGTCGCAAAGCGAAAGCCGATCTTGATCGAGCCGGTATCGTCGATGCCAAACGTCCCCGCCGTGTAGACCAGCGTAAAGCTCTGATACGAACCGGCTTCGACGGGCCCGGATGGTTCCAGCGTCGCACTACCCATCAATTCTGGCCGGTATTCGGAATATGGCAAAGCTCAGCTCTCCTGCAGTTTCGTGTGTTCTTGATTTCAGCGTCGCGGAAGCGTCAAACGCGCATTAGTCGAGTTTCGGTTTCGGGAACGCACCGCGCGCCTGCTCGAAGGCAGCACCGATGCGCAGCGCGAGTGGATCGTCGTAGCGGCGCACGACAATCTGGAGCGATGTTGGCAGCCCGCCCGGCGTCAAACTCATCGGCACCGAGAGCCCTGCGAGTTCTAGGTAGTTCACGAATCGCGAATGGTTGCCATAGCTCATATCGTCTTCGTCAACGTCATCGACAGGGATCGCGGTGAACGGCGTCGTCGGCAGCACGATCGCATCCAACGTATCCATCACCGCATCGACATCGGCAATTGACCGTGCACGATCGCGTTCGATGCGGATCCGCTTCCAGGCGGGCACGTCTTTGCCCTTTGCCATGCGCCGCCGGTTGGGCTGCGCCATCGGGGCCTCTGGATCATCGACGATGTCGGCGTAGGTCGCATAGGCTTCAGTCGCCGATATCAGGCCTCCGAAACGCTGATATTCATCGAACGGCATTGGCAGCTTGCAATCGACGATGGTCGCGCCAAGGACCTGGAGCTGGGCAAGGGCGGCTTCGAAAGCTTCGGACATTTCCGACGACAAATGCGACATCGCATCTGTTGTGATACGACCAAGCCGCAGACCGGCAATGCCTTTATTCAGATCACGCAACGGGCATTTCAGTGGCGCGCCGAGCGTCGTCGGGTCGGCGGCATCCGGCCCCTGCATCACGGCCAACATTTCGGCAGCGAGCCGCACGTTCGACGTCAGCGGCCCAACTGTATCCAACGTGTCGGACAGCGGCGTCACGCCCGCCCTGCTGACGAGCCCGATTGATGTCTTGAGCCCGACGCATCCGCAGAATGCTGCCGGCAAGCGCACTGACCCGCCGGTGTCCGTGCCTAGTCCGCCCGGCACCAGCCCCGCCCCGACCAAAACACCGGTGCCGCTCGATGAGCCGCCTGGAATGCGGTGCGTCTTGAGGTCCCACGGATTGCGCGGCGTACCAACCGTCTGGTTCGTGCCCCAGCCGCCAATGGCGAATTCAACGGTGTTTGACTTGGCCACCGGAATGGCGCCGGCACCACGCAGCGCGGCGACAACCGGTGCATCGCGCTCGCAAACCGGATTGTCCGCACGGGTCAACGATCCCGATCGCGTCGCGACGCCGGCCACATCAATGATATCTTTGACGACGATCGGCAGCCCGTGCAGTGGGCCGAGCCGCGCGCCCTCGCTCGCCAGCGCGTCGCGATGTGTGGCCTCCGCCGTTGCCGGCGCCTCCAGCAATTCGGCGACGGCCTGCAGCTTCGGCTCGTGGCGCTTGATTTGCTCCAGAACCGTCTGCACGCTCTGGTATTCACTGACCGTTTCTGGCTTGGGGCTCATTGCGTATCCTACCTATCATTGTGCGATCACCGATTGCGCCGCATCATAGGACAGGCATCGCGCCGAACCCATCGCAAATGTGCTATGCGACGCTCTCGGACCGCATGGATGACATAGAGAAAGATACAAAGGCTGTACGCATGACCAACTGCATTCACGACCATGGCCGCTGGGGCAAGGGCGATCAACTTGGCGCCGGTCATTTCCTGACACCGGAACGCACGCTCAATGCCTTGCAAGGCGTGCGCGACGGACAGATTCTCGACCTCAGCCATGTCATCGAAATCGGCGCGCCACGCATGGCACCCAACCAGTCGCCCTATCATATCCAGGCCGGTCCAACGTCGGCGGGCAGCATTCGCCGTCGGCGCAAGACGGGCGCGACCAATGATGCGGGCTCAAACCTTGAACGCATCGAGATGACGACCCATGTCGGCACACACATCGATGCGCTCGGCCATTTCTCCAAAGGCGATCAGCTTTACGCCGGCTACAGCGCCACCGAAACGGTCGACGATTTCGGCCTCACCCATCTCGGCATCGAGCACATGCCACCGATGGTCACGCGTGGCGTCCTGCTCGATGTGTCACGCCACGACGGTGGCGATCATCTCGAGGCCGGCCGCGCCGTCACGATCGCAGACCTCGAAAAGGCACTTGCGGCCACCAAACTGACCATCGAAGCCGGTGATGTGATCTGCATCAACACCGGCTGGGGCCGCTTCTTCATGGCCGACAATGATCGCTATCTCTCCGGCGAACCAGGCATCGATGAAGAAGCCGCGCGCTGGCTCACGGCGCAAGACTGCGTCGCGATCGCCGCCGACAACATGGCGCTCGAAGTTCTGCCTGGCACAAAACATCCGGAAATCGTGATGCCCGTGCACCAGCATTGTCTCGCCGAAGCTGGCGTCCACATCATCGAGAACCTGGTTATGGATCCGCTCATCGAGCGCGACATTCACAGCTTCTGTTTCATGCTTTCGGCGGTCAAATTCAAGGGCGCGACCGGCTGCCCCGTCCGGCCGATCGCCATCATCTAGCGCAAGGTCAGACCTTGACCTCCGCCGAAAACCGCTTCTCGACGATCGACGCATCCCAATCGACACTCAGCCCTAATCCGGGCTCATTGCCGAGCTGATAGGTGCCCTCCAAAAAGGCGTGGCTTCGCTGCACGAGATCATCGTACAGCGGGCTCTCGCGGAACTGCCGCTCCAACGAGTGCAGCTCCGGCACAGCCGCTGCGACGTGCGCTGAGTGCATATCCATGACCGGCCCGCTCGGATTGTGCAGGCTGACGGCCTGACCCAGAGCCGCTGCGAGGTGGCCGATCCGCACAACCTCCGTCGGCCCGCCCGCGAGGATAATGTCCGGCATGATGACATCGTAGCAACGGGCATGGCAGAACGGCGCGAACTCCGCCAGTCCGGCCGCCTGCTCCGCACCTGCCAGCACGACGCCGCGCTGCTTTGCCAGCCCGCGCAATTCGACGATCGTAGGAAACGCCGCCTCGGTTTCAAGGATCGGCTCTTCGAACCAGGCAACGCCGACGTCCGCGAGCCGTTCCAGAACGGCTGACGCTTCCTCGATACGGAACCGCGAGTGGCAGTCGACCTGAACCCGGCCGGTGCCATCCAACCGGTCAACAACCGCCTGTATCCGCTCGCACCCCGCCTCAATCCATGCGTCACGCTGCGCCTCGTCCTGTTTGTCCGGGGTGACGTTATCGAACGGCGCCATCTTGATGGCAGGGAAACCATCTTCGACGGCCAGTGCCGCGCGTTCGGCAAACTCCTGCGGTGAGCGCGAAAGCGTGCCGCGATTGATGTTGGCATAACACGGGACCGCTGAGCGATAACGACCGCCCAACATGGCATGTACCGGCTGCCCGGTACGCTTGGCCTCGAGATCGAGCCAGCATTGCTCGATGGCGCTCGCAATCCCGCGACCGATCAGTCCTGGTATCTGCCCCCGCACCGCGCGCAGCTGGCCGGCCAATCCAAGATTGCCATTGGTCGAAACGGCTTCAACCGCCGCCGGAAGCGCCGCGAGTACATCATCGGCGCGGTTGTTCAGCGTCGCCTCCCCCACGCCGTCGTGGCCCTCATCGTCCCTCAGTCGGAACCAGATCCACGTCGTTTTGTCCGACACATCGACAGTGTAGACGTCGAGCTTATTCGCCATGGCTGCTGTGATCCTCACTCCGGTATCGATATCTCGCCGTCATCCGTCTGTCTGGCACGGTGCTTAGGAACGCATCATGCACAGTTCAATGCCCGTACTTCAATGCCCGTACTTCAAAGCTTGTCCCAGCCCGCAATCAACGCCAAAATCACCGCGACACACTGCATCAGGCAAACCACCCCGCACGACGCAAGGAAGGCGAGCAACTTGGCAACCGACGAACAAACCATATGGACCGCCCTGCGGCTTCACTGCGATGACAATGTCGCGACCGCGCTGCGCGATCTACCGGCAGGCACGACGCCGAACATACCGGATTGCGATGCGCCCAGTTTGCAAGGCGACATCGCGCGCGGTCACAAATTCGCGCTGACCGACATCGCAGCCGGCAAGTACGCGATCAAATACGGTCAGGCCGTTGGCGTCGCCCTGTCCGACATTGCCCCGGGCGAACACGTGCACCTGCACAACATCGAAGGCCTCGCGGGACGCGCCGAACGTCATCGGAGCGCGTCATGACCAACATGCCAGAGACCGAGAGCTTCCTTGGCTACACGCGCGCCAACAGCCCGCCCGGCGTGCGCAATCACGTCGTCATACTGTCGCTGAGTGGCCTCGACAACGGCACCGCCCGGGCGCTGCACCGGCAGTACCCGCAAACCATCCTGATCGGCTCGGCCTATGGGCGCGGCCACGTTGGCGATGATCTCGTATTCCAGCGGCATATGATGAAGGCGCTCGCGACACATCCAAATGTCGGCGCCTGCGTCGTCATCGGTCCGGACAACGCTCTCGTCGCCGAGACGTGCGAAGCGCTTGAAGGCGCAGGACGTCTCCACACGGGTTTCTCCCTGCAGCGCGCTGAGGAAGATCGCTTTGCGCTCATCGACCAGGGTGCGCGCGCCGTCACGCGTCTACTCCACGACGTGTCGCGACAACGACGATCCCGGCACCCCCTGTCCGACTTGTCATTCGCCATCGAATGCGGCCATTCCGACGCCACCTCCGGCATTGTCTCCAATCCGTTGGCTGGCGACCTTGCCATCTGGCTCGTGCAGGCAGGTGGTCGCGCCGTCTTCAGCGAAACGCTTGAGTGGACCGGCACCGACGATATCCTCTCAGCCCGTGCCGCGAACCCCGATATCGCCGGCGCCGTCCGCGCCGCAATGGCCCGGCGCCACGAACACGCCCGCGCCGCCGGACATGATGTTCAAGCCAACAATCCCGGCCCGCAGAACCATGCTGGTGGCATCACGACGCTCGAAGAAAAATCCCTCGGTGCAATTGCCAAGGGCGGCGAGCAGCCGATCGTTGGGCTGCTGCGCGAAGGTCAGGCATTGGGCAAGGAGCCGGGCCTCTACCTGATGGACACGCCTTGCTTCTCACCGGAATCAATCACCTCGATGATCGCGTCGGGCGCCCAGGTCGCGCTCTTCACGACGGGCCAGGGCAACCCCTATGCGTCGGCGTTGGCGCCGACCATCAAGATCTCGGCCAACCCCGACACGATTGCCCGGCTCCCGGAGCAGATCGACATCGACGCCGGCGCCGTCCTCGAAGGTACGGCAACGCGTGAGGATCTGTTGCCAGCGGCTCGCGCGGCCGTCCTCGACATTGCAAATGGCGCACTCACCTGGGGTGAAACCGCCGGCGAGGGCATCGAGTCCATCAGCCGGCTGGCTGCTTCAATATAGGAGCATGTCGTACAATGCCGTCGCTGGACGTGACGGCCTGCGCGCTCCTCAGTATTCCAGAATGGCCCGCCCCATGATCTTGCCGTCATGCAGATCATCGCAAGCCTGGTTGATTTCTTCGAGCGCATAGCGCCGCGTGATCAACCGGTCAAGCGGGAAGCGGCCGTCCTGGTGCCAGCGCAGATACATCGCAAAATCACGATCCGGGAATGCCGCGCCGAGACTGCCGCGATACTGACGCTGACCGTAGACGAACAAGCTTGGATCAATTGTCAACTTCTCCTGCGGTATCCCAACGAGAACTGCCATGCCACCGAAGTTGTCGGCGCCAATGCCGCCAGGCCGCGTCGCCAGCAAAATCTGCTCGCACGTAATCTGCTTGCCGATCGCATCGAAGGCATAGTCGACCCCGCCGCCGGTCAGATCGCGGATCGCCTCGACCGGAT
Organism: Hyphomicrobiaceae bacterium; assembly: GCA_049116495.1. Classification (GTDB taxonomy): domain Bacteria; phylum Pseudomonadota; class Alphaproteobacteria; order Rhizobiales; family Hyphomicrobiaceae; genus CAJQQK01. The sequence goes on along the minus strand of JAGDYV010000132.1, from coordinate 8,134 downwards.
CAGCATTTCCGGATGCATTGACGACATGCGTGGCACCGAACGACTTCGCGAACTCAAGTTTGTCGTTGTCGAGATCGACCGCGATAACCGGATAGGCATCGAGAATTGACGCGGCACGGATCGCCGACAGACCAACGCCCCCGACACCAAACACGGCAACAGATTCGCCCGGCCGCACGCCCGCGGTATGAATGACAGCGCCGGCCCCGGTCAGCACCGCACAGCCGATGATGCAGCTCAGGTCGCGCGGGTGCTCTTGCGGGATCGGCACCACCAGTTCTTTGTTGGTCTGCACGTCTCGCGCCCACGTATAGACATGACCGTGTGCCGCCTGGCCTTGGAACATAGCGCCAGTTGTCGTGCGCGCCACCGGCCCGCGCACCGGCGTTCGCGGCACCCAGGTGACAATGCAATGATCGCCTTCCTTGACATGATCGACGTTGCTGCCGATCCGTGACACAACGCCGGTGCCTTCATGACCAAGCAGCAACGGGCGCCCCAGCGCCGCATTGTGCATCTGGTGCAGCTGCGAATGGCACACGCCACTCGAGAACAGTTTGACGGTCACTTGATCGGGTGCCGGGTCGAGCAACTCGACCTCTTCCAGGCCAAGCGTGCCCCCGAGTTCCGTCTGAACGGCTGCAACAGTTTTCATCGACACGCTCCTCCTCAGCACTCAGCCTGATACGTCGTCAATCGCCCCATACCCGGCCGAGAAAATTCAACCAGTTCTCGCCAAGCACGCGTCTTATCCGTGTTTCGGACCATCCGGCACGTTCCATCGCGGGCACGAAATTGCGGAAGTCGCCGAGCGTCTCCAATCCTTTCGGCATCTTCGGCACCGACTTGTGTGGCGTCGCCGTCGGACGCCCTTTGCCCTTGTCGGATGAAAGATAATTGAAGAACGCGACGTCCTGATCCTGCACCCAGTCGGTGCCGATTCCGACATTCTCTTCACCGATCAGATTGACCAGATAGTCCATGCCCGCGACGCAGTCATCGAGCGTGCTCTCCTCGCCCTTCGGCAGAAACGGCGTATAACTCGCAAAGCCGACAAAGCCACCAGCATCGGCGATTGTCTTGAGCTGTTCGTCGGTTTTGTTGCGTGCGTGCTGCTTGAGCATCGGGCAGCAGTGCGTGTAGGCAACCGGAACCTTCGAGTGCTTGATCGCATCATCACTCGTCTGCGGCCCGACATGCGAGAGGTCGACCAGGATCCCGAGCCTGTTCATCTCATCGATGACATGTCGCCCGAAATCGCTCAACCCGCCATCGCTGCTCTCCCAACATCCCGAGCCGACCAAATTCTGCGAGTTGTAGGTCAGCTGCATGATGCGCACGCCGAGTTCGCGAAACAGCGTCAGGTTCCGCACATCGTCATCGATGCCGCACGTGTTCTGCCATCCCAGCATGATGCCAACGCGGCCCTCCGTCTTGGCCCGTCGAATGTCGTCAACCGTATAGACCTGCATGATCAGGTCGTCGTGCTCGACGAACCATTGCTTCCATTGCGCGATGTTCGCCATCGTACCTTGGAAATCGTGCCAGACGCTGCATGTGCAGTTCGCAGCCGTAATGCCACCCTTGCGCATATCTTCAAAGATCGCGCGCGAAAAATTGGCGATCACGAGGCCATCGATCAGGACGGCATCATCAAGCTGGGCAGGCATTGGCAAGCTCCGGTGGGAATGCGAAGAGAGAGTTCTGAACCAATGTCGATTGGTCCGGCAAACGACGATGTTGTAAACGTCCACGAACCGCACGGCGGCGTCAAGGTCGGGTGAGCCATCATCAGGCGAATGAACACGCAGTTCCTTTTGAACCGTTTGCACATAGCATTGAGGGAGACATCAGATGCCGATCGCGCCAATTCCAGGCGGCAGTCTGCACTATCAACTGGCCGGCCAACCGCTTAACCAGGACCGTCCGCCGGTCGTGCTCCTATTACCTCAAAGCAGCGGGCCTGTCGGTCTTGTCCCGTTCATCGATCAACTGGCGGCCCATCACACGATCATCACCTACGATCAGCGTGGCACCGGCGGCAGTTCGCCGATGCCCGATGCCATGTCGATGGCGACCCAGGCGATGGACGTTGTCGCCCTACTCGATGTCCTGGAAGTCGAACATGCCACCCTGCTGTGCCATTCGACCGGCTGCGGCATCGGAATCTCCACGGCTGCCGCTCATCCCGACCGGATCACGCGTCTTATCCTTGCCTCGCCCTGGACGCACGCCGACCCGCACCTCACGACCATGCAGAACCTGCGCATCGCCGCCGCACGCGCGCTGGCGCCGACCCAATACGCCCACTTCAACGCCGCCCTGCTGTTCCCGCCAGGATTCCGGCGCACGTATCAAACAGGCTTTGATCAACTCGCGGCCAACGCGCCGGCCAAGCCACAGAACGCCGACGAGATCGCGCGCCGCCTCAACGCCATCCTGGCCTTCGACGCCCGCCCGCTACTCCCCTCAATACAATGCCAAGCCGTCGCCATCACGGCGAGAGATGATCAGTTGATGCCCTCCTGGTTTGCCGCCGAAGCCGCACACCTGATCCCCAATGCCAGCCTGCTTGAACTCGACGGCGGCGGTCACATGATCCTGGAAACGCGAGCGTCCGACATCATCGAGGTGGTTCTGCCGTTCCTCAAGTGAGGCCGATCGCCGACGCGCACCCGGACCAGCGCATCATTTTTCGGCGCGATGCGCATCGATGATGCCTCGCGCGCGCGCGGGATAGTCGGTCGTGATCCCATCAACGCCCCACCTGACCATCCGCTCGATGTCCGCTGTTTCATTCACGGTCCAGACGATGACTTTTAAGCCCAAATCCTGGGCTTCAACCAGGTCGCGCTTTTTCAAGTCCCGGAAGTACGGCGCCCATAGTCCGCCCCCCAGATGCTTGATCGCACGCGCCGCTGATCCATCAAACTGATCGATATCCAACCCGGCCAGCCACGGCGACTTTCCAGGCCGCCCGACCTCAAGGTTGTTAAGCCATCGCCGTTTCGCTGTCAGGAAGGCCAGTGGCGTTTCGGGCGCGACACGCTTGATATGGGCGAGACCGCGCCAATCGAAACTGCGCACGCGTGTCCGCGACCTGAGCCCCGGCTTATCGATCAGTTTCAGCAGCGCATCGGCAATCACCTCCGGCGCAAACGTGGCACCTTTGTCAACCGGCGTCGTCTTGATTTCGATATCGAGACACACGCCCTTGTCCACCTTGACCTCAGGCAGTTCGAACAACTCGGTCAGCAACGGCATCCGCAGGTCGTCGATCGGCTTTTGCTCGGGAAAGCGCCTTGCATAGGCCGTCCCGGGTTTAAGGCGACCAATGTCATAGACCTTGAGCTGCTTGACCGTCAGTGCCTTGATCGGCAACCGCTCACTGATCCACTGGCCCTCCTTGCGCGTGAGATCGGGATTGAGGCTGGGATCGTGCGTGATGATGATCTGTTTGTCGGCAGTCATCGCAATGTCCAGCTCCAAGCAGTCGGCGCCCGCTGCTATGGCATGCTGAAAACCCGGCAGTGAACTCTCCGGCAAGACGCCCCGCGCGCCGCGATGGCCCTGCAATTCCATACCGCCTGCCCCTTCCATCATCACGCCAATACCCATCAGCGCAACGCTCATCCGCATCAAAACCCGCATCACGTTTACGCTTTCCTCGCCCTCAATCTCCAGCCGGCAGATGGGTCTCAACGCCGTGCTCGTCACAGATCCCCTGAAAGGCACGCGTTGGCGCGCATTCGGTTACCAGGTGATCGAGTTCGCAGACGTGCCCAACGCGTACCGGCGCCGTCCGCTCGAGCTTCATGCTATCAGCGACCAGTATGGATTTGCGTGCGCATTCCATAATTGTTTTGGCGACCTTCACCTCGCGAAAATCGTAGTCGTATAATGTGCCGTCCGGATCAATCGCTGACACACCAATAATCGCAAAGTCGACCTTGAATTGCCGGATGAAGTCAACCGTGTGCTCGCCAACGATGCCGCCATCCGAGTGCCGCAACATGCCACCGGCAACGATCACCTGATGGCTCTCACTGCCCTGCAGGATGCTGGCAACATTGATGTTATTGGTAATCACCATCAACTCCCGATGGTTCCGCAATGCCGCGGCCACTTGTTCCGTGGTCGTGCCGATATTGATCAGAATTGACGCGCCGTTCGGTACCAGTGCCGCCGCCGTCAAGCCGATTTGACGCTTGGCCGCTGTCGCGAGACGCCGGCGCTCTTCGTAGGCAACGTTGGCGACGCCGGACGGCGGGATGGCACCGCCATGGAAACGGTTCAGCGCGCCGTGATCACACAGTTGGTTGAGATCCTTGCGAATTGTCTGTGGTGTCACGCTGAAACGCTCGGACAACTCATCGACCTCGACGCGCCCGTTAACTTTCGCAAGCGCAATGATATCCAGCTGACGTGGCGAAAAGGGTTCCATATCTCCGTCCACTGCCTGTTGACTGATCAACCATGGCAATCAAAGCGCATCGTTCACTCGAGCGCCGCAATCGTCTACCAATCAGGCGCAATGCGCGAAAGCATTCGTTTGACATTCATTTGTTTTCGTTCTTAGCATTGCCCTGCGCGCGCGCCAACAGCATGTGCCGATCCTTTCAGCATGACATCGGCAGTCTTCAAAAGGCATTGCTGGTTGGTGCCACTTGTTACAAGACCGACAAGACGCCCTTTGTCGGCGCTGCACTCAGAGTTGGCTCAACAAGAGAGGAAATGACCAATGTACAAACGGCTTCTGGTTTCGGCCGTCGCGGCTGGTTTCGCGGTGACCGCGCCTGCGTTCGCCGCCGAGGAAATTCAGTGGTGGCACGCGATGGGCGGCGTCAACGGCGAACGGGTCAACAAGATTGCAAACGATTTCAACGCGACCCAGTCCGACTACAAGGTGGTGCCCGTCTATAAAGGCAACTACACCGAGACGATGACGGCCGCTGTGGCCGCCTTCCGCGCACGCAAACAACCCCATATTGTTCAGGTCTTCGAGGGTGGCACGGCGACCATGATGGCCGCCAAGGGCGCGGTCTATCCCGTCGAAGACATGATGAAGGCCGCCGGCGAACCGTTCGATAGAAGCACATTCCTGCCGGCCGTGATCAGCTACTACCAAACGCCTGATGGCAAACTGCTCTCGATGCCGTTCAACAGCTCAACCCCCGTGCTCTGGTACAATCAGGATGCGTTTGCCAAAGCCGGCATCAAGTCACCACCGAAGACATGGCCGGAAGTCAAAGCTGCTTCCGACAAACTGCTGGCGTCCGGCATGAAGTGCGGCTTCTCTTTCGGCTGGCAATCGTGGGTCATGATCGAGAACTTCAATGCCTGGCACAATCTCGCAACCGGCACCAAAGAGAACGGGTTTGCCGGTTTCGATACTGAGTTCACATTCAACAATGCCGCCACCAAGAAGCACCTCGCGAATATCGCCGAGTGGGGCAAGTCAAAGGCCTTCGTCTACGCCGGACGGCGTGGCGACAGTCTGCCGAAATTCACGACCGGCGAATGCGGCATGTGGCTGAACTCGTCGGCCTACTACGGTGGCATCAAAAAGCAGGCCAAGTTCAAATTCGGCCAGGCCATGCTGCCGTTCTACCCCGAGGTCGTCAAGGCACCGCAGAACTCGATCATCGGCGGTGCGACGTTGTGGGTCCTCAAGGGCCACAAGAAGGAAGCCTACAAGGGCACGGCCAAGTTCATGACATACCTCGCCTCGCCTAAGGTGCAGGCTTGGTGGCATCAGGAAACCGGCTACGTGCCGATCACCAACGCGGCCTATGACCTGAGCAAGAAGCAGGGCTTCTATGACAAGAATCCGGGCACGGATACCGCGATCAAACAGCTGCGCCTGAACAAGCCCACGCCGAATTCGAAAGGCGTCCGCTTTGGCAACTTCGTGCAGGTCCGCGACGTCATCAACGCCGAGATGGAGAACATCTGGAAGGGCAGCAAGTCCGCATCAGATGCCCTCGACAGCGCGGTCAAACAAGGCAATGCGCTGCTGCGCAAGTTCGAGAAGGCCAACAAGTAGTTGACCTCGCTCGGCAGCACATCACGCCGGTTCCTGCTTCGCACAATCTGGAAGCAGGGCCGGACTTTGCTGGCATTGGCATGTAGCGGGCGGCGATAACCCTATGCTGAAACGCGTGCACTTTGGTCCGTCGCTGCTGCCGTATCTGCTGGTCGCACCGCAGATCATCATCACGCTCGTTTTTTTCATCTGGCCGGCAGCGCAGGCACTTTACCAATCGCTACTGGTACAGGACGCCTTTGGGCTCAGCACCAAATTCGTCTGGTTCGAAAACTTCGAGGCGCTGTTCGCCGACGAGCACTATCTCGGCGCGTTCCAACGAACCTTCATCTTCTCGTTTCTCGTCGCCTTCCTGTCGATGTCCATTTCGCTGATCTTGGCAGCCATGGCGGACCGCGTCGTCAAGGCGCGCCGCGCCTATCAAACGATGCTGATCTGGCCCTACGCCGTCGCGCCCGTCCTTGCCGGCACACTGTGGACGTTCATGCTCGACCCAACCTTGGGGATCGGCTCCTACATGCTGCGTGGCATCGGCTACGACTGGAATTTCCGCGTCAATGGCGATGAAGCGATGGCGCTCGTCATCTGCGCCGCGTCGTGGAAACAGATCAGCTACAACTTCTTGTTTTTCCTGGCGGGGATGCATGCCATTCCAAAATCGCTCATCGAAGCCGCCGCGATCGACGGCGCCGGACCCGCCCGCCGGTTTGCCACGATCATCTTCCCGCTGCTCTCGCCGACGACATTCTTCCTGCTGGTCGTCAACATCGTCTACGCGTTCTTTGATACGTTCGGCATCATCCACGCCGTGACCAAGGGCGGGCCCGGCAACGATACCGAAATCCTCGTCTACAAGGTCTTCAATGACGGCTTCGTCGGCCTGGACCTTGGCGGATCGGCTGCGCAGTCCGTTATCTTGATGGGCATCGTCATCGGCTTGACCGTGATCCAGTTCCGCTACGTCGAAAAGAAGGTCGCCTACTGATGGAGCGAGGTCACGTATCATGATCGAGAACCGCCCCTGGGTCACCATCCTGGCGCACGCGACACTCATCCTCGGTGTCGTGCTTGTCGCCTTTCCCGTATGGATCACGTTTGTTGCCGCGACCCACGATCAGGTACGCATCACGCAGGTGCCACTCCCGCTCCTTCCGGGTGATCAGTTCTTTACCAATATTCATTCCGCAATCTTTCAGGGCGTCGGCAACGCCCGCGAGCAATCCGTCGGGCTGATGCTGTTCAACAGCATGATCATGGCGCTTGGCATCGCGCTCGGAAAGATCGTCATCTCGATGCTCTCGGCGTTCGCGATCGTCTATTTCCGCTTTCCGTTCCGCATGATGTTCTTCTGGATGATCTTCTTCACGCTCATGCTGCCTGTCGAAGTGCGCATCCTGCCGACCTTCGAAGTCGTCGCCAACCTGGGCATGCTCGACAGCTACGCCGGCCTCACGTTACCGCTCATCGCGTCTGCGACAGCAACGTTCATGTTCCGTCAGGTGTNNAAGCCGCGCGCATCGATGGCGCCGGCCCGATGCGTTTCTTCCGCGATATCCTCTTGCCGATGTCGCGCAACAATATCGCGGCCTTGTTCGTCATTCTGTTCATTTACGGCTGGAACCAATATCTCTGGCCGCTGCTGACGACGACGGACAAGAGCATGTACACCATCGTCATGGGCATGAAGCAGATGCTTGAGGCGGCCGAAGAGGCGCCCGAATGGCACCTCATCATGACAACCGCGTTGCTCGCAATGATCCCGCCCGTCTTCGTCGTCATCGCGATGCAGGGATTGTTCGTCAAAGGCCTGACAGAGACGGAGAAATAGCATGGCAACCGTCGGCATCCACGATGTGCGCAAGCGCTACGCTGACACCGATGTCATCCATGGCATCGATATGGACATCGCGGACGGTGAGTTCATCGTCGTCGTCGGCCCGTCCGGTTGCGGCAAGTCCACCTTGTTGCGCATGGTCGCCGGCCTCGAATCGATCACCAACGGCAAGATCAGCATCGACGATGAAGTCGTCAACGATCTCGAGCCGATGGACCGCAACATCGCGATGGTGTTTCAGAACTACGCACTCT
>JAGDYV010000131.1:6140-19366 GCA_049116495.1 Hyphomicrobiaceae bacterium | reverse complement strand
GCGTTCGCCGACGCGCAACCTGCAGCCCGCTCCCTCCCGTGTACGCCTCCGGACGAGCGACCTCTTGGTGAGCGTGATGAAACGAGTATGCAGGACGTTGTGGGGGACGGGGATAAAGTTTTTTCGGTGGCTTTGTGGCGGGACCGGACACCCGGGTTGACCATCATTCGCGTTGCGAACAAAACGAGCGGTCCGCCGGCCGCGATCCGACTGCGGACAAGGCGATGAAACAAAAGAATTCTGTGCAGCCTAAGCGGTCTTGCTGAACATTTCTTGTTTTGGGCGCAAGCGACACCTTCTTTGCGGCTGCGCCCGGCGCGCGCATCGGGCCAGCGCCCGCTCATGCCGGCCGGGCCGGGTCAACTGGACCGTTCGATCGCTGCGACAATCAGATGTTCAGATCCCTTGTCGTGTAATCCTTGATGTAGCGGTCCCAATTGGCTTCGTTGAAGCGGAACTCATCCTCGCGTCCGGCGAAGGGCTGATATTGGTAGCGCCGCTGGTCAGGATACTTCTGGGCGCGTGCGTCGATGGCGAGCTGAATAACGGCTGAGCGCTCGAAGATACGCTTTTCGTCGTAGACGACCTCGGCCGCGGCGTCTCCAGGCATCACCATCGTCGACGTCTGGCCGAGCACCGAACGGCGGCGGTGGAAGCCGATCGTCACCGAGATGCGGATATCAGGCGAGGAGTTGGCGAACGAGCCGTGCAGCATCTGACGGTTGACGATCGTGACGTCTCCGGGACCGCAGATCAGCGGCACGGCATCGGGCAGCTTCTCGTCGCCGCCGTTGTCCGCGATCTTCTGCTTGATGTCGACCCGGCCGAGCTTGTGGCTGCCGGGTACGACCCACAGGCAGTTGGCAGACGTCGTCGGGTAGAGCTGGACCTGAAAGTTGAAGCCGTGGCTGCCTTCGTCCCAATCGGGCTTGCCCCAATGGGTGGTGCCGTCCTGGTGCCAGGCGACCGAGCCACCAACGCCGGGTTGCTTGACGAATGTCGCATCGTTGTAGGGCACGAAATCCGGACCGTTGATCGCCTCCGCAATCGTCAGCATATCGGGGTGGCCGTAGACCCGCAGGCCTGATGGCATGCCCCTGCACATGCCCCACATTAAGAAAACGACGTGTTCGGGTGCGTCGGCGTCGGCCTTGGCTTCTGTCATCTTGGAGGGGTGGCGGCCGCCCAACAGGTCCGTGCCGCCCCAGGGGTCGGACAATGGCCGGATGAAGCTATAGGGATCGCGCGCCCAATCGCGGCCGAGCGCCGGCCGCCCCTTGGCATCCACCATGGCACCGGGTTGAACAGGGGCACGCTCCAGCATATCCGCCGCATCCTGCCTGAGCTCTGCCACCTCAGCCGGTGAGACGATGCCCTCGAAAATGTAGAAGCCGTGTTCCCAGTAGGCTGCAACAATATCGGGATGTAGCCGGCCGTCGGCATCCAAGCGGATCGGGCCCTTATTGCCAATGGCGCGGGCGCGGGCCTCGCCGGCGGCAGCATAGGACGCCATGCGGGCCTGGTGCTCGGCTCGGGTGGGCGCGGGAGCAGGGGTGAGCTGTGCAGCGGTATCGGCCACGGATCATCTCCTCGTCGTAATGGCTCAGCACGCCGGAGCAACAACGCGTGTGCGTTGGTCGGCGCCATAAATTTTGTCATACCGCGTATGGGAGGGCAAGCCACAGTCAATCTGCACCTTGCGCGCGAAAGTCAGGCCCGGGGGGTATGCGATTCAATATGTGCCGTGCGCCGAGGCGAGCAAAGGACGCCCTCACGGGCCGTCAGTTCCTGGCGTACATGAAACCATCATGAAACGCTTGAACGCTGTAGCCGGTATTCACTCCAGATCGATGCAGACGGTAGGACACCACTTGCCGGCCCTTTCTGTCGTTGCATTGAACGGTGATCATGGGCTGTTGCTTGTTGTTTGTGATGAAAACCTCGCCGCCACGAATCATGCGGTCGCAGTCTTTTCTCAGCGCCGCCAATGTTGATTCCCACGTCGAGTATTCGGATTTGAGCGCGCCATCTTGCCGTGCGACGATGATCAACGCCAGGATGGCAAAACCGCAAGCGACGCTTGCCAATGATGCCATCAGCACATAGTCCGTCGCGCGCGCCAGCTGCACACTGTATTTCAGACTTCTATTCATAAGTTCCCCCAGGGTCGGCCTCCCTCCCCAGGGCAACGCATTATATTTATCGATTCGAGTCTTCTTTATGGTCCGACCCAGCGCGACCGAAGAAAAACCAGAGTGTTTTGGACATTCAAGAAAACCACCGGCAATTGATCACCGCGTCGGAAGGCGTGGATCGCGACCAGAACGACCACGACTGCACGCGCCCCGTCACGACATGCCCTTGTTACGCCGCCATGACAGCGATCGACAGCGGTGGACACGGTCGCCGTATAAGCACGCTACTGAGCAATTCCGGCCAATGGGATGCCGCGTTTGACGATCAGAATTTTCCGTTGTCGTTCTTCCACGCGCTGCGCGGTGGGATTGTTTCGACCGTGTCCCAATGCTCAACCAGGCGCCCGTCAGCCACGCGGTAAAGATCGTAGAAGGCTGTCGCAGCGCCGCCGCGCGAACCTTCGCTGACGGAGAGGACGAAGCTGCCCTCGGCGAGGACACGATGCAACCGGTCATAACGGATGGCGTGCACGCTGCCGTTATCTGCGGTCAACGCGGCCCGCAGGGCTGGCAGACCATCGGCGATGTGCGGGCTGTGCTGGACAAATGCCTTGGCGTCGATGAACTGATCGAGTTGATCGAAATTGGCGGCGACGAGGACGTCGTTGACATAACGGCGCACGAGCTCTCGGTTCGCTTCGGTACGCTCGATGTCGATCGCCTCCGTCGGGCCATCCACCATATTTCGACCGGACGGGTTGGGGCCTTGCCGCGGCTGGATGTTGTCCCAATGCTCGACGGCCTGGCCGCCCTCGAACCGGAAGACTTCGAAGCCGACCTTCGAGCTTGAGAAATCGTACTCGGTGTGCGCGAAGACAAAGTCGCCATCTTCGAAGGCCCGCACGATGTTGACGCGCGGGGAGGTTTTCGACAACCGCGCAAATAGCGCCGCCAATCCCTCGCTGCCTTCCTGCGTGTGCGGATTGTGCTGGATGTATTGGGCTTCGTTGACGACGGCAACCGACGCTGGGTCACCGGTTTCGATGCCCTTGAGCAGGGCGCGGATCAGATCCTTGTTGGCAGCCATGCGTCCCTCTATTCCTATCGACCAATACCTGCCTAGACCGTCTAGCAGGCCGCACTCAAGCGTAGCGCAGCGACTGGACGAGGCCCATGTCGCGTGCCTTCTCCAGCATGAACGCACCAAGCGCGATATCACTGGTTGCAAGCCCGCGGTGCCAGAACAGGATCGTTTCGTCATCGCTTTCGCGGCCGGGTTTCAGGCCGGCAACGATCTCCCCGATCTCGGCGTGGAAGGTCTCGACCGAGACCTTGCCGGCATTGATGTGCGGGCGCAGCGAGCCATAGGGACCAGCCATGACCTGTCCGAGATCGTCCATCACGAACTTGTCGAAGTGATCCGTGAAATCAAGCGGCAGCGCACTCATCGTGCCGTAGGGGACGACCAGGCCGCCTTTCGGGATCCAGGCGCTTTCGAACAATGCCGTCGGCTCGGGCAGGCGTGAAGCCTCGACGATGAGATCCGCCCCGTCGAGGCAGTCCTGCCAGTTTTCGGTCGCCGTGACTCTCTTGCCGAGGTCCGTACTCAGGCGGTCGGCAAAGGCGTTGCGGCTTTCGGGCCTGCGCGAGTGGATGCGGATTTCGTCAAAGTCAAACAGATGGTCAAGCAGGCGCACGTTCCAGTAGGCCGTGCCGCGGGCACCGATATGGCCGAGCCGCTTTGGTTTGTTGGGCGCAAGATGCTTGGCGCCGATGGCGGTCAGCGCGCCAGTGCGCATGTCGGTGATGCCGGCGGCGTCGATCACGGCCTTCGGTATGCCGGTGCGCGGACAGAACAGGTTGAGCAGCGCCATCTCCGAGGGTAGGCCCTGCTTGTAGTTGTCAACGAAATCACCAACGACCTTGACGCCGGCATAGTCGAGCGGCGCCACGTATCCACGAAGGACATTGAAATGACCTTCGGTACCCGCCCCGGGTTTCAGGTGCATGCGTGGTTCAATGACGGTCTGGCCGCGGCCGGCGGCATCCAATCCGGTTTCGACAGCGGCGATGATTTCCGCGTCGGTCAAACCCAGCGCCTTGATTTCCGGCCCGCCGAGATACTCAATGTCGATTTTCAAAACATGCTCTCCATGATGCCGCGCGAGCAGCAAGCGAAGCATTATGAGCTGAAATGTGCAATGGCCACCACGGATCGTGTCGTCGCCCGGAAGAATTCATCTTTTGCGGTGGCGTATGGATATCGGCTAGTCTTTCGCCTCCAGCGCTTGGTGCCCAAGTGTCTCCGCAGGAACACGATCGTAAAACGTGCGATGCAGATGTTACGCCCTTGCGCGAGGCGCCGGCCGACGCGACCTGCCGGACCCAACATAGGAGCAACATATGCCGCGCGTGCCACTCAGCGAAATCGAGATGACGACACAGACCGCGCTGGAGCGGCATGGTGCACTGCCGTGGATTGCAGCCGAAGTGGCCAAAGCCGTGCGCAAGGCCGAAGCCGTCGGCAACCGTATCTGCGGCCTCTACTATCTGGAAAGCTATTGCCAGCAACTGCACAGTGGCCGCGTCAAAGGCGACGTCGAGCCGGTCGTAACCCGGCCGCGGCCGGGTGCGGTGGCGGTTGACGCCCGCTTCGGTTTCGCGCAACCGGCGTTCACACGGGCATTGCCCGAAGCCGTTGCAGCGGCGCGCGAATGCGGCGTCGCGAGCCTGACGGTGGGACATGCCCACACATGCACGTCGGTCGGCTTTTTTACAGAGCAGATCGCGCGTGAGGGATTGCTCGCGATCGGCATGACCAATGCGTCACCGATTGTCGCGGCGCCGGGCGGTAAAACCCGCGTGATCGGCACCAATCCGATCGCCTTCTCGGTGCCCGACGGTGAGGGTGGATTGGCGATGCAGTTCGACCAGTCAACGACGACCGTCGCGCTTGGCAAGATTACCATGGCCAAGGCGGCGGGCGAGCGGATACCGGAAGGCTGGGCGGTGGATGCCGAAGGCCAGCCGACAACCGACCCGGAAGCGGCGCTGGCCGGTTCGCTGGTCAGCCTCGGCGGCTACAAAGGCTGGGGCTTCGGCGTGATGGTGGAGTTGCTGGCAGCCGGCCTGACCGGTGGCGTTGCCAGCCAGGACGTCAAGCCGCTCAAGGCGCCGGAAGGCCCGCCGCATGATCTCGGCCAGTATTATCTCTTGATGGACCCTGGTACGTCGGCTGCGTTCTATGAGCGCCTCCAGCAGCTTGCAGACGGCATCTCGCGCGATGAAGGCGCACGCATGCCCGGCCAGGGAAAACGTGAGCAGGATCCGGTGGAGTTGGAGGACGCCGTTTGGGCGCAGGCGCAGACGCTCGCGGGCAAGACGTGATTTCCGTCGCCGTTCTCATTTGATTGGCAGACGGAAACCACATGCCCGAGGCTTTCAGCCCTTAACTCGGACCACTTTTTTCGTGGGTGGTGCATTGCCACCATTCCTGGCTGCCGAACGCAAAGCGCTCGCAACCGCCGGCGTAACTGGATGAGGCCGTGATGGCGACGAGAAGGACCGCAGCTAAGATGGTTCGTTTCATGTCATCAGACTCCTTTGCTTGGAGCTGAGCGTCGCAGGCAAGACGCGCCTCGACAAATGACTTCCGACCACAAGAATTTGAGAAGACGTGGCTGGGATTGATCTCGCGTGAACACGGCGCTGAGGCAAGGGTCGGCGCGCGCGTCGGGTCACAGACCCGCTTCGCGGCGCAGCTTGTAGATTGGATCATCCTGGTCTCGGCGGTGCGGAACCCAGTCAGGCTTGATTGGCGGCACCTTGTCGAGGGCGAGCCGCGTTGTCTCGAACACGACGATGCGATAGGCGACCTTCCAGGCACCGTCACGCTTTTCGAAACGGTCTGCATAGCGGCCGATATGTGAGAGCTGGACCGGCCCACCGTCAGCCGTTGCGCCGTATTTCTTCTGCGTCTCGGGGTCCAGGGTGTGGCAGGTCATGAAATAGGTTTCCACGATTGCGGTCGTATCAGAGGCAAACTCTGCGTAGCACTGACCGAGGAAGTGCATGGCCTGCGGCATGAAGCCGACGCGCTCCTTGGCGAACGCGATGAAGCCGTCAATGTCGCCCTTGTAGTCACCGTGATCATCGTAGGCATCGGGATGATATGTATCTCGAACGGCCTCCCAATCGGCACGGTCAACGCCACGGGCATAGCGCGCCATGCAGTCACGAATTTCCTGGCGGTCGATCAACTGTTGCAATGCGTCTGCCATGTTGGGTCTCCTAATGCGAACTACCTGCAATCAAAAAAACGCCGCGATGGAAAGCCACCGCGACGTTGGTCGTCCTGATAAAGATCGGCGGTGTTATTCGGCGGCTTCAGTATAGCCTTCCGGGGCATCGACGACCTTGGTCTTGAAGTCGGCCGGGGAAACGATCTCGATAACGGCGAAATCATTCGAGCAAGCGATTTCACGATGTTTGATCATCGGACGCTGGTTGATGACATCACCCTTTTCGATACGCCGGACGCCTTGGCCTTCATATTCGAACTCCGCCCAGCCATCGAGCACGTAAACGAACTGGAAGTCGCACTCGTGGATATGCCACTGCTGCACTTCGTCTTTCATTTCCTTGCCGTTGTGGCGGACGATATGAGCGACGTAGTCCCCCTTGGTACCGTCCTTGATGCCAAGATCGCGGTATTCGAAGATTTCGCGCAGCCCTGGTGTCCAATTGGCGTCCTTGGCCTTGTTGTGGATGAATTCCCAGTGATCTCGGTTGGCTAAATCTGACATTGTGTTTTCCTCCGGTTTGAAAGGCTTTGAGTACATATTTTCAGGCATCAAACGACGGTAACGCCGCTGTCGACCGACAGGATTTGTCCGGTCGTGATCTCGGATTCGTCGGAACCGAGATATACCGCCATATTGGCAATATGGATCGGCAGACCGAGGCCGAGCAAATGCGTTTCGCTGATTTTGCCGATTTCCGGGCTCGCGTCGAGCAACTTTTTCACGCGATCCGAAAGCGTCACCGACGGCGCAATGGCGTTGACCCGGATCTTGTCGGCGGCATACTCGGCCGCCATCGAGCGCGTCATCGAGGCAATGCCGCCCTTGGCCGCCGTGTAACAGTCACGGCCGGGCAGCGCCATCAAGGCGACGTTCGACGACATGTTGATGACCGAGCCGCCACCTGCCTTCATGATTTCGGGGATTGCAACTTTCGAGCACAGGAACGTGCCAAACAGATCGAGCTTGATGACCCGCCAGAACTCTTCGATGGGCGCATCGGTCACGCGTGCGTCCTGCAGTGTCGAGCCGCCGGCATTGTTGTGAAGCACATCGAGACGGCCGAAACGGCTGATTGTTTCGCTGACGGCCGCCTCGACGCTCGCCTGGTCGGTGACGTCGCAGGCCAGTGCAATGGCGTCACCGCCACTATTGGCAGCCCTGCCGCGCGCGGACTGTGCCGCTGCCTCACCAAGTTCCTGGTTGATCTCCAATATCGCGACGCGGGCACCTTCTTCGGCGAAACGCTCCGCCGTTGCTTTGCCGATTCCGCCGCCGCCGCCGGTGATGATCGCGACCTTGCCGTCCATCCTGCCCATGGGCTGCTCCTGTTGGTTCTTGCTGCGCGTGGGGCCTAAGTTGCCGTTGCACGCCAGCTAAAAATTGAAAATCTTATTCGTCTGGCTTGCCGCCGGGCCAGACGGGGCTGCCAGCGAGACCGGGCCAACCGGCCGGGGCCTCACACTTGGCACGGTTCTCAGAGGCGGGCTTCGCGGCATCCCACTCAGCTGCGATATAGCGATTGCCCGTGACATCGGCGGCGTCGTCCGAGCACAACCATAACATTGGTGGCGGCATCGCCGTCGTCGGGATCAGCGCGGCACGATCGTAGCCCGACTCCTTCGGCACCATCGGCGTATCAGACGGGCCGCCGGGAACAACGACATTGACCGTTATGCCGTAGGGCTCGAACTCCTGCGCATGACCGGCGCTCATGGCTTCGAATGCGGCCTTTGACGGGCCGTACGGATGGAAACGCCCGCGCAGCATCGTGAACATGCTGGTGGTGACGTTGATGATACGTCCCCACTTTTGTTGCTTCATGCCGGGCACCGCGGCACGGGTCAAATACCAGCCACCGGAAAGATTGACGGCGATGAACTTATTCCACACAGCCGGATCAACCTGGTCGATCGACACGAGGTCGGTCATGTGATGAGGCGAGATCACGCCCATGCTCATGGCGCCATTGTTGATCAGGATGTCAACCTTGCCCGCTGCCGCGACGGCGGCCTCGCAAGCGGCGTTGTCAGAGATGTCGAGGATATGGGTGGTGACGCGCCCCTCAAGGCCGGCAGACTTAAGGTCGTCGGCCAGTTTCGCCAGCCCGTCAGCTGCGACATCGGTCGCCATCACCGTTGCGCCGGCTTCGGCAAACGCCCTGGTTAAGACGCGACCGAAGCCGCCGGCTGCACCGGTTATCAGCGCTTGACGCCCTTCGAGCGACTGGGTCATTGCGGGCTTCTCCTTGCGCAGGTGACGGTTGATTGTTTCGGACGCAGCAGCCTAGGCCCGCGTCCGGTCTCCTGCAAAGCACTGTCGCGGGCAAACCCGCCGCCGCGGGCGGCTAAATCAAGCTGGCGATGGGACGGCCTCTTCTGAAGCATTTACGAGAATGCGCTCAAGACGCTCCCGGATCACCGCCTGGCGTTTCGGGTCGACAATCTTCTTGGCGGTCAGATCGGTCAGATAGAAAACGTCGACAGCCTTCTCCCCGAAGGTCGTTATGTGGGCCGAATTGATATCGAGTTGCAGGTCGGAGATTGCAGATGTCAACTCATAGAGAAGGCCGGGACGGTCGAGGCCCGCGACCTCGATTACGGTAAAGTGGTCGGACAGATTGTTGGCGATGACAATTTCCGGCTCGACCGTGAAAGCGTCGATGCGGCGCTCGGACGGACGCTTGTTTTCGAGTGTTTCGGAAAGGCGCATCTCGCCTTTCAAAACGCGCTCGATGGTGCGGCGGATCTGGGCGAGGCGACGGTTTTCATCTTCTTCCCGCTCGAAGCCACGCTCAAGTGAGAACGTATCAAGTGCAAGACCGTTCCGTGTCGTGGAAATCTGCGCACCGATGATGTTGGCGCCGGCCGACGCGCAACAGCCGGCAAAGACCGATAGCAGGCGGGGGTGGTTCGGTGCCAGGATCTCAAGGTCGGTGATCGCGGTGAAGGCATCAGAGCGGAACGACGTCGCAAGATTGACATCCTGTCCGCGCGCGTCGCGAACCAGCTTGGCATGCTCAATCTGACGGGCCGTGTCGGTACGAAGCCAGTAGTTCGTGTATTGATTTTCGATGAACCGGTCGACATCTTCGGCAGGCCAGTCCGAGCAGGCGGCGCGGAACGCGTTCTGTGCGGCGTCCGCCCGGGCGAAGCGGCTCTGTGCTTCCGATGCATTACCTCCGCCGACAAGCACCTCGGCCTCGTGATACAGTTCGCGCAGCAACTGGCCTTTCCAGCCGTTCCAAGTGCCCGGCCCGACCGCGCGGATATCGGCGACCGTGAGCAGCAGCAGGAGCTTCAAACGCTCGCGGGTCTGCACCACTTCCGCGAAGTCGCGGATCGTCTTGGGGTCTGACAAATCGCGGCTTTGCGAGACGTTGCTCATCGTCAGGTGCTCGCGGACCAGCCAGGCAACCGTATCCGTTTCGCCTTTGCTGAGACCGAGGCGCGGGCAAAGCTGTTCGGCAATGCGCGCGCCGACGATCGAATGGTCTTCCGGACGCCCCTTGCCGATATCATGGAGCAGCGCGGCCACGTAGAGCACCTTGCGGTTCTGGATCGTCGAGATGATCTCGTTCGACAGTGGCAACGTGTCGGCAAGTTCATGATTTTCGATCGCCGTCAGCTGACCGACGGTGCGGACAAGATGTTCGTCGACCGTGAAGTGGTGGTACATATTGAACTGCATCATCGAGACGACGCTGCCCCAATCGGGAAGGAAGCGGCCAAGCACGCCGATTTCGTTCATGCGACGCAGCGTGTGTTCGGGCTTTTTGTTGTCGACCAGCAAACTCAGAAATATGCGGTTGGCTTCCGGGTCGTTGCGCAGCTTGTCATCAACCAGGCGCAGGCTATCGCGAATCAGGCGCAGCGCCGTCGGATGGAGAAATGTCGCCGTTTCAGCAGCCTGCACAAAGATGCGCAGGAGGTTGACGGGGTCGCGCTTGAACACGCCCGGATCAGCCACGTTGAGACGATCATTGTCGATGCGGAACTCGGTCATGCGGCGCACACGGCGGCGCGTCGCCCAGTTGAGCGGGTTGAGATACTGCTGGACGCGCGGCGCGGCGGCGAGTTGTTGCATTTCCAGTGAGGAGCACAGAATTGCGGTGAGTTCTCCGACGTCCTTTGCAACGAGGAAGTAGTGCCGCATGAAGCGCTCAACGGGCAGCAGGCTGCCATCCTCGCGATAATTCAATTGCTCGGCGATCGCCGGCTGCATCTCGAAGCCGAGACGCTCATCGGCGCGACCACGCTCAAAATGCATCAGACAGCGCACCGTCCATAGAAAATCGGCCGAACGGTTGAACGTTGCGATCTCTTCGGGCTCGAAGACTTTCGGCGGCATGTCGGCGTCGCCCGGCCCGGCGCCGTAGGCGTATTTTGAGAGCCAGTGCAGCGTGTGGAGATCGCGCAGGCCGCCCTTGCCGTCCTTGACGTTGGGCTCGACGCGATAGCGGCTCTCACCGGTTTGTTTGTGACGGCCTTCGCGCTCTGCCATCTTGGCTTCGATGAATTCGCGTTCTGTGCCCGCAACGACGTCTGCGGCGAAACGGCTTTCAAATTCCGCGTAAAGCGTTTCGTCACCGAGCAGGTATCGCGCGTCGAGCAACGACGTGCGGATGGTCATATCGGATTTGGCGAAGCTGACACATTGCGCCACAGTGCGCGTCGCGTGGCCGACCTTGAGGCCGAGGTCCCAGAGCAGATAGAGCATGTATTCGGCGACGCTCTCGCTCCAGGGCGTTCGCCGGTACGGCAGGATGAAGAGCAGGTCGATATCGGAATACGGAGCCAGCAGACCACGGCCGTAGCCGCCGGTAGCGGCGATTGCGATTTTTTCATCAGCGCTGGCGCTGGTGGTGACGTGATAGACGTGGGCGACCGTGTAATCGAAGATCAGATGGATCAATTCATCATGGAACACGGCGAGGGCGCTTGCGCAATCGCGGCCGTTGGCTGTCTCGGCGATACGGGCGCGGGCGGCTGCATGGGCGTCAGCAAGCAACTCCTTGAGGCGGGCCAGGACCTGCGGACGGCAATCCTCGGCGCCATTGCCGGCTTTGTAAATTGCCGTGAACTCACTGCGCAGCGCGGCCGGATCGAAGAAAGGTGGTTCGGGAAGGTCGGAAGTTGACATGCGTTGGTCCCGCTGGCCTGGAGGATCGGATCGGCATCGCGGCAGCATACAACGTCACGCTAACGATCTGTAGCCCGACGGATTAATTAGCCGCCGCCATCGAGCCGGATGCGCTTGAGCTGGTAAATCAGGTCGAGGGCGGCGCGAGGCGTGAGGTCGTCCGGATTGATGTCATCGACGGCCAAATCGAGCGGGCTTTTTTCCGACCCGGCCGGTTCAGCGGCGCTTGCCAATGACGCGGCAAAGAGCGGCAGATCTTCGAGGGCGCTGGCATTGTTGCTGGCCTGTTTGCCTTCTTCGAGAATTGCGAGGATCTCACGAGCGCGGTGCGTGACGGCGTCGGGGAGACCGGCAAGGCGGGCAACATGGATGCCGTAGGAACGATCGGCGGCGCCGGCACGGACCTTGTGCAGGAAGACGATCTCGTCCTTCCACTCCTTGACATCGACGGTGACGTTGGCCACTTCGCCGAGCCGGTCGGAGAGCGTCGTGAGTTCGTGATAGTGGGTTGCGAACAGCGCACGGCAGCGATTGACGTCGTGGAGATGCTCAACCGTTGCCCAGGCGATCGAGAGGCCGTCGAACGTCGAGGTGCCACGGCCGATCTCGTCGAGGATAACGAACGAACGCTCGGTGGCGGCGTTGAGGATGCCGGCGGTCTCGACCATCTCGACCATGAACGTTGACCGACCGCTGGCGATGTCATCGGAGGCGCCGACGCGCGAGAACAGCCGATCGACGATGCCGATATGGGCATGTCCCGCCGGGACGAACGAGCCCATCTGGGCCATCAGCGTGATCAACGCGTTCTGGCGCAGGAAGGTCGACTTACCGGCCATGTTGGGCCCGGTGACAAGCCAGATGCGACCGGTGTTGTCCTGATCAAAGCCGGGCGGGTAGTTGGTGGCGTCGTCGGGATCACGCTCCTGACTGTACTGATCGCGCAACTCCGGCGACGGCAGCGCGAGCACGCAGTCGTTGCGAATGAAGGGGCCGGCAAGATCGCGCGCCAGCGCCTGCTCGACGACCGGATGCCGACCATCGCGGATGACGAACGTCAGCGTGTCATCGACGATCGGACGGGTATAATTTTCAACGTCGGCGAGTTCGGCAAGCGCGGCGAGGCAATCGAGATCAGCGAGGCTTGCGGCGAGTTCCGACAAGGCCTGTTCCTCAGTGCCGATCGCCTGGCCGAGCTTGGCGAAAACCTCGCTCTCGATCGCCGTTGCGCGCTCGGCAGCAGAGGCGATCTGACCTTCGATCTCAGCGAGTCTCGGCGTTGTGAAGCGCACGGCGTTGGCCATCGTCTGGCGATGCCGGAAGGTGTCCGAGAGCGGTTCTTCGAGCATGGGCTTCGCGGTTGCCGCGCCGACCTCGATGAAGAAGCCGAGGATATTGTTGTGGCGCACCTTGAGCGCCTTGATGCCGGAAAATTCCTGATACTCGGCTTCGAGTTCGGCCATCACCTTGCGGCTGTCGTCGCGCAGCGCGCGGGCCTCGTCGAGACCGGCATCATACCCCTCCCGGATGAAGCCGCCGTCACGGCGCTGGTGCGGCGGCTCGTCGACAAGCGCGGACTGCAGGCTTTCGAGCAGCGCATCGGAGGGATTGGCGAGAGCTGCTGCGACAGCGCGCAAATCATCCGGCA
>JAGDYV010000131.1:0-6114 GCA_049116495.1 Hyphomicrobiaceae bacterium | reverse complement strand
TCGCGCGGGCCGGCGCGCTGCAGGGCGATGCGCGAGACGGCGCGGGCGATATCGGGCGTGCGCTTCAATGCTTCACGGGCATCTTCGCGCAGCAGCGTTTCCATGAGAAGGTATTGCACCGCGTCGAGGCGGCGCGTGACGGTTGCGACATCACACAGCGGGCTGGCGATGCGACCGGCCAGCTCACGCGAACCGGCGCCCGTCACGGTGCGATCGATGGCCGCCAACAGGCTGCCGCGGCGTTCACCGGAAGACGAGCGCAGCAGTTCGAGGCTGGCACGGCTGGCAGCGTCGATCATCAGCACGGCGCCGCGGCCCGACCTGCGCGGTGGACGGATCGCCGGACGCGCGCCGATCTGCGTGAGTTCGACGTATTTAAGCAGGGCGCCGACAACGGCGAGTTCGCCACGCGAGAACGTGCCAAAGGCGCCGAGGTCGGCGACGCCGAGCGTGTCACGCAGCGCCCGCTCGCCAGCAAGACTGTCGAAGGTTGCGGCCGGCACCGGCGTCAGTGCCGCCTGGATCAGCTCTGCCGTGCGCGCCACATCCGGTTCACGCAGCACCTCGTCAACCGCGATGATTTCACCCGGCATCAGGCGCATGATCTCGCCACCGATATCGGCCACGCCGACGCCGCCGATCTCGAATTCACCGGTCGAGATGTCGACGGCGGCCAGGACATAGGCGGCCGGCTGACCCCGTTCGGCCGGCTCACGGAAGATTGCGGTGAGATAGTTGCGCGCCTTGTCATCGAGCAGCGCGTCTTCGGTCAGCGTGCCGGGTGTGACGAGGCGCACGACATCGCGGTGCACAACCGCCTTGGCGCCGCGCTTGCGCGCTTCGGCCGGATCTTCGAGCTGTTCGCACACGGCGACGCGGTGGCCGGCGCGTATGAGGCGCTGCAGGTATTCGTCGGCACGGTGCACGGGCACGCCGCACATCGGGATTTCCTCGCCGAGGTGCTTGCCGCGTTTTGTCAGCACGATCGACAGTGTCTCAGAGGCGACGACGGCGTCCTCAAAAAACAGCTCGTAGAAATCGCCCATCCGGTACCACAGCAGGCTGTCCGGATTGGCGGCCTTGATTTCGAGGTACTGCGCCATCGACGGCGTCACGCCGGGCGGCGGACCAGATGAGGCGTTGGCGGTCGATTTTGCGGGTTTCTTCGGCATCGCCGGCTGGGTAGCCGGTTTTGCGGGTGGGTGCAAATGGTGGCCGGCGGGAGTGCACAGGGATTGGGGGGATGGTGGGGGTGCGGACGTCTGTGCTGGGATCACTGCGACGGACTAACGTCAGCTTTCACGCGTCGGATAGTGCGAGGGCCTGTTTCCAGCCGACCACTTTGCTGCCGCGCTTGAAGGCCATTCCTTCCGGGGAGTGCCGCGGGATATCGTCGAAGACCGTCGCGAGTCGCTGCGTGTTCATCAGCCCCGTCGCCTCAATGGCCTAGTGGATGACCATCTTCTGCATCGCCAGCTGATTGATCGGCACCGTCGACATGCGCGAGACGAAGCCGTCGTCAGTGTCGCCAAATCGGCTCTTGATCCAGCTTGAGCTGAGTCAAAGCGAAGGAGCGGTCGTCTTCTATCCTCTGGCATATTGGAGGACGCTTATGTTTTCGAGAATTTTGGTTCCCGTTGACCTCGGCCACCTTGAGAGTCTGGCACGTGCGCTGGACGTGGCAGCCGAAATGGCCAAGGCGCACACGGCCGAAGTTGTCTATGTCGGCGTATATGGGACTCTACGCAGCCCGGCTGCTGCCAATCCGCAGGAGTATACGGACAAGTTGACCGCTTTCTCCGAGCAACAGGCGGCCGCGCATGGGATCAGCACACGATCACTTCCCGTGTTCAGCCATGACCCGCAAGCCGAGCTGACGTCTTTGCTGTTGTCAGCCGCAACCGACGCGCAGGCAGACGTTATCGTGATGGCGTCCCATATCCCTGGCTGGGTCGAGCATGTTTTTCACTCGAACGCAGGCTATATTGCAAGCCACGCGCCGATCTCGGTATTCGTGATCAGAACATGACGATGGCGGCTGGCGTCAGCCCATTGTCGGTTGCTACGAGTGCTATGCGCACGACCAACTCGCCGCCCCATTCAACCATTCGTCGGACGATCTTTGGTCCAATCGTAGGTTCCGGAATCACGTTCCTCGACGGCCTGCTTCCAGCCGACCGTTTCGCTGCGGCGCTTGAAGTTGAGGCCTTCGGGTGAGTGGCGGGTGATGCCGTCGAACACCGTGGCCAGCCGCTGTGTGTTCATCATGCCGGTCGCCTCGATGGCCTGGTTGATGACCATCTTCTGCATCGCCAGCTGATTGATCGGCACCGTCGACATGCGCGCGACGAAGGCTTCGACGTGATCGTCGAGTTCGGCGTCGGGCACGGCTTTCAGGACCAGCCCCATCGCCTCGGCCTCGGTGCCGGAAATCTTGTCGCCGGTGAACAGCATGCGTTTGGCCTTTTCAGCACCGAGCCGGTAGACCCACATCGCCGTCGTCGGGCAGCCCCAGACGCGCGCCGGCATGTAGCCGATCTGCGCCGTCTCGGCCATGAATGTCAGGTCGGCGCAGAGCGCGATGTCGGAGCCGCCAGCGACGGCAAAACCATGCACCTTGCACACGACCGGTTTCAGCGCGCGCCACAGCGACATGAAATGCTGCGTGTTAGCCCACATGAACTGATAATCCTTGATCGGGTCCCACGGCATCTCCTGGGTGACATTGTTGGGGCCGTTGCTGGCGGCGTAGTGCGCCAGGTCATAGCCGGCGCAGAACGCCTTGCCGTTGCCCGAGAGCAGCATGACGTGGATGTCCGGGTCGGCATCGGCGCGCACGACGGCTTCGGAGAGTTCGCGCGGCAGGTCATCGTCGATCGCGTTCAGCACGTCGGGACGGTTGAGCGTGATGCGGGCAATGCGCCCATCGCGTTCGTAGAGGACTTTCGGCATGAGTGCTCGGGCCTTTCTGCTGCCAAAATGGCGATCAATGACGGTGCTTTCGTTTTTGGAGATATAGCATGGTCCAGCTCGGCAACGTGATCCCCATCCTGCGCAGTTTTGATGAGGCGAAGGCGCGGGAATTCTATGTCGGCTTTCTCGGCTTCGACATCGAGTTCGAGCACCGCTTCTCAGACAATGCGCCGCTCTATCTCGGCTTGCAGCTTGGCGCGTGCCGATTGCATGTGTCCGAGCACCACGGCGATTCATCGCCCGGGGCGCAGGTGCGGATCGCGACGGATGATGTGGTGGCCTATATGCGCGCGCTCAATGCAAAGAAGTACAAATATGCCGGCCCCGGCACCGAGGCACGTGAGCCGACACCATGGGGCACGATCGAGGCGACCATTACCGACCCGTTCGGCAACCGGCTGACATTCGTGCAAGAGAGCTAGGCGTGCAAGAGGGCGAGGCGCGCGAGACATGGGCTGGCAAGGGGCAAAGGCCATATCAGCCCGTCATTCTTTTGACAGCCCCATCGCCATCGCTTAACAGCGAACAAGGTTTTGGCGTGGAGGCTATGGAATGAGTGATCTCAAAATTGCGGTGCTGGGCGCAGCCGGGCGCATGGGGCGGACCCTGGTCGCGACCATTCACGGACAGGACGGCTGCGTGGTCGCCGGCGGCGCAGAGTATGCAGGTTCCGATGCGCTTGGCCGCGATGCCGGGGAGCTTGCCGGCGTCGGAACGCTTGGCGTCGAGATCAGCAGCGATACGGCAGCGGTGATCAACGCCGTCGATGCGGTGGTTGATTTCACCACCCCTGATGCGAGCGTCGCGTTCGCCGAGATGTCTGCGCAAGCGGGGATCATACATGTGATGGGGACGACCGGCTTCGACGACACGCACGAGCAGGCGATCGCCAAGTCCGCCGAGAAGGCAACGATCATCAAGGCTGGCAACATGAGCCTCGGCGTCAATCTGCTGCTTGAGCTGACCCGCAAAGTGGCGAAGGCGCTGGACGAGGATTTCGACATCGAGGTGCTGGAGATGCACCACAAGCACAAGGTTGATGCGCCTTCCGGCACGGCGCTGATGCTTGGCCAGGCGGCTGCCGATGGCCGCGGCGTCGACCTCAAAAGCCGCAGCGTGCGTGTGCGTGATGGGATCACAGGTGCGCGCGAAGCCGGTGACATCGGGTTTGCCAGCCTGCGTGGTGGCAGCGTGGTCGGCGAGCATTCGGTTTACTTCGCCGCCGAGGGCGAACGCGTCGTGATTTCGCACATTGCATCGGATCGCGGAATCTTTGCGCGCGGCGCCGTCAAGGCAGCCTTGTGGGGCCGCGGCAAGGCGCCGGGCCTTTATTCGATGGTCGACGTGCTGGGGCTTTAATTGCGCTCGCTCCATCGCTCGCGGGCCGCACCGTTGGCGCGCCAACGCGGAGGGCCGGGGCGCGTCAGCGTCCCGGTACGGCCCGTGCGCGAAGAAAACACAATAAGCCTAGTGATTGCCGTCAACCTTCGCTACAACCGCTCGGAAATCTCCCGATAACGACGACGGATCAATACCAATGGCTGAGAGCGTCCTGGTACTCGTGCGGCATGGCCAGAGCGAGTGGAACGAAAAAAACCTTTTTACCGGCTGGAAGGACCCAGACCTGACGCAGAAAGGTGTCGATGAGGCAACGTCCGCGGGCACCAAGCTGAAAGCTGCCGGCTATACGTTCGACCTCGCCTATACCAGCGAGTTGCTCCGGGCACAGAAGACACTCGATCTGCTGCTTGCCGAACTGGGCCAATCCAACATGCCGATCACCCGCGACATCGCGCTCAACGAACGCGATTATGGCGACCTGTCCGGCCTCAACAAAGACGATGCGCGGGAAAAATGGGGCGCCGAGCAGGTTCACATCTGGCGGCGCAGCTACGACACACCGCCACCTGGCGGCGAAAGCCTCAAGGATACGGCGGCACGGACGCTGCCCTATTTCGACGCCGAGATCATGCCGCAGATCAAGGCCGGCAAGGCCATCGTCGTTGCTGCGCACGGCAATTCACTGCGATCGATCGTTATGCAGCTCGACAACCTCAGCCGCGAAGAAGTCATCGCGCTCGAAATCGCAACGGGCGTGCCGATCGTCTACAAACTCGACAGCGCAGGCAAGGTGTTGGAGAAAACCATCCTGGAATAGCGACCAGCCGGCAACGGGGGACACCATGGTCGACATGAGCGATATCGCCGACAGGGCGAAAGAGAGCCAGAACGCGAGCTGGGCGCGCTGGATCGGCGTCTATATCGGCATGCTGGCCGTGCTGCTGTCGATCGCGACGATGATCGGCAAGAACGCCGAACAGGACGCGGCCAAGGCCAACCTCGATGCGGCCAATACCTGGGCGTTCTTTCAGGCAAAGAATATCCGGCGCGAGCAGTTTCGCGTCGCCGCTGAAAACATGCGCATCCGGATCGCCGAGAACCCGGAGATGCCAGCCCCCGCGAAATCGATGATCGAAGCGGGGCTTGCCAAGTACGACAAGAAGATTGCGATGTACACATCGGACAAGAAGCGAAATGAAGGGCTGGATGAACTCTGGGCGCGCGCCAAAGCCTTGGAAAAGGTTCGCGACGATGCCCTCGCACGCGGCCCCTACTTCGATTACGGCGAAGCCTTTCTGCAGATCGCCATCGTGCTCGCATCGGTTGCCATCGTGACAGGCGGCACCGGCGCGTTGGCGCTCAGCCTGTTGATCGGCGCAGCCGGTATCGCCGCGGTGGCCAACGGCAAATTCATGTTTGCGACCCTGCCCGGCCTTTGAGAAATTCAACGACGACCTCAGATACGAAAAAAGAGACGGAGATAACATGTCCAAGACCCAGAAACTGCTGCTGATGCCAGGCGACGGCATCGGCGTCGAAGCGATGGCCGAGGTCGAGCGCGTGCTGGCGTTCTTTAACGCCAAGAGCAACAACGTCACGTTCGAAACGGACAGTGATCTGGTTGGCGGTTGCGCCATTGATAAACACGGTGTGCCGCTGACCAACGAGGCGCTTGCCAAAGCGCAGGCAGCCGATGCTGTCATGTTCGGATCCGTCGGCGGGCCGAAATGGGCCGATGTGCCGTTCGATATCCGCCCGGAAGCCGGCCTGCTGCGGCTGCGCAAGGAGATGGACCTGTTT
>JAGDYV010000130.1:0-4080 GCA_049116495.1 Hyphomicrobiaceae bacterium | reverse complement strand
TCTTGTGCAGGTTGATGTGCATCGCGTCGATGCCGAGATCGCCGGGCCGAACCTTGCCCACGATCGCATTGAAGTTGGCACCGTCGCAGTAGAAATAGGCACCGGCCTTGTGCACGGCATCGGCGATCGCCCGGATCTCAGGCTCGAACAGCCCGCACGTGTTGGGGTTGGTCAGCATGATCGCCGCGACCTGGTCGTCGAGCGCGGCTTCGACCGCTTCGACCGCGACCGTGCCATCCTCGCGGGCTGGGATCGCGCGCACGTAATAGCCCATGAAGGCCGCCGTCGCCGGGTTGGTGCCGTGCGCCGATTCCGGAACCAGCACGATGCTGCGGCTTGAACCGGCGGCATCGTGCGCGGCGCGGATCGCGAGCATGCCGCACAATTCGCCGTGTGCGCCCGCCTTCGGGCTCATCGCGACGCTCGACATGCCGGTCAGCTCGAGCAGGTAGCCGGCCAACGTCTGGATCAGGCCGAGTGCACCCTGCGTCGTCGATGTCGGTTGAAGCGGATGGAGGTCACCGAAGCCCGGCAGGCGCGCCATCTTCTCATTGAGCCGGGCGTTGTGCTTCATGGTACATGAGCCGAGCGGATAGATACCGGTATCGATCGCATAGTTATTTCGCGAAAGCCGCACGTAGTGGCGCATCGTTTCCGGTTCGCTCAGGCCGGGCAAGCCGATCGGCGCGGTGCGGGCGAGGCTGCCGAGGCGCGACGTCACCTGTTTGGCCGCCGGCAGATCGACGCCGGTCTTGTTGACGTCGCCGACCTCGAAGATCAGCGGTTCGACGACATCAAGACCGCGATTGCCGGTAAAAGTGTCTGGCGCCGCGGCACCGTTGGACGTCGCGGCGGGGCGTGTCGGGCGGCCCTGGGTGTTCATGCTCATGCGATGACCTCCGTTAGGGCGTCGACGAAACGTTGACGATCCGCGTCCGTATTGATCTCAGTCGAGGCGACGATGAGATCGTTCTTGAATGCCGGATCATCCGGCAGCAGCCGCGAAACCGGCACGCCACCTAGGACATTCTTGGCAGCGAGCGCCTCGGTAGCCTCAGCTGCGTCCTTCGGCAGCCGGATCGTGAATTCGTTGAAGAACGCCTCGCCGGTCAAAACCTCGACGCCCGCGATCGCGCTCAGCCGCTCGCAAAGGTCGACGGCACTGGCATGGCAAACGTTGCTGAGCTCGCGCAGTCCCTTTTCCCCCAGCAGTGTCATGTGGACCGTGAAGGCCAGCGCACACAATCCCGAGTTCGTGCAGATGTTGCTCGTCGCCTTTTCGCGGCGGATGTGCTGTTCGCGCGTCGACAACGTCAAGACGTAACCACGGGTTCCATCGGCATCGACGGTCTCGCCGCATAACCTGCCCGGCATCTGACGGACGAATTTCTGCCGCGTCGCGAAAAGGCCAACGTAGGGGCCGCCATAGTTCAGCCCGTTACCGATCGACTGACCTTCGCCGGCGACGATGTCTGCACCCATTTCCCCTGGTGACTTGATCGCACCCAGGCTGACAATCTCGGTGACGACAGCAATCATCAGCGCGCCCTTCGCATGGGCGGCCTCGGCGATCGGTGTCAGGTCGCGAATGTTGCCGAAGAAGTCCGGGTTCTGGACGACAACGCAGGCGGTGTCGTCATCAATTGCCGCGATAATGTCTTCGCTTCCCGCGGGATTGACGGGCAGCTGAGTGACAACAGTATTGTTGTACTTCGACAGCGTCTCGACGACGGCGCCATAGTGCGGATGCAGCCCGCTCGACAAGATGGCCTTGCCGCGCCGCGTCGTGCGTTGCGCCATGAGGACGGCTTCTGCCGTCGCTGTCGAGCCGTCATACATCGATGCGTTGGCGACATCCATGCCGGTCAAGCGCGCGACCTGCGTCTGGAACTCGAACAGATATTGCAGCGTGCCCTGCGTAATCTCGGGCTGGTATGGGGTGTAGGATGTCAGAAACTCGGAGCGCTGGATCAGATGATCCACCGTTGCCGGCACATGATGGCGATAGGCGCCGCAACCAACGAAGAATGGTACGGAACCAGCTGGTGTGTTGGTCCCGGCCAGTCGCCCCAGTTCCTGTTCGACCTCAAGTTCGCTCTTGCGTCGTGGCAGGTCCGTCAGATCTTTGAGGAGGTGCTCTGAGGGGATCGAGGCAAACAAATCATCAATGTCGGAGACGCCGACAGCGTCGAGCATGGCCTGACGATCGTCGGCCTGCAAGGGAAGATAACGCATCAAACTCAGCCCTCTGCTGCGACAATGGCATCGTAGGCGGCGCGATCCATCAGGCTGTCCAGTTCTGATTTATCTGCGAGGCTCATCTTGAAGAACCAGGCACCGCCTTCGGCATCTTCGTTGACGAGTTCGGGCGTATCGGCAAGCGCGGTGTTGGCTTCCGTCACTTCACCTGTCAGTGGTGCGTAGACCTCGCTCGCAGCCTTGACGCTTTCGACGACGGCGGCGGCATCGCCAGGTTTTATCGCACGGCCGACTTCCGGGACCTCGACAAAGACGACATCACCGAGTTGCTCTTGCGCATGATTGGTGATGCCGACGGTTGCAATGTCGCCATCGACGCTGATCCATTCGTGATCTTTAGAATAGTAAACTTGGGCCATCAGTTTCGCTCCGGAGTAGATTGTTGGTTTTTGGGGTGGGATTAGGTTTTCGGCTTGCGCACGTACCGATGCGGCACGAATGGCATTTTGGTAACGGTGGCCGGGACGGCCTTGCCGCGCACGAGCAGTTCGATTTCTGTGCCGTGCGCGGCATTGGCAGTGCTCACGTAGCCCATCGCGACCGGGCCATTGGCCGTTGGACCAAAGCCGCCGGATGTGACGACGCCGATATCGTTGCCGGTTTTGTAGTTGATCGGAGTGCCTTCTCG
The DNA here is from genome assembly GCA_049116495.1 of Hyphomicrobiaceae bacterium. Lineage (GTDB taxonomy): Bacteria > Pseudomonadota > Alphaproteobacteria > Rhizobiales > Hyphomicrobiaceae > CAJQQK01. Next base: position 1,193 of record JAGDYV010000130.1, on the reverse strand, counting down.
GGCGATGGCGCGGCCCTCTGGTTGGATGCCGACGAGGCGTCGGCTCGGGCCGTCGCGCAGTTCGGCCTGAATGCGCTCGGCACCGGGAAAGCCGCCTTCTTCGCGACGCCGTTTCTGTATGGACCAGGTCAGGCCGGCTTCTACCGGCGACGTCGTGATGTCGATATCATGGCCATAGAGGCAAAGCCCGGCTTCGAGACGCAGCGAGTCGCGTGCCCCTAAGCCGATTGCTTCGACGCGGTCATCGCCGAGCAGCATGTTCCAGATGCGCTCGGCATCGCCATTTGGAATAGGTAATTCGAAGCCGTCCTCGCCCGTATAGCCGGAGCGTGTCAGATGGACCTTGACGCCATCGAGGGTTGCGGTCGCAGCCGACATGAACGCCATCTCGGCGATCGATGCATCGTAACTCGCCAGAACGTCGACCGCCTCGGGGCCTTGTAAGGCCATCAGCGTGAAGTCCTCGGTAGGCAGCAGTTCCACGCCGTCGGGCATATTGGCTGCAATGTGCGCGTAGTCGGCCGACTTGCAGGCGGCATTGACGACAAGATAGAGCCACCCGGCGTGCTCCGGATCGGCGGAGCGTGCCACCATCAAGTCGTCGAGAATGCCGCCATTCGTGTTGAGCAGTTGCGTATAGCGTTGCTGGCCCGGCGCGATATTGACGATGTCGGCGGGTACCAGCGTTTCCAGCGCACGGGCGACGGTTTCATGTTGGGCGTCTGCTGCCCGCAGATACGAGATACCCATGTGTGCGACATCAAACAGGCCGGCATGCGTGCGGGTCCACTGATGTTCCTTGAGAACGCCAAGGGGATATTGCACGGGCATTTCATAGCCGGCGAACGGCACCATTTTGCCGCCACGTTCAACGTGGGCGGCATGCAGCGCGGTCTTGCGCAAGTCGCGCTTGTCGGATTGGTCGTCTGACACGTCGGGTACCACCTTTGACTCTGCAATCGCGGGCCCTGGTGGGTGCGATTGTCGCGAACAGCGCATTCACGAAGCGGCACGATGCCCTTCATGGATGCGCCCCCTCTGTCGCGGAACCTGAGAGATACAGATGGCGAACGTTCATCTATGAACGCTCGCGACCCTGACCCCTTCGGTGGACCGCTGGATGTTTGTCCATGCGATCACTTTCCAGAGTGCCATCAACCTGCTGTCCGTTTGCCTGAGAGTTTCCGGGGCGG
>JAGDYV010000129.1:0-16693 GCA_049116495.1 Hyphomicrobiaceae bacterium | reverse complement strand
TCCCTTGGTAAGGGAGAGGCCGAGAGTTCAATTCTCTCCGGCAGCACCAGAAAAATCCTTACATTTCAATGATATTTACGCCGTTGGGCATTTCTTATTATGAGCGTACCTTGAAGGAAACGTGGCACACTTTCTGGCAAACCATTTCGTACGATGCACCCAATGCTCAAGTTTGCGTTAGCTACGGGCCATCGACGGAATGTCCGTCGACTAGTTTGCGGATGACTGAATGTCTGTTGGCTCCAAGCGATCATGCCGCCAAGTGCCAGATACTGACTAGCAATTGGTAACTGGCATCTTCCATGACGGACCGGGTTTCTGTTTCTGAACTTCCTAGTCCTAGCCCTTTTGCTGTCGGGCGTCGTCTTCAGTGATTGCGACACGGACTCAAATAGCCACGGGCCCCGCGGCAACGGCCACAGCCGATTTCCCAGTTGGTGGGGCGACAGTGATCTGCCCGAAGCCGACTCTAGGTTTCTCCGCCGACCGTAAGACCCAGATACACAGCGAAGAGGATTGCTATGACGCTCGCGATTTCGAACCAGATCGGATGAGGAAGCATCGAGATGTTGAGAACCAAAGCCGCCAGCAACAAAACACCGATGACCAGCATCGCCGTTTGACCGCCGATGCGACCAGCGCACTGAGCCCGGCGACTACGCCATAGGCGAGGACAATGATGGCGAGCACCCGGGAGGGGTAGTTCGCGACATGGGCTCGCATTTTTCCATGGCGCTGTGATCGAACTCGTTTGGCACAGGATGCACCACCGCGCCGTATATCTCCACAACGACGACACCTGCGAAGGCGACGAAAATCCCCGCTGCGACACCGGCAAAAGAACGAATGAATTGAGGCAGCAAATAACCTGAAAAAGCCCAAACTTGATCTGACACATCGATTTGCCGACCGAGATTGACTGTTGCCAGTTTCGAGGCGGGTGCATCTTCTGTTGCCTTACGAACGAGCCCCTCAGCCAAGATCAATCAGTTGGATGAGTTTGCCACATTGTTCCAAAATGGCCGCAGCCAAGGTTTGACTTTGTGCCCAAGAGAGCTGGCACTCAATGAGTGGATTTTGGCGCGACCGCTCCAAGAGGTTTCGATCAATCCAGAATCTTCAAGAGTGTTCAGAGGCCGTGTAATACCCTGACGTGTCAGGCTGACTGAGTGAGTCTCAATGAGACGAGCGTACAGTTCGAACAAACTCTGTTCGTTTCGCACTCGGAGTTCATCAAGGATCAGTCGAGGCGTGTCGTCGGCATTACAATGGTATCCGACCGCATTCATCACTCGGATACAAAGCACCAGCACCAGAAGTGTTCGTACCAAACTTTGCCGCGTGGTCGTCTCCGCCTTATGGGTCGGCTCCGACGGCCCCGCTCGACCTAGCCACAACGCTAACGCTGAACTAACATTCAAACTGGACCACTCGATGGGGGCTGATCACAGTCAGTCAAATCACACTACCGAGCACCGCTTCTTCAATCGCGGTGAGAGGATGCAGCTAAGCCAGAGATCGAAGGTTGCTGCGGTGCGTGGCGGCCGCAATGTGCGCGGAATTAATCGGCCTCAGCCAGCTGTGCTGCGAGGCGCTGGTACGGCCACTTTGTGCCCCGCCAACTGCATCGTTCTCATCTGAGCGACAGTCCAGAAAGCAACATTGTCGTTCAACCTTTGCGTTAAGATCTCGCCCGTGCTGCGGTTGCCTGTATGTCCACATATTGCTGTGGAACCGCCAGCGCTTGCGTGTCGGTAGAATGCACGCACCATACTCGATACGGCTTCGACGCCACGAAACCGGATCGGTCAGACTGTGTTCGTGATCCGGTTTGTTTGATGGCGGACCGCGATCAGTGGCAGTTTCTAGGAATGAAACCAAACCCTTCGTTCAGCCATGTCCTAAATTTAGATCTAAATTTATTCGTTCGGCCAATTGCTCTTTAACGGTGTCTCCAATTGAGGCTCTGTTCTTAATCGAAAATACCACTTGTAATCGGATAAAGGAGGAGCAGAAAGTTTTGTGTCCGCAGGTATACTATGAAAATGAATAGATGCCGAAATATATTGATTGTCGATGATGACGATGATGATGCCTATCTTATCAAAGATACGCTGCTGCAAATTGCGGATGCTAACTTTGAGATCGATGTGGCCCATACATGGGAGATGGGCCTGACCAAGCTCACGACTGCACAGTTCGATGTTGTGCTCTGCGATTTCCGGCTCGGTGGAAGAACCGGAATCGATTTTCTTGAAATGCTTCGAGTAGAAAGCATCGAGGTCCCGCTCATACTCCTCACGGGCGTTGCCGCGAAATCTGTGGATCAAGCGGCCCTCGAGGCAGGCGCCTCCGACTTCCTCGCGAAGGATGAGCTCACGCCGCATTCGCTTGATCGGGCGATACGGTATGCGATTGCAAATCACTCCCGAAGGCAACTGCTAAACACTGTTATCAACAATGCAAATGCAGCTGTTCTGGTGACGGACGAGGATGAAATTCCCGTCTTGTGGAATGGTAGCCTTGCCGCCATCGCAAAGCGAAACGCTGCTGGTTCCGAAGAGTGTCCAGTCACGCTGCTAAAAACTAGGGTTTTCGAGCAAAATGGCGACGACGTGACGCTTGATGACGCTACTTACGATGTTCACAGCGCGAACCTGCCAGATGGTTGGAAGCTGACGGCGCTCCACGATGTTAGTGAGCGTGTAAAAGCGCTGGAGGAGCGCCAGCGGGCTGAGCGGAAAATATCTCATCTTGCTATGCATGACGGCCTAACCGGATTACCAAACAGATCAGCGTTTAATGTTCGTTTGGCGGAAGAAATCGAATTTGCCAGGGCTCGCAAAACCGAGTTTTACCTGCTGACGTTAGATCTCGATCGGTTCAAAGAAATAAATGATGTCTTTGGGCACCAGGTTGGAGATGGCCTGCTGGTTGCGATCTCCGATCGTTTGTCGGGCGTGCTGAAGGACGATGACTTCGTTGCCCGCCTAGGTGGGGACGAGTTCGTTGCAATCCAGAGAAAGATTGATGGCGACGGAGGTGCGCCTACCCTCGCAGCCAGAATTCAGAAAGCCTTAGAGCGACCCATTTCGTTGGAAGGTAAAGTTCTCAAGGCGGAGGTTAGTATCGGCGCGGCAGTATTTCCGCACCACGGCTCTGCCTCCGAAACACTTCTTTCGAATGCTGATGCTGCCATGTATCGCGCCAAGATCTGTATAGGGTCGAGCCTCAGCCTGTTTGATCGAAATATGGATGAAACACTTCGGAAGCGTAGAAAACTTGCCCACGATCTCGCGCGAGCAGTTGCGGCTGGAGAAATCGATGTGTTCTTCCAACCGCAAGCTCGAGTTGGCGATCGCGTCATTACCGGTTTTGAAGCTCTGGCCAGATGGGACCATCCAGAATATGGCTATGTGCCACCTGATGAATTCGTGCCAATAGCGGAAGAGAATGGCTTAATTATCGAGATGGGCGAACAAGTACTTCGCCAAGCTTGTGAAATTGCTTCTCAATGGCCGCAAAGCTATCGACTGGCCGTCAACGTGTCGCCAGTTCAAATCAAGCACAGCGATCTTGCGGCGTCGGTCTGCAATGTACTTGGTTCGACGGGGTTTTCCGCTCAGCGCCTTGAATTGGAGATTACCGAATCAGTCTTCATCGATGACCTTCAACGTACCCTGGGTACCCTTACCTCACTGAAGGACATGGGGGTATCGGTCGCTATGGACGACTTCGGCACCGGTTATTCGTCATTGCGTTCCTTAACCGCTTTTCCGTTCGACAGCATCAAGATCGATAAATCGTTCGTCGCCAAAATCGGTCAATGCAGCCAGTCTGAAGAAATACTACGTTCCGTCCTTGGCCTGGCCAAGAACCTTGGCTTCGATGTTGTTGCCGAGGGTATCGAAGATGAAGCGCATGTCGAATTTCTGCGCGAGCAGCAATGTCAGGTTATGCAAGGCTTTCTGATCGGAGAGCCGGCATGCCACAGATCGACGGAAAAGCTGATTACCAATCATCATAAATTTTTCGGAACCCGGATTCGCCAATACCGCTCAGAAGATCTGTTACCAGCGGAGGTAGCGTAATTTATTCGGCGTTAATTACGCTGTGTAGGATTCAGAAATATATCGATACTAATCCACAAGTGAGCGAATGCGCTAAGATGATCGTAAATATTCCACACCATAATCAAACATTGGCGGCACATGTTCGCTGTCATGGTGTTCCATCACAACAAGTGGGATCGGGCATGATCGGGTCATTGATGCGCTGTGGGGTGGGTTCAAGTCGACGGCTAAGAGAGATCAACTTCTCGTATCGAATCTATTGCCGACGATCGGGAGAAGTTGAAGGGCTCTGGTAAGTGCGGGATGAATTTCAACCGTGGCAATGCAAACTGGTTTCGAATGATGAACCGAATATCTACCGCTGCAAGTAAGGGAGAATGATGCGAATGCGCAAATCTGATCAATTGAACATGGTGATCGCCGACGACGATGCAGACGATCGCTTGCTTATCGAAGACGCTTTCCAAGAATGCTGTCTTAGCACTCAGCGTGATTATGTCGGAGATGGCGCTGAGCTGCTTGAGTACCTTAGAGCTGAAGAAAAATGGTCCCACCGAGATGCTTCGGCCTTGCCGAGTATTATTCTGCTGGATCTGAACATGCCTCGAATGGATGGTCGAACAGCACTTGCTCACATCAAGGCAGATCCAGTTCTAAAAAGGATTCCAGTTGTCGTGTTGACAACTTCTAAAGCCGATGAAGACATAGCTCGCACATACGATCTGGGCGTGAACTCCTTCATCACTAAGCCGGTGACATTCGCGGGGCTTGTGGACGCCGTGCAGGCTCTCAACGACTTTTGGCTTGAGAACGTACAGCTGCCGTCGCAGTTCGAAGCAGCTTAACGGTTCTGAAAACATACAGTGTTAGCATTCGCCAATCGTGAGATCGGCATAACAGACTGAGGGTGTCGCTACGCTGCTACTGAGCGCTCGACTGCCCCTTAGACGTCGCAAGAGGAAGGCATACTATGAGACTTCTATCAACTTGGTTGACTGCCGGCGCCATTGCATTGGCTGGAGCAACAACCGCCGTCGCCGGCACAACGTGGGACATGCCGACGCCTTATCCTGACAAGACTTTTCATACCGTGAACATTGCCCTGTTCGCAAAGGATGTGGAAGCCAGGACAAACGGTGAGCTGAAAATCAAAATTCATGCCGCAGGTTCGCTTATTAAACATAAGCAAATCAAGCGCGCCGTACGCAGCGGTCAGGTTCCTGCCGGTGAGTTTTTTCTTGGTCTCCTGGCGAACGAAAACCCGGCATTTGCTGCTGATACGCAGCCATTCTTGGCAACAAGCTACGACGACGCGGCCAAGCTATGGGCCGCTCAGCGACCGTTTGTTGAAAAACTTCTCGATAAACAAGGGCTGATGGTTCTGTACGCAGTGCCATGGCCGGGACAGAGCCTCTACTCGAAGAAGCCGATCAATTCGGTGGCCGACCTCAAGGGATTGAAATTCCGCACCTACAATGCCGCGCTTGAGAAACTGGCGAAACTGGCCGGCGCCGCACCGACCCAAATTGAAGTGCCGGATATCCCGCAGGCGTTCTCCACTGGGCGCGTCGAAGCTATGATCACGTCACCTTCCACTGGTGCGAACTCGAAAGCTTGGGATTTCATAAGCACGTATACGGACATCCAGGGATGGCTGCCCAAGAACGTGGTTGTCATCAACAAGAATGCGTTCCGCAAACTCGACAAATCAGTTCAAGAGGCTGTGCTGTCCGCCGCTAAGGCTGCTGAAACCCGCGGCTGGGAGATGAGCAAGAAAGAAACGACTACAAAGATTGCCATCCTCAAGGACAATGGAGTCAATATCGTCAAACCAACCGACGAATTGATGAAAGGGATGCGCGACATTGGCGTCCAGATGCTTGCGGAGTGGAAAGCCTCTGCCGGCACAGACGGAGAAGCCATTCTCTCCGCTTACAAGAAGTAATCACTGGCAAGCGGTTGATCTTCCGGTCAACCGCTTGCCCAGTAGGTAGCGAGGAGGGGGGAGTGCGCCGTTATCTCGACGGTCTGTATAAGACCAGCGGCGTCATAGCTGCGACATTCCTCGCAGCGATCTGCGCCTTAGTTGTCGTCCAAGTTATCCTCAATGCCATCGACAGGGTGTTGACGCTGACAACAGGGTCCGCCATTGGCCTGACAATTCCGAGTTATTCCGATTTTACCGGCTTCTTTCTGACCGCGGCATCATTCTTTGCCCTGGCGTATACCTTGCGCGAAGGTGGGCACATCCGTGTCGCGCTCGTGATACAGCGACTTGATCCGGGACCGCGCCGGTTCGTTGAGCTTTGGAGCCTCGGCGTGTCGATTGTTCTGACCGCCTGGTTCGCTTGGTATGCTGCCAACCTCGTCGCGCAATCCTACGCCTACAACGATTTGTCTCCCGGAATGGTGCCTGTACCGATCTGGATCCCGCAGTTGCCCATCGTACTGGGGCTCATTGTTCTTCTCATCGCACTCGTCGATGACTTCCTGACAACCGTGATGGGTGCAAACCCGAGTTACATGGACAAGCAGGAAAACCTGCTCGCGGATCAAAAGCAGGACGGTACGGAATCATGAGCGGGTTGGCTCTCACCATTCTCTTGCTGCTGGCACTGTTTGCCTTTCTAGGTACTGGCATCTGGGTAGCATTCTCGCTGCTTTCTGTAGGCATGCTGGGCATCGTCTTGTTCTCCAGTGCACCCGCAGGGGACGTCCTGGCAACAACGGTCTGGGGAGCGAGCAATTCGTGGGCGCTCGCCGCGCTGCCGCTCTTCATCTGGATGGGAGAAATATTGTTCCGCTCCCGCCTCTCGCAAGAGATGTTCGAAGGTCTGTCGCCCTGGTTGAACCGGCTTCCCGGCGGGCTTCTTCACGTCAATATTTTTGGCTGTGCCATCTTCGCTGCTGTCTCAGGCTCGTCGGCAGCAACCGCGGCAACAATTGGCAAGTTGTCCCTCCCTGAGCTTTCGAAACGCGGTTACCCGGAACGTCAGATCCTCGGAACGCTGGCCGGATCGGCAACACTTGGTCTGCTGATACCGCCGTCGATTATTCTCATTGTCTACGGCGTAGCGACAGAACAATCCATCGCCCGGCTCTTCGTTGCCGGCGTGTTGCCAGGTTTGCTCTTGGTGGGGTTGTTTGTTGGATACATCGTCATCTGGTCATTGCTCAATCGAGACAAGCTTCCGCCGCCGGATGCGGATCTGCCGTTTTCCGAGAAGCTTGCACGCACCAGACTTCTAATCCCTGTCATTGTATTGATCGGCGGTGTCATCGGGTCGATCTTCGCTGGGATCGCGTCTCCGACCGATGCCGCCGCTGTCGGCGTTGCGCTTGCGCTGCTCATCTCGTGGTTGTCCGGATCCCTAAACTGGCAAAGCTTTTCGGACGGTCTGATGGGGGCGACCAAGACGTCTTGCATGATCGCATTCATTCTGGCCGGGGCCGCGTTCCTCACGGTTGCAATGGGGTTCACCGGCATACCGATGTTGTTGGCTGAATGGATCGGAGAAATGCAGCTGTCTCCGTACGCACTTTTGGCCGCGCTGACGATCTTCTTCATTGTTCTGGGATGTTTTCTTGATGGTATTTCCGTTGTGGTTCTCACAACGTCTGTAATTCTCCCCATGGTGGAGCAGGTAGGAATCGATCCACTTTGGTTTGGCATCTACATCGTCATAGTGGTGGAGATGTCGCAAATCACGCCGCCTGTAGGTTTTAATCTATTTGTCATACAAGGCCTGACCGGGCGCAACATCCTAGAGGTTGCCCGAGCGGCCTTGCCATTTTTCCTGCTGCTGATTCTCGCCCTTGTCATCATCACGATAGAGCCCCGCATAGTCACGATCCTTCCGGACGCCATGGGCGGGTAGGCGCTGACGGAAACCCGTATCGGACAATGCGGCGCCAACACCGAAATGATGCGGCATGGTGTATTTTAGCCTGATCTATTCATGCAACGTCATCGCAAGGCCATACAGGCGGCGTAGCAGCATTCATGCTGTCGGATTGCATAGCCGCACTGTCCGAAAGGGAGTATCAGGCAAGCTTCGAAACGCTTATTCAGCAGTTCGGCGATCTGCTAACGGGTTCAGAAGCTAACGCGCTGGTCGAGGGCTGATTAGGCGTTGTGCCTTTGCAGGAACCCCAAAACGATTCGATTAAAAATTTCAGGCTCCTCAATGTTTATCAAATGACCTGAACGCGGCACAATGTGGAGCTCGCTTCCTTTGATACGCTCGGCCATGGCCTTGCCGGTTTCCGGTGTCGTGAGGCTGTCGTGCTCGCCGAACACGAGACAGGTTGGTACCGTCACTGTTTCCAGCTCAAGAGCTTTGTCGTACATCGTCGAGGCTTCGATGGTCTTGACGTAGCTCTCCTTGTGCAGCATTTCCATGCTGTGAACGAGACGTTGGTACGTGTCATCCGATGCTGCCGGTCCGATCAATGTCTTGGCGACAATAGGCGCAATGTCTTTCGGTTCCTTGCCTTCTTCGACCAGTGGCTTCTTGCGCAAATCGATGAAGCGCTGGCGCTCTTGCGAAGAAAAGCTTCGAAAGCCGGCAAAGGTCGCGACCAGCGTCAGCGACTTCACCCGTTCGGGGAACTGCAAATAGAAATCCTGCGCGATCCGACCGCCCATCGACAAACCGCATAGATGCGCCTTCTCAGCTCCAAAGTGGTCGAGCAACGATTTAAGATCGCGCGCAAAATCTCCGAAGTCGAGCGGCCCCTCGTAGTCGTCGCTGTCGCCATAACCTCTGGCATCCCAGGAAACGGTATGAAAATGCTCCGAGAAGGCTTCGACTTGCTCGGTCCAGTTCGTCCTGTTGCCGCCAATACCGTGCATTAAGACCAACAGCTCACCTTCACCGGCATGATCAATGCCGATCGCAGGGTTGGCGAGGATGCGCTCGGTTTTGATCGTTGTCATGAGGGGCTCCTATGCGCATGGCTGTGGTTAAGGTGTTTGAGGTGTATGCGAAAATATCCGCGACAGAGGGTCGATGACCAACTTCTCGCCGACCCAGAAAATGATAACGATCGCCAAGCAAGTTGCAAAAACCGTCGTCGCATCGGCGACAGACTGCGCCTGCTGCAGTAGAAAACCCAATCCGCTTTCGGAACCGAACAATTCGGCGACGAGCGCGATCTTCCAGCCAACCCCATAGGCGATGCGCAGCGCTGAAATCAGATACGGCGCCAGCAATGGCAACGTGACCTTGAACAAGATTTGCAGCCGGTTGCGTGTGAAGCTGCGCGCCATCTCCAAGATCTCGGCGTCTATTTCCTTGAGGCCTTCCGACACATTCACCAGGCAGAAGGGCGTCAAGATCATAACCATTATGAAGATGATGGTTCCGTGCGAAGGGCCGAACCAGATGATGGCCAGGATGGCCCAGCCGACCGACGGAAACGAATTGAGCAACGGTTTGATTCGCTCATGGACGATGACTTCGGTGATTGGCAACCAATGCGGCAGGAACGCGAGCAGTGATCCAAGCAGAACGGCTAAGAGCACGGCAATGATCACACGCAGCGTGCTGGTTGCTACGTGTCCGATGTAAGCCCACTCGGTAAACAGATCCCACATCTGAAGCGCGACTGCCTTTGGGCTCGGCAGTATGAAATCAGGCATTGTCAGAGACAGCAGCCACCAACCGAAGACGGCAAGGACGACGAGGCCTTCGCCAATCAGGCGCGACATCAGCCATGCGCCCCAGCCTGCACTGCTAGGTGCTGCCACAATGGTTTCAGGTTCAGCTGACTCCATGGTGCCTCGCAAGGGCTGCTTGAATCGGAGCAAAGACGAACCTGTCGCTAGTGTAGACGAACGCCACAATGATGATGATGACGCCGATGACCAGTGGCATATCAAAATCCTGCCGGGCGAGATTTAGGAGATATCCAAGGCCAGTGTTGCCGCCGAACAGTTCTGCCGTCAGCGCCACTTTCCAGGCTACGCCAAAGCTGATCCGGATTGTCGCGAAAACAAACGGCAATAGAGATGGCAGAACAACCAGCCAGAAACGTCGCCACCCCGAACGTGAAAAACTTGCAGCCATTTCCAGGCGCTCACCGTCAAGATTGTCCAGGCCTTCGCGCATGTTGATAATGGCGAACGGTATCAGGACCATCGAGATGACGAATACGACCGTGACATCCGAAATGCCGAACCAGATGATCGCGAGGAAAGTCCAGCCAATCCCCGAGAATGAATTGAGGAACGGGCTGAGGCGCCCGTGAACCGCGTGTTCGGTGACCGCCAGATAGTGGGCTAGAAAGGCCAAGGCGCTACCGATTGCTAACGAGATGGCGACGGCGGCAATGATGTGCGCGAATGAGTAAAAGATATGCTTTACTTCGTGCACGTCACCAAGCATTTGCCACAACCGCTCGGCAACTGCCCATGGCCCTGGCATGACATAACTCTCGACGACCAGGCTGTAGGCCGACCAAATGGCCAGAAAGGCCAGCATAAACAAATGCCCCGCGAGACGGGCGCGCCGCCCCGCGGGATTGACAGACGTTTCCACGGGTAATCCGTTCTCGGTTTCCGATTATTCCTTGATTGCGTGCTCCCAAACGACCTTATCGGCATCCGGAATCTTCTTCAGTATCCCCATTTCCTTGGCCATCGTCCAAACGGTCGTCATCGCCTTTTTATCTTCATTGCTGATGGCGCCAGGGAAATAAGAATAGTCCGTCATCCACGCCTTAAAATATTCAGGTGTGATCTTAGCCGTTGATTTGGCGATGGCGGCGCCCACTTCGTCGGGGTTTGCGAGCGCATACTTTACAGACGCCCGCAGCATCCGGTTGAATTCTTTGAACGCTTCTGATCTGGCTTTGAGCTTGTCAGGATAAGTGACATTCACGGCGGACAGCGTGTCAACGCCAAACAGCTCCTTGTTGTCTTTGTTGGTCCAGGCAAGCACGCGGTATTTGCCGCTACCCTTGGCCTTATAGGCTTGTGAGTGGATAAGCGTCGCAGCGTCCACCCGGTTAGATTCCAGGGCGGACAGCAGGGCGGGTGCCGGCACCTGCACCCAGGAATAATCCCCACCTTTATAGGAGACGTTAACGCCGTGCTTTTTCCAAAGTGCGATGCGGATCCATGTGGTGCCTGTCGCACGAAGAGAATAGCTACCGATTTTCTTGCCTTTGAGATCGGCCAACGTCTTATATGGACTGTCCTTCTTTACCCAGATGCCAGCACCAAGACGGCCCTTCGCCGAACGCAACGCGGATGACAGGACGACCAGCTCCAACCCCCGGCGCTTGGCAAAGGGAATGGCCATCACGGCGTTCATGATCACGTCGTACTTTTTCGCCGGCGTTGATGAGATCAGCGCAGGGATCTGCAGCGCACTCGCCTCGATCTCGATTTTGTCAGACGTAACTTTGCCGCTCTTAATCGCGTAGAGGACGCCTTCTAGGGCGGGATCCGCGAGGTAGGCATAAGTGATCTTTTCTTTCGCCTGTGCGGCGCCGGCAGTGACAGCCAATGCTGAGGCCGCCAAAACGCCTAGTACTCTTTCTTTCATAGACCAAGCTTGCATCATTACCGTTCCTTCTTTCTGGGATGGAGCTTTTCAGGATTGGGTTGAGTGTTCGTAGTCCGTCAGGCTTGTTCGAGCTCGGAGCTTTCCTCAAGTTGCCGGAAGAGCGAAATCAGATGTTGCTTTTGGTGCGCCAGCCCCGGCGTATCATCGATGTTGCGGGGGCGAGGTTCATCTATTGTGATGGTTTCCAGCGCATGCGTTGGCTTGTTGGACAGCAAAAGAATGCGATCGGCCAGAACGAGAGCTTCCTCGATGTCGTGGGTCACAAAGATGACGGTCTTGCCAGTCTCTTGCCAGATGCGAATAATCTCGGATCGCATCCGCCTGCGAGTATTGAGATCGAGCGCAGAAAACGGTTCGTCCATCAGTATGATTTCGGGTTCGACGGATAGAGCCCTTGCGATCGCAACGCGCTGACGCTCACCGCCAGACAACATGGCCGGGTACTTTTCCATGTCTTTTTGCAGGCCAACCATCGCAAGCAGATGCTCGGCAGTTGCGCGCATCTTGGATTTCGGAAGCTTTCCAAAGCGCAGCTCCATGCCAAGCTCGACATTGCCACTCGCAGTCCGCCACGGCACAAGTCGGGGAGATTGGAAAACATAGGCGAGCTTGTCCCAGCCCTGTTCGGGCGACAGACCAGTCACAGAGACCCGGCCCCCTTGCGCTTCAAGAAGATTGCCCATCAGCCTGAGCGATGTCGACTTTCCGCAGCCACTGGGGCCCAAAATGCACAAAAACTCACCCGGGTTCACCGAGAAACTCAAGCCGTCATAGATCGTCTCGGCGTTGAAACGCACGACCACGTCTTCGAATTCCAGTATTGCCTTGGACACGCGATCTCTCATTTACGCGACAGCCTGGGAACGTAGTCCTTTGCGGGTAGTGAAGGAAGCCATTTGCCAATCAGCAATGCGATGAGACTGACGTAAGTCAACCGAAACTCAGCTTTCAAGCTCCATGAGCGCCAAGGTTGCTCGACCAAGCAGACCGTCTGGATCAGCCAAGGTCTCCAGGATCTCAAAGTGGTTGAGGTCATCACCAACGACTAGGTCAACCTGGCGACCGTTGGCCAGCAAGGCTTCTGACAGTTCCTGGGAATGGCGTTGGAACTCGGGCGTCTCGTTACTGCCGTAGGCGATCGTAGCCTTTGTCGTGATGCGGTCGAGATGGCGCATCGGGCTCAACGCTTGCGCGCTATCATCTGTGAGCATGACATACGAACTGCGAGCGGAAAGCCTGACTGGCTCCATGTCGTATATGCCGCTGCACAGTAGTGCACTTTTGATAATGTCTCTCGGCAGACCGAATTGCGAATGCCAGTCGGTGCTCAGTGCGACAGCTGCAAGGTGGGCACCAGACGAATGGGCAGAAAGATGTAGCCGCTCGGGATCGCCACCGAACTCTGGCGCATGCTTGGCGACCCACGCTATTGCACGGCGGACCTGATCGGCAATCGCGAGAAGATCTCCTTGTTGATTCTGCACCCAATCGAAGTCGATGGCGATAAAATGCGCGCCAGCGTTGAGGAATAGTTCAGCTGGAAACGCGTAGTTCTTGGCTTCACCAGAACGCCACGCGCCGCCATGGACGAAGATGTTGATCGACAACAAATCATCAGCAAGCGGCGGACTGAAAAGATCAAGGCGTTCCTTTTCGTTGTCGCCATAGGCCAGGCGCTGCGGATCTCCGACGCGCTTGCGGACGGCATCACTACGTGATGCATAGCGTGCGAGCACGGCCTGCATGTTGGGTGCATACGCGGCCTGATCGTAGGCGGCATCGAGTTGCGCTTGTGTCATGCCTCGCCAAACAAGGGTCATTGTCAGGAATTCTCACTTATTGCTCAAGATGCAAGCCTGAACGTCAGCTTGTTTGTTCGCCAACGTATGGTGCGGGAAACGTGTATGACGCGTCCTGGTCTGTCCATACTTGGACGACGGACGGCTCTCTTTGCCGTCGCCCCGTGGCCTGCTTTTGATAGAGCGCGCCCAGGATGCTGATGGCCATCAGCATGCCGGTCCCTGTGTCCGCGAAATTGGGACCCGGCTTGGCCGGTTTCCCGTCGGCTTCTCCCGTCACTGACATGATGCCGCCTGTTGCCTGGCCGATCATGTCAAGCGCCAAAAGATCTTCGTAGGGGCTGCCTTCGGCAAAACCTTTGAGTTGGCCGTAGATGATTCGCGGATTGATCGTCTTCAAGTCATCGTAGCCAAGGCCCAGCTTCTCAATGATGCCCGGGCCGAAATTTTCGACCACAACATCAACCTGCTTGATCAAGTCTTTGACAAGCGCCAGGCCCGCTTCTGTTTTAAAATTGCAGGTGATGCTATTCTTGTTGGCATTGAACAGAACAAACAAATATGAGTCACACTCGCCATCAATCGATCCGAGCCGACGCAGTTGGTCTCCACCATTGGGGTTCTCGACCTTTACAACCTCGGCCCCCAGCCACGCCAGCACTTCCGTGCAAGCAGGCCCCGCTTCGAACTGCGTGAGATCCAGCTCCTTGACACCGGCCAGAGCAGATCCGTTGGGTATCATCTCGCTCTTCCAAATCTAATGGCAACGCCAAAACCGGCACACAAGCCGCTCGGCATTCTACGCATCGTTATGGACAAGTGCCCACGTCCGTGCGGACACGATCGTATTCTTGATCCGTATCATGCCACTGGTTAGTTTTGGGAACATGTCAAAGCCGCTTGCACCACGACTATCACCTTCCGCTCCAACAGTTGATCGATTGAGCATTCGTGGTGTTGTCGATTCTGCTCACGACCCGTTTGCGCCAAAATCGGTGCATCCGGACAATCCGCTGGGCAAATCGTGCTTGCCAACAATGAGGGCATCCAGACGGCAGTTTCTCGAACATGAACAGTGACAAGACGACTATTAAGCCGAATAGTCTGCAAGGAGGTTTTCACGAAATTGAGCAGGAAATTTCATGCACGCACCTCTCACTGTAGCCCGCCGCCTTGCCGCAGTTTAACCTGGGGCGTTCGGATTCGTCCGCAATCGGAGCCATAAATTGGGCCTCAACCTGAAACAGCTGGAAGCGTTTGTCTGGGTTGCCGATCTTGGCAGCTTCAGAAAAGCCGCCGACCGGCTGAACACAACCCAGCCCAACATCTCTGCGCGGATCTCATCGCTGGAAGCAGCAATGAACGTGGCGCTGATGGAGCGCGATGCTGGCTCGGTCCGTTTGACTCACAAGGGGCAGGAGTTGCTTGGGCACGCGCGATCTGTTTTGCATGCAGTGGACAGGCTGATCGTTGCTTCTGAAGAGAAGTCGCTCATAGACGGTCCGCTGCGGCTCGGCGTGACGGAGTTGGTCGTCAACACCTGGCTACGTGATTTTTTGAAACGCCTCAGGGAACGCTTACCGAACCTCAGTGTCGAATTAACGGTCGACATTTCTCTAAACCTCACGAAAGAACTTACTGCACGATCGCTCGACCTTGCGTTTCAAAACGGTCCGTTCGAGCGCCCGACGACAGGAAACGAGGATCTCGGAAAATACCCAACTGTTTGGGTCGCCTCGCCAAGTTTGGGATTGCCGTCCAAGAAGCGCATCGGAATTGATCTGCTGTTGCAGCATCCGATTTTGGCTCACTCTCGCGGCACAAAATCCTTCGATGACGTTGCGGCCCATTTCGAACGGCACGTCATATCAACCGGCAAGCTCGTGCCGACCAGCAATATCGCGCCTTGCCTTCACATGACAACAGAGGGTATGGGCGTCGCCGCGTTACCCGAGGCTATGATCGAGGATGAGCTGTCGAACGGAGGGTTGATAAAGCTCAATTACCCGTGGGTCCCAGAGCCGCTCCACTTTTTTGCACGCTACGATGCTGATAAGTCCCTGAGCTTCGTTCGAGAGGCAGCTGAACTGGCACGAGAAGTGGCGTTGGCTTACGCCTCTCGCCCGCTCGCATAGAATAATAATTTGTGATTGTATTGATAGAATAAAATAATTGGATTTGATGGAGCGACTTGCTTAGGCTCAGGACTGATGAGGTTTTGGGAGGTTTGGAGCAATGGGACAAGCGTCCATCCGCTTAGGCGTTGATATTGGTGGCACGTTCACGGACGTCGTGCTGGAAGACGGTGATGCGCAGTACTCAGCCAAGGTACTGACGACCTATGGCGCACCGGAAGATGCCATTATTGACGGCATCAAGCAGGTCAGCGCCAAAGCCAACGTCACGCTTTCGGATGTCGGGCAGATCATTCACGGTACGACCCTCGCAACAAATGCCCTTATTGAGCGGCGTGGAGCCAAGACGGCTCTCATTACGACAAAAGGCTTCCGCGATGTTATCGAAATGCGAACCGAGTCCCGGTTCGAACAGTATGACCTCAATCTCAAACTGCCAGATCCACTGCTGCCAAGACAGCAGCGGTATGTGTTGAGCGAGCGTCTTGATGCCTCCGGCAATGTCCTTATCCCGCTCGATCGCGGTGAGATTGTAGCGCTTGCCGAGACAATCGCGCAGGCGGGTTATGAGAGCGTTGCCGTCGGGTTCATCCATGCTTATGCAAACGCGGCGCATGAAGAATTGGTTCGCGAGGTGCTCGCCGAGAAGCTTCCAGATGTGATGGTGTCGCTGTCGAGCGAAGTCTCGCCACAGATGCGCGAGTACGAGAGGTTCAACACGACCGTTGCGAATGCATACATCAAACCATTGATGAAATCGTATCTCGTCCGGCTCAAGGGCCGCTTGAACGATGAGGGGATCGACTGCCCTGTGTTTTTGATGCACTCGGGAGGCGGAATCATTTCGCTCGAGAATGCTGCTGATTTTCCGGTGCGGCTGGTTGAATCGGGACCGGCCGGCGGCGCCGTGTTTGCCGCGAACATTGCCGCGCGCTATGGCCTCGACAAAGTACTCTCGTTCGATATGGGTGGAACGACTGCGAAAATCTGCCTTATCAAAGAACAGACGCCGAAGACAAGCCGTGTGTTTGAAGTCGCACGTACGTACCGCTTCAAGAAGGGGTCGGGGATGCCGATCTCCATTCCGGTCATCGATATGGTCGAGATCGGGG
>JAGDYV010000128.1:0-45295 GCA_049116495.1 Hyphomicrobiaceae bacterium | reverse complement strand
TGATCTTCATGGATCAGGGTGAGATCGTCGAGCAGGGCGCACCGGAAGAATTCTTCAACAACCCCAAGTCGGATCGGACCAAGCTGTTTCTCAGTCAGATCCTCAATCATTAATGGAGCTTTGATGTTACGCAGCGGCAATCGGCAATCAGACCGGTTCGTGCGTGATTATCAGGGAAATGCAAAACCGAAGGGAGAAAATCGGTATGAAATCAAGCGTGAAATTGGCGGTCGTATCAGCCGCCGCAGTGTTGATGGCGAGTACCTCGGCGTATGCGCAAAAAACCGTCGAGGCGATTAAGGCGCGCGGCGAGTTGGTTTGCGGCGTGAGCACCGGTCTCGGCGGCTTTTCCGTGCCCGACTCGGCCGGCAAGTGGACCGGCCTTGACGTTGATTACTGTAAGGCGGTTGCCGCTGCTATTCTGGGCGACGCCAGTAAAGTCAAGTTTCAGGCCTTGACGGCCCAGCAACGCTTCACCGCCCTGCAGTCCGGCGAAGTCGATATGCTGTCGCGAAATACGACCTGGACACTGACCCGTGACACGGCGCTTGGCCTCAACTTCACAGCCGTGACGTACTATGACGGCCAGGGTTTCATGGTGCCAAAGAAAATCGGCGTCAAAAGTGCGAAGGAACTCGATGGTGCAACTGTTTGTGTACAGCCAGGCACGACGACTGAGTTGAACCTTGCGGACTATTTCCGCGCCAACAACATGAAGTTTACACCTGTTGTTATCGAAAGCCTTCAAGAGGTGAACGCGGCCTTCTTCTCTGGCCGTTGCGATGTCTACACGACCGATGCATCCGGTCTGGCCTCCGTGCGCAAGAACGATGCGCCCAAGGGCAAGAGCGATGACTATGTCATCCTGCCGGAAATCATTTCGAAAGAGCCACTTGGTCCGGTCGTCCGTCATGGCGATGACCAGTTCCTTGACGTGGTCAAGTGGGTGATCTTCGCGACGATTGAAGCGGAAGAGTACGGTGTCACGGCTGCAAACGCCGCCAAGATGGCGACTGAGTCGAAGAATCCAGGCGTTAAGCGGCTGCTCGGTTCGACTCCCGGCATGGGCAAGGCACTCGGTCTTGACGAAGCCTGGGCGATGAACGCGATCAAGGCGGTTGGCAATTACGGTGAAATCTGGGAGCGCAACATCCCGGCACTCGGCCTGCCTCGCGGCGTCAACAAGCTTTGGAGCAAAGGCGGCGTAATGTACGCCCCGCCGGTCCGCTAAATAGGCAAAAGTCCACCGCGCCGAAATCACTTTCGGCGCGGTTTCTTTATCTGCACCTGAGTTTGACAGGCGTGGTCATTCGTTTCAGCGAACGCGAGGTTTGCTGCACGCTTGAAGAATACTCCAGACGTGGCGCCGGCTCTGGCGGCACCCGGCCTGGAAGGCTAGGCGATGGGAGAGATACCGGATGGTTGATGCAGCAGTTGGCGCCGGACCGCCGAAACGCACGCGCAGCATCTACGACAAGGAAGTCCAAGGCGTTGTCTGGCAAGTCGTGGTGTTGGCGATTGTCGTCGGTATTGGCTATTACCTGTACTCCAATATGGTGGCGAACCTAGAGCGCCAGAGCATCAAGACCGGGTTTGAGTACCTCAGCCGGGAGGCTGGTTTCGGTATCGGCGAATCCTGGATCGAATATAGTCCGGCATCGACTTATTCCCGCGCGATACTTGTTGGTTTTTTGAATACGGCTGCTGTCGCGATTGTCGGCGTTGTGATTGCGACGTTGATTGGTATTTCGATCGGCGTCGCATCGCTGTCGCGCAATTGGCTTGTCGCGAAAATGACGAGCGTCTACATCAATTTTCTGCGCAATATTCCGGTGCTGCTGCAGATTATCTTGTGGCACACGCTGATTATCAATGAGCGGTTTTTGCCCATCCCGCGCGATTTTCTCGCGGAGAATGGCCCGCAGCCGTTGCTGGGTTCGATCTACCTGACCCGCCGCGGTATTTTCCTACCAACGTTTGAAGCGCATATCGGTTGGATGGGCGCCCTGATTGGCCTCATTGTCGGCGTCATCGGGGCCTGGCTCCTGGCGCGTTGGGCGAAACAGCGTATGGATGCAACGGGCGAACAGTTCCCAGCGTTCTGGGCAGGCATCGGCGTGCTCGCTGTGTGTACGTTTATCGGCTGGTTGGTGATGGGGGCTCCGACAACCGTCAGCTATCCAAATATCGGCCGGTTCCGGGTGTCCGGAGGCATGACGATGACGCCGGAGTTCCTCGCCGTGCTGTTTGGGCTGACGATCTATACGTCAGCATTTATTGCCGAGATTGTGCGATCAGGCATTCTGGCGGTACCGAAAGGGCAGATCGAGGCGGGACGCGCGATCGGCCTCAAGGAAAGCGTCATCATGCGCAAGGTGATCCTGCCGCAGGCGCTGCGCGTGATCATACCGCCGCTAACCAGTCAGTATTTGAACCTCACCAAGAATAGCTCACTGGCTGTCGCGGTCGGTTATCCGGACCTCGTCAATGTCTCGAATACGACGTTGAACCAAACCGGACAGGCGCCTGAAGCGATTCTGATCATGATGATCGTTTACCTGACCACGAGTATCGCGACATCGCTTTTGATGAACTGGTACAACGCGCGCATTCAGTTGGTGGAGAGATAAGGTCATGGCTGAAGCAGTTCGTCCACCAAGCACAGTTGTTGGCCCGGTCGCGTGGGTGCGCAACAATCTATTCAATGGCGTGAGCAATACGATTACGACCTTGGTGCTGTTGGCGTTTCTCGCCTACGTACTGCCGCTGGTGTATTCGTGGACGATTGGCGATGCCGTCCTGACCATCAAGCCGTCCAGTGATAGTTGGTGGGGGTACACGTTCGCACCCGATGCCGAAGCGTGTCGCGTGGCGGCGGGTGCTTGCTGGGATTTCGTCACCGAAAAAATCTACGTTTTCGTTTATGGTCTTTATCCGCAGGCTGAGTTGTGGCGCCCTACCGTCATGATGGTGCTGTTGTTCGCCATGATCGGTGTCAGCGTTAATTCCACGTTCTGGGGCCGCGGCCTGATCGTCGCCTGGGTGATTGCGATCCCGGCGATGTTCATTCTGATGCAAGGCGGCTTTTTGGGGCTTTCGTTTGTCGAGACCAGTAAGTGGGGCGGCCTGCCCGTTACGCTGATCATCGCCGTTACCGGCATCGTGTTTTCGTTTCCGCTGGCTGTCGTGTTGGCGTTGGGGCGGCGCTCCGATCTGCCGATCGTCAAGACATTGTGCATCGGATTTATCGAGATCATTCGTGGCGTGCCACTGATTACGATTCTGTTCATGGCGAGCCTGATGATTCCGCTGTTCACGCCGGAAGGTGTGAACTTCAACAAGCTGCTGCGCGCGCTGATCGGGTTCACGCTGTTCTCGGCAGCCTATGTTGCCGAAGTGATCCGCGGTGGTTTGCAGGCGCTGCCGAAAGGGCAGTTTGAAGCGGCCGATGCGATGGGAATGTCCTATTGGCAGAAAACGTCGCTCATTGTGCTCCCGCAGGCCCTGAAGCTGGTTATTCCTCCGATCATGAACACGTTCATTGGCTTGTTCAAAGACACCACCTTGATCATTATTATTTCGATGTTCGATTTTCTCGGTGCGGTCCGGCTTGCCTCCAACGATACGACATGGCGCTCGTTCTATGTTGAAGGGCTGGTGTTCGCTGCGATCATCTACTTCATTATGTGTTTTGCCATGGCGCAGTACAGCCGTTATTTGGAGCAGAAACTCGATACCGGGCATCGCAGCTAGAGGCTGACTTGCCAATTCCTTCTCGGTCGTTCGGTCGAGAAGGCGTGGCCGCACAGATGCGGACTATGCTTGCGTGTAGATTTCGGCAACGGCGTCACCGATCGCGAGGGCGGCGGTGAGGCCGGGGCTCTCGATGCCAAACAGCATTACAAGGCCGGGCAGACCGTGTTCCGCCGGCGTGTCGATACGAAAGTCCGGAACAGGCTCGCCTTCGCGATATAGTTTCGGGCGAATGCCGGTGTAGTCGGGGTGCAGGCGTGAGTCGTCAAGGTCTGGATAATACATCCGGATGAAGTCGAGAAATTTATCGAGTTTTTCCGGTTTGAACGTGTAGTCGATTTCCGGGATCCATTCGATGTCGGGACCGAATTTGCAGCGATTGCCAAGGTCGACAGTTGCGTGAAGGCCGAGCCAGGCGCCGTCTGGCATCGGGTAGATGTGCCGCCGAAACGGGGAAGGGCCGGAAAGTGCATAGTACTGTCCGACCGCATAATAGGTTTCCGGCGGGCGATAATTGCCGGCATAGTGGATCGTCCGGGCCAGTTTTGATGCGTGCAGACCACCCGAGATAACGACGTTTTTTGCCGTAACAATGTCCGCTTCGCCGATCGTGAGGGCATAAGTGCCGTCGGCGCGCGCGTCGATTGCGGTGATGTCGGTTTGCAGGGCGATTTGACCGCCGTGCGCTTCGGCATGGCCTTCGAGAGCGAGCATAAAGCCATGACTGTCAACCAGCCCGGTCGATGGCGATAGCAGGGCACCGGTGCAGAATACGGCCGGTTCAAGCTGCATAGCTTCAGCAGCGGACAGCCGACGTAAGTCGTCTACGCCGTTGGCAGCGGCGGTTGCCTTGATGGCGTCGAGGCGCTCAAGCTGTTCTTCATTGGCCGCTACGATGAGCTTCTCGCACCGAGAGTGATCGACACCGTTTTCTGCGCAGAACCGGTAGAGGTTATGTTTTCCGTCGACGCAGTATTTCGCCCGCAGACTATCTTTCGGATAGTAGATGCCGGCGTGGATGACCTCGCTGTTTCGTGAACTGGTTTCCGATCCGATAATATCGTGGCGCTCGGCAACCATCACCTCTTGGCCGGCCATTGCGAGTGAGCGTGCTATCGCGAGGCCTACGACGCCTGCGCCGATAATCATTGTTTCGACGTCTGTCGCCACGGTCATCATGCTCCGGAATGGTGAAATTTCGCGACGCGCACCGTCTCAAAAGTGTTGCCCCAAGGCAAGCCGGTCGCTGATTTCCAGACAGAGATGTCGCGGTCCGGCGCCCGGAAGCGGCTGCTCGTCATTGAACTCAGCAATCGGAACAAAAAAAGAACATCGTGTTTGTTCGACTCGTGCTAAATACGAGAGGTTATGGCTTTTCAATTCATACATACCGGTGACTGGCACCTTGCCAAATCGTTCGGCCGGTTCGATGCGGAAATCGCTCCGTTGCTGCGAGATGCGCGCATGCGGATTGTGGACCGGGTCGGCACCTTGGCGCGGCAAACCGGGTCGAATTCTGTCTTGGTGGCCGGCGACGTCTTTGACGGGCCGCTGGTCGGTGACGACGTCTTGCGCAAGCTTGCCGCGCGGCTGGGACATTTTGCGGATTTGTCATGGCATTTCTTGCCGGGAAACCATGATCCGTCGGTTGCCAATGGCATTTGGCAGCGTTTCGCGAGGTTGGTTGATGGTGATCATATTGTGGTTCATCACGAGGCGGGGCTTACTCATTTGGCGACGGATGTCGATCTGCTGACCGCACCGTTGCGGGCGCGTGCGATTGCGCATGACCCCACTGCCTGGATGATGGATCGGGATCGTACGGTTGGAACGATCCGGATCGGGCTCGCGCACGGTGCCGTCCAGGGGTTTGGTAGCGCTGGTGAGGCGAGCGTGTTGATTTCGCCGGATCGCGCAGTGAGCGCTGATCTTGATTATCTGGCGCTGGGCGATTGGCATGGTGTACGCCAGGTTGGGCCGAAGGCCTGGTATGCGGGAACGCCAGAACCGGAACAATTTCCAGATAACGAGCCTGGATACGCATTGAGCGTCCAGATCTCAGGTCCTGGTACCGAACCCGTTGTAGAGCGGCATTGGTTGGCGCAATACCGTTGGCAACGCGAGGTGTTGAGTGGCGACGTCCTTGCCAATCTGGAAGGTGTTGAACGTCGCGTTGCGGATGCCGGGTCGGATGCCGCGGATCTGTTGCTCCGGCTTGATCTTCGCGGTCGAGCGACTTTGGATGGCGAGTTTGAGTTACGGGATCGGATCGAGCGGCTCAAGGACCAGATATTTTACCTGGAGGCTGACTTCTCGCAGCTGAACGTCGACAGCCGGGAGTTGGACCCCGGGATGTTTGGTGAGCCACTGCTGGCAACGGTCGGCGCCCGGCTGGCGGCTCAGGCTGCCGCCGAGGGGCCGGACGCTGTGATTGCGCATGAAGCGTTGCTCATGCTCGCCGGTCTGTGTCGTGCCGCCGAGGATTCCGCCTGATGCGACTCGAAGCGATTGAACTTGAACAGGTTGGCACGTTTTCCAAGCCCACGCGGATCAACGGTGTCGGGCCGGGGCTCAACGTCTTGGCTGGGGCCAATGAGTTGGGCAAATCGACCTTGCTGCAGGGCCTCACCGCGCTCTTCACGGAACAACATCGCACGACCCGCCAAGCGGTCCGGGACCTTCGACCCTATGCGGGCGGCGCGCCGTTTGTCGCCTGCGCGTTCGAGCTGGGCGGTCAAGATTGGCGCCTTGAAAAGCGCTTTCTGTCGGCTCACAGGGCGCTGTTGCAGCGGCGTGATGGTGCCGAACAGCACCAGGGTGCGGACGCAGAGAACCGCCTTGCTGAGTTGCTTGGAGGACGTGCCGGCCTTGCTACGGCATTGCCGCTGTTGTGGGTGGGGCAAGGTGCCGGAATGGAAGTACCGGTGATCGATGACGGTGTGCGCCGCTCGCTTGGCCAACTGCTGGCGGCGCAGGCCGATAGCACGGCAGGTGTCGGGCGCGCGCAGGCGGTGTTGGCATCTGTCAAGTCAGAACTCAGCCAGTTGGTGACGGAAAAAACAGGTAAGGCGCGCAAGAACAGCAGCTATCATAAACTCATTGTCGAGCATGACGAGGTCACGACGGCGCTGGCGGCCGCGCGGCAACGGGTGCACGATGCGCAAGAGCGTCTGGATCGATTGGCTGAATTGCAGGGCACTGCTGCGAAGCTTTCGGACAAAGAAGCGCTTGCGGCAGGTCAAACCCTTCTGGCGGGGCGTGAAGCGCGGTTGCGGGCCGCTCAAGAGGCGCAGCGCCGTCTCCGGCAGCTCAATGAGCGCGTCGCTTTTTTGGACAATCAGCACAAGCAGCGTGTTGCGACACTTGCGGCCTATGATGAAGGGTTAAGCGAACGGGACGAAATTGCGGCGGCAATGACGGCTGCGAATGATGAATTGTCAGGCATCGCGGTGCGTCTGGAAGCGATTGACGTGGAAATGGCTGCAACCGACAAAGCGGTATCGGCCAGCGTGGATCGCGAGGAGATGGTGCGCGGGCAACTCGATCAATGGCGCCGCGCGGAGGCGTCGGTGCAGCGGCAGGAGCGGTTGCGCCAATTGACGGGGCAGCGCGAACGCCTTGCGGCGATCATGAACGACGTTGATGATGTCGACCGGGAACTGGCTGGGCTTGATTGGCCGGATGCGACGTTTGCAGACCTGCGCAATTCGGCGTTGCGATTGGAACAGGCCCGTGCGCGCCAGGAAGCCAGCGCGCCGCGCGTGCGTTTTGCGTACGATGCTGACCAAACCACAGGGTTTCGCGTGGACGGCGTCGATGTCATCGACGGCATGGATTTGTTGGCAAGCGGTCCGCTATCGATCGATGTGGAAGGGATCGGGCGCATTGAGGTCATCCCAGGCACGCGTGAGACCCTTGAGGCGTTATCAGACGAACTGAGGGATGCGGACGCTCTGTTCGCGGATAGCCTTGCTGTGATGGGAGCGACCGACTTAGCGGATGCGGAATGCCGTGAACAGCGTCGTACCACCTTGCGCAATATGCGCCAAAAGCTGCTGTCGGAACGCGAAGGGCTGGCGCCGGACGGTGGCAAGCGTCTTGTCAGCGAAGTGGAGCGATTAATAGCGCTAGATGCCGAGGTACCTGACGTTCCGGCCGAGCAGGCGCCTGGCACGCCTTTGCCGGAGCGCATCGACGTCCTGGAAGGTATGCTGGCAGTTGCGATAGCTGAGCGGACTGAAGCAACAGCGGTACTTGATCGACTGAAGACGGAGAAGTCAGAGTTTGATCAGCGCCGGGCTGCCATTGCCGCTGAGCTGCGCGTACGGCGGACGCGATACGATGAGCTCGACCTGAAGTATGCGCAGGCGGTCGATACGCCAGATCAACGCGGTGAGCTTGTCGTGCAGGTGGCGGCTGCCTTGGAAGAGTTGAACTCGGCTGTGCGAGACCGGGTCGCGGTCCAGGAAGTTGCCCTGCCGCAGGCTGGTTTGATGGAACTGGAAGCTGAGATCCAGACGCAGCAGACTGACATTGCTCGGCGAGAAGAACGGCTTGTCGAGGTGCGTCAAGAGATGCGGCATATCGAAGGCATGTTGTCGCGTGACTTCGAAGATGGAACCGGCAATCAGGTGCCTGAGCTGGAAGATCGACTGTCCGAGATCAGCGCGCGTCTGCAAGATGTCCAGCGTACCATTGCAGCGTTGCGACTGCTGTCCAGTGAGCTTGAGATTGAGACTTCGAAGCGGCGCGACGCGATCGCGCGGCCTTTGGCGCAGCGCATGGCGGATCTCGCGACGCGTATTTGGTCGGATGTGTCTATCCCGCTATCTGCCGGACTGACGGTGGATGGTGTGCAGCGCGGTGGCCAGATGGAAGCGACTGACCGGATCAGTGCTGGAACGCGTGAACAACTCGCGGTTTTGGCGCGATTGGCCTACGCAGACCTGCTTGCGGAAGCCTCCCACGAAGCGGTTCCAGTGATCCTCGACGACCCGTTGGTGTTTAGCGATGACGCGCGGCTCAGCTTGCTGTTCGAAACGCTAGCAGACGCGGCTACGCGCCAGCAGATCATTGTCCTGACATGTCATGAACGTGCGTTCGAGCCGCTGATCGCAGACTACGGTGCGACGCGGCTGGTGCTGACGGATGCGCCGATCGCAGTTTGAGGCTCGAACGGCGTCTGCTGTTTTTCGTTGGAAATCAGCCTGGACCAGTTCCAAGGTCGTTGGTCACATACCGTTGTTTTCATTGGCTGGAGCGTGCTGTGTGGCATCAGCTTGTGGGCGTACGACATCCGCCAGAGGATCCTCTGCGCGACGTGACTTGCCTTCGAAGTACGCGCCCTGCTCGATGGCGAGCGATTGGTGGTGGACATCGCCTTCAACGTGACTGGACGCCTGCAGCATGACCTTGTTGCCGCGAATCGAGCCCATGACGTGTCCGCGGACCACGATTTCCTGGGCCATAATGCCCCCTGTGATCCGCGCTTTCTCGCCAACCACAACATGGGTTCCGTGCAGATCACCTTGCACCTCGCCGTCGACCTGTACTTCGCCGGCAGAGAGGAGATTTCCCATGATGGTCAGGTCGGGGCCGATAATCGAAGGTGTATTACGCTCTCCGGCGCGACCGACTGTGGCGCGTGGAGGCATGGGCGCCTGACCGGACGGGGTGGTCGTTGGCGGCAAGGTATTCGCTCTGGCGGTGGTGTTCACTGATACTGCTTCCTTATCCGACTTTTTGGACGTGAAATTCGATAACATTACAGACCTTTCGTGTCGCCGAGATCAGATGGATAGTATGATCATCGTTTGCCGGAACGCGAACCTGCTACCGCTGGCAATCACACGTGCCAGAGTAACGAGAAGGCGATCCTCGCTTGCTGGCCGGCCATCACATCTCTTTGTGCGCTGATCTTCCCTGCTTTTCGGCTGACAAGGCGCAAGCGGCATCCGTTTGCTCTTAGCACATGTTTTGAAGCCAGTAGATACGTTTCAATCACGCCAGGCTGGCATTTGGCTGGCTTACGGTTTGCCGGTCACGCAAAGCGCTTTTCGCGTGTCTGAGTTCTTTTTGCTTAGATAACCAATACTTAGGCTCAAAAGCACAGCAAGGCTGTGAGGTGGATTGCAACTTTGCCACACAATGATGTGCGCGATCCTTCATGACGTGATGCGCTCATGCAACTCACGGTTTGTTTGGGTTCTGCGTGATCGCTCGGTATTCGTGCGCATTGGGTCAGGGTGGTGCGCCGAATGCGGTCAGGGGTTTGTAAAAGCCTGGTGTGAGGCCGGCCTCCGATCGAGCGGATTCGTTGAAGGGTGGTTTTAGCGGGCCACGAAAGTGCTCACGGACAAGCTGATGAAACGTCGTTTCGATGGGAAGGCCGGAACGTTCACACAAGAAGCGGAACCATTTCATCCCGAAGGCGACGTGTCGCTTTTCATCGCGATAGATGATTTTGATAATGCCTGCCGAGTCAACGTCACCGGCCTTTTCCAGATTCTCAATCATGGTCGGTGTCACATCAAGGCCGCGCGCCTCCAGGATGAGAGGTACGATCGCGAGGCGAGCGAGGAGGTCGTGACCGGTGGCGTGCGCCGCCTGCCACAAGCCGTCATGCGCGGGGAGATCACCATAGCTGCCGCCGAGATCCTTGAGGCGTTGTGACAGAAGGCTGAAGTGCTTGGCTTCTTCGAGCCCGACCTGCACCCAATCGTCAAAGAAAGCACGCGGCATCGCTTCTTGTGCGAAGCGTGCGACCAGGTCCCATGTCATGTCGATCGCGTTCAGTTCGATATGGGCAAGTGCGTGCAACAGAGCGTAGCGGCCGCGAGCTCCGCCAGCCGAACGACGAGGCATGTCGCGTGGCGGGCGCAATTCTGGCCGGCATGGGCGGCCGGGGTGATCCGGCATCTCAAGGCGATGCGAGCGGGTTGCTAGATTGAGATGGCGCGCATACCACGCTTTGGCTGTTGCATGCGCCAACGTGACTTTGCGGTCGAGCACATCGGTTGTGACGATGGCGAAAGCGGCGTCGGCGAGGGTCGGTATGCGGCCGAGCAGATCCTCCAATGATTGGCGTTCAAGGTCACCGATGGCGTCTTGTGTGGGCTGCATGGTGATCTTCAAGCAAGCTCTTTGACAGCTTCAAGAACAGCTTCGGCATGGCCTGGGACTTTGACCTTACGCCATACCCTGGCGATCTTACCTTTCGCATCGATGAGAAAGGTCGAGCGTTCGACGCCCATATACTTGCGTCCGTACATCGATTTTTCGACCCAGACGCCATATTTCTCGACAACCTTCTTGTCTTCGTCGGCAGCCAGACGAACACTGAGCTCGTGTTTTGCAATGAACTTATCGTGAGCCGCGACACCGTCTGGTGAAACACCAATGATGGCTGTGTCGAGCTTCTCGAAATCCTTGATCAGGCCGGAAAACGCGATCGCCTCTTTGGTACACCCTGGAGTGTCGTCTTTCGGGTAGAAATAAAGGACAACGGGGCTGCCTTTCAGCGCAGACAGCTTAATCTTCTCGCCGCCGTCGCCGGGTAGGGTAAAATCCGGCGCCTTCTTACCTTCTTCGACCATCGTTCATATGCCTTTCTTTGGACTTTATTCGGGCCATCTTCTGACCTGGGCAGGGTGACCAGGTGAGAGCCTGTGGAGTGTGTAAATCTATGGCGATGCGCGGCGTGCGTTCAAAGCGCTAATTTGCTTGTGGTTTTAGCTGAATTGGCGCGGTAAAGCACGATCACCAGTACGACTGCGATGATTGGTCAATATCGAGTTGCGGGCAAGCGCTTTAGATGATGGAGCCGTCATGCTGGGAATTGCCTTTGTTGTGGTTTGTCGCGACCGAGTGCTGTTGCGGTGTTGCCACCGTATTTGCGCTTGATCATTCACCAGTGTGGTAACGGCTGATACCTGAAGCCGAAACGCGCACGCCAATTCATGATCGGGTAACTTGCAGGGCAATGGCCGCAAACAAGCGCAATCGCAACGATGCCTACACAGGCGGAGCTGACCGCAGCGTCGCGCCGACGGTGGCTTGGCGCTGGCTACGACGCGTGCGCGGGATTGCCGTCGGGTTTGGCCTGGTTTTGGCGCCGGTTTTTCTGTTGGTGGCGATTGGCATCGGCGTGCTCTACGTACGCCTTGCTAACGGTCCGGTGTCGTTGTCGTATCTCAAGCCTGCGATCGAGCGCCAGATTGCGCAGAAGCTCGGAGGGCTGAAAGTCGATGTCAGCGATGTTGTGCTCAGCCTTGCAGGTGACGGCGGTGCGTTTCGGCTAACGGATGTTCGTGTGCGCGATCACACGGATGTCGTGGTGGCTCAGGCGCCACTGGCGTCGATGCAGATTGATCGGACCGCCTTGTTGCGCGGCGTTGTGATTCCAACTGGCATTGTCTTGATCCGCCCCCGGATGCGACTTGCCTATTCTGACACGAACGGACTGTCGTTGTCGTTCTCGCGCAATCCGAAACGAACCGATGATGGACCGCAGAGCGCGGCGGCTACCGATCGAGCGTCGAGCGATTCGGAGCGGCAGCAACCATCACCGCGAGATGGTGAAGTTGGCAGCCTGGACGGCGCGGCAAGCATCACGGTGTTGCGGACGATTGCAAGATTATTGAGTGAGATGCGAACAGGACCGGCGTCAGGCCGCTCGCTGGACACGATCGGCGTGCGAAATGCCTTGATTGAGCTGGATTACGGCGGTCGAAGAAGTCGTTGGGGCGTTCCAAGCGGCGACATCCATATCAAGCACCTTGCTGACCGAAGTGTCGTTTCAGGCCTTGCCACACTGGCTGAGTCGGAGGGGCAGAATATAGTTTTTGCGCTGAACGCGGAATCGCTGGCCTCAACGCGTGCTGTGGAGTTGAGAACGTCGGTGCGCGATCTGCGCCCTTCAACGCTGGCGCGTATCGTGCCGGCATTTGCCGGCCTGACGCGGGTCAACGCAGGGCTTTCGGCGGAAGCCAAGTTCAACCTGCGAGACACTGGCGATGTTATTGATGGATCGGTGACCATGGAATTTGGTCGAGGTACCATCGACATGGCGGACGGGATTGCCCCAGTGCAACTCGATCATGGCCGGGTTGCGCTTCAGTTCGATGAAAAATCGCCGGCGATCACGGTTCGACCGTCGACGTTGAGCTGGGGCGGTGGCAACGAAATTGTTGTGATCGGTGCGTTTGCACCGACCAGAGTTTCCAGATCAACCGAAGATGGTTGGGCGTTTGACCTTTTTTCAAAGCGTGGACATTTGGTCAGTCATGCCGGCGCCGGGGTGCGTCAGCCAATTGAACGTTGGTCAGCGGCAGGCAGTGTTGATCCGGGCAAAGGACATTTGCAGATCGATAAGGCAATCCTTGCGGTTGCCGGCGGCAGTGTTTTAGTCAACGGTTCGGTGACTGGGGCGCGGGTTGCGATTGAAGGGCGGATCGGACCGGCGCCCATGAATGCGCTGGCCTATCTTTGGCCGGCGGCTACGGCGCCAACTGCGCATGTCTGGGTGCGCAACAATATACTCGGTGGCCGGCTGGCAGGAGGTCGGTTCACTGTGACGTCGAGCGGCCAGACACACGTCCGGAATTTGGTGCTGCGCGGCCGGGATGTACAATTGAAGCCGGTGATCGGTGATCGGCCGATCTTTGCAGAGAAGGTGCTGGTTGAGCTGAGCGGTGATCGACTGACGGTGAATGCGCCAGGCGCGATGATGCCATTGCCGAACAATCGCTCACTTGGATTACGGCAGATCCGGTTCAACGCACCGCTCCATTCCAAAGTACGCTCGGTTGGAAACCTGCAGTTCAAATTGCGCGGAAAACTGCGTGATGGAATGACCGCTCTTTCGAATTTGCCGCGTAGGGCCGGTATTCCGGCGGACGTGTATGCCGTTCTAGAAAAGAAGGCTTCGGGATCGCTGGATGGCCAATTGAACGTTGTTGTGCCACTCGATGATGCAGCTGCCGCACGAGAGGTCGTGACAGGTCAAGTCCAGATCAAGGATCTTCGGGTCACCGACATCATTGGACGCCATGATATTGCCGGAGGTGTGATCGACCTCAATCTTGCTGCAAAGTCGCTCAATGCCGATGGCGAGATGCTGATTGCGGGAGTAGCCACCAAGCTTGCCTGGCAATACATTCTCGACGCGCCGCTGGAAAGCCAACCGCCGGTGCGGTTGGTGACGAGTTTGGACGAAGGGGATCGACAGAAGCTCGGGATCAAGGTCAACCATATTCTGAGCGGTATCGTTGATGTTGATATCAGTTTGATCCCGCGCACAGGTGGTGGTTTTGGCTCCAAAGTGCGCGCAAATCTGACACGCGCGGCGATCGCGATTGACAGTCTTGCCTGGTTAAAGCCAAAGGGGCGACTAACGCAGCTTGAGTTTGATGTTGTGCCGGGGAAGAAACACCCGTTCGAACTGAGTAATCTGCGTGTGGTCGGAGACGGCATTGCGATCCAAGGTCGAGCAATGCTCAATGCAGCCTACGGACTTCAGGCATTCGACCTACCTCTGTTTTCGATCGACCGGGTCACCCGCCTCAACATGCGCGGCAAGCTGCAGCGCAACAATGTCTGGCAAGTCGTCGTTCGTGGGCAGACTTTTGAAGGCCGATCGTTGTTTCGCTCGCTGTTTGATACGGGGCGGGCAGCGCGCCTGCCAAAGGTGCCGCGGGCACAGCAAATGGGTGTCGACCTTGAGGCGGAAATCACCACCGTTCTTGGTTTCTGGAATTCGAGGCTCAGCAATGTCCGTATCTCGATTTCGAAGCGGAAAGGTGAAATCCAAAAACTACAACTGGAAGGCCGGCTTGCCGGCAATGCACTGCTCAAGGCTGCGGTGATCCCTGGCAAACAAAAACGCCGCGAATTGCATGCTTTCAGCGAGGATGCCGGCCGGGCGTTCCGTTTGGTTGGCTTCTATCCGAACGTTCAGCAGGGCCGACTTGAGCTCGTTGTTGATCTGGATGGTCGCGGTGCCGCTGATAAGTCAGGCGTCTTGCTCGTGAAGAATTTCAGGATACTGGGTGACGAAGTCGTCGGTGAACTGGCACGGGCGCCAAGTGGCGGCATCCGACCGAGACGGGCGGCGCAATCAGACAGTGCTCAGGCATTGGTCTTCGACTGGATGCGATTGCCATTTTTTGTCGGTAACGGTCAGTTCATTCTGCAGGGAGCTGAGTTGCGCGGCCCTGTGGTTGGCGCGACGATTGAAGGCAAAGCTGACTTTGCCGCGCGTCGCATTGATCTATCGGGGACATACGTGCCGCTGCAAGGCTTGAACGGTGCGCTTGGTGTCATTCCCGGGCTCGGTCAAATTCTCGCCGGACCCAATGGAGAGGGCGTGCTTGGCATGAAGTTCGCCGTGCGGGGCCCGATGAACCAGCCTGAGATGCTGGTCAATCCGCTGTCGCTGATGGCACCAGGTATTTTTCGCGAAATATTCCAGATTTCCAATCCGTCATTGGAAGTGACAAAGCGGGGCCGGCCTACACAGGCGCCAGCCCAACGACCTTCCGGCTCAGGCGGAAAGCCGCGGTCAGATTGGCAACGGGATGTCTTCGGCGAACACAAATAGCGTCGCTGTGCGAGATACCGCGCAATCCGTCCATTAGCGGCGCCCAATCATTGCCGTCGAAGCATTAATCTTCAGGCTTAAGCAGTACATGCCTTTTCTTGCCCATCGACAGCTTCACAACGCCGTCACCGGTGAGTTGAGCTAGCGCTATGGTACTCTTTTCGTCCTTGATCACGTCGTCGTTGATGCGCAACGCGCCACCCTTGATATGGCGGCGAGCCTCACCATTGGATGCGGCGAGACCGGCTGTGACGAATGCGCTGAGTACGCCGATGCCGGCTTCGAGATCGCCGCGCGTGACCGTGACGGTCGGCAGGCCGGCCGCAGAAGCACCTTCTTCGAACGCCTGCGCGGCAGTCGATGCGGCTTCGTCGGCGTCGGCCTGTCCGTGGATCAATGCCGTTGCGGCGGTTGCAAGAACCTTCTTGGCTTCGTTGATCTCGGCGCCTGCCAGTGCGTTTAGTTTTGCGACCTCATCAAGCGGCAGCGTCGTGAACAGTTTGAGGAAGCGGCCGACGTCAGCGTCCTCGGTGTTGCGCCAGTATTGCCAGTAGTCGTAGGGCGAGAGCTGGTCGGCGTTGAGCCACACGGCGCCAGATGCGGTCTTGCCCATTTTGGCGCCAGACGCGGTGGTTAAAAGTGGACAAGTGAGGGCGAACAGCTGTTCGGTGCCCATGCGTCGACCGAGGTCGATACCCATCACGATATTGCCCCACTGGTCGGAGCCGCCCATCTGGGTCGTACAGCCGTAGCGCCGCGCCAGCTCGACGAAGTCGTAGGACTGCAGCAGCATGTAGTTGAACTCGATAAATGACAGCTCCTGTTCGCGCTCGAGGCGCAAGCGGGCCGAATCCATCGTGAGCATGCGATTGACGGAGAAGTGACGCCCGACGTCGCGCAGAAACTCGATGTAGTTGAGGCTGGCGAGCCATTCGGCATTGTCGACCATGACGGCGTCGCTCGAACCGTCGCCAAATTTAATGAGCTTGGCGAAGACCTGCTGGATGCCATTCTTGTTGGCTTCGATTTCTTCGATCGGACGGAGTTGACGTGACTCGTCCTTGCCGGACGGGTCGCCAACGCGGGTGGTGCCGCCGCCCATCAGTGCGATCGGCTTGTTGCCGGTCTGCTGCAACCAATGCAGCATCATAATCGAGATCAGCGAGCCAATGTGGAGGGATGGCGCGGTGCAATCATAGCCGACGTACGTGGTCAGTTCGCCTTTCGCGGCTTTCGCGTCGAGGCCTGCAAAATCAGAGCACTGGTGGACAAAACCGCGCTCGATCATCGTTTTCAGGAAGTCGGATTTTGGCTTGATATCGATCTCTGACATGGAGGCCTCGGTCGGCAACTTGGGGTTTCGCTTCGGCGCGATAGCACCATATTGTACTTTCGACCCGATTCTAATGGAACGGCGCGGACCATGCACATGAAGAAGTCAGTGAGCAAGCCGTCGTTGGCGATCGGTCTCATGAGCGGCACATCAATGGACGGTATTGACGCCGTGCTGATTGAGACCGATGGCGAAGATCACATCGTGAGACGTGAGGCATTCTCTGCCAAATACGACGAGCCCTTTCGTCAACGCGTGCGTCAAGCGTTGCATGATGCTGCCGGGATCACCAGCAGAGAGGCACGCCCTGGCTGTCTTGGCGATGTCGAGCGCGCGTTGACGGAACGGCATGCGGACGCCGTTGCCGGGCTTTTGAAATTGGCGGGCGTTTCGGCAGATGACGTTGATCTGATCGCATTTCATGGCCAAACCGTTCTCCATCGTCCAGAACAAGGTCTAACCGTGCAGATTGGCGATGGGCCGGCACTGGCAGCTGAAACGGGGATTGATGTTGTTTATGACCTGCGCGCCGCGGATGTTGCGGCCGGCGGTCAGGGTGCACCATTGGCACCAATGTATCATCGTGCGATGGCCGCGCAGATCGGCGCAGGGCCGATGGCGGTGCTCAATATTGGCGGTGTGGCCAATGTAACGTTTGTAGCCAGCCACGGCGCGTTGACCGCCTTCGATACGGGGCCTGGCAACGCACTGCTTGATGACTGGGTGTATTCGCGCGCCGGCGATGCGTTCGACGTGGATGGCCGCTATTCGGGAATTGGCTCGGCCGACCAGACAGTTCTGGCAGCGCTTATGCGTGATGCGTATTTCGCGGCACCACCGCCCAAGTCGCTTGATCGCAATCATTTTCCGGCGGATCAATTGGCTGCGCTAACGGTTGCAGATGGAGCGGCGACGCTGGCGGCGTTTACGGTTGAAACGATTGCCGCGGCGGTCGAGCATGCCAGGGAGGAGCCTGAGCGCTGGATTGTTTGCGGCGGCGGGCGTCACAATCAGGCGATCATGGACGGACTGCGCGCACGACTAGATGGCGTTGTGTGCACGGCGGAAGAGGCCGGTTTTCGCGGCGATGATGTCGAGGCGGAGGCCTGGGCATACCTTGGTGTGCGCAGCGTGCGGGGTTTGTCGATCACGGCTCCAGGGACAACGGGTGTTCCAACAGAACAAACCGGCGGTGTACTGGCCCGTGCGCCTGCACGGTAGCGGGCGACCGGGTCAGGCGTCATGTCTCTGGAATGCGGGAAGTGATCGCGTGATGCTGTGCGATGAACCAACCGAAGATTAGTCGGTTGGTTCATAAGGCGTCGACAATTCGATTGGTCCTATTGCCGCTTCGCGCTTGCTCTGAGGTGCCAGTTAGTCGTCTTTGCGTCTCGCCAAGATGTCGACCATTGTTTTGTCAACGTAGCTGCCGACGCTTTCCTGGAGCGCAGCCATTTGTTGGTCACCTTCGAAGAAGTGATTGGCATCCGGAATGATGTCGTGCTGCAGGATGATGCCTTTTTGGACCTTGGTCTTTACGGCGAGTTCGGCGACAGATGCGGACGGCACAACGCGATCACGATCGCCGTTAACGAGGAGACCGGAAGCGGGGCACGGCGCCAGGAACGAATAGTCGTACAAATTGGCCGGGGGTGCGACGCAGATGAAGCTGTCGATTTCAGGCCTGCGCATGAGCAGTTGCATGGCGATCCAGGTGCCGAACGAGACACCGACAATCCAGCAAGCGCGGCTGTCAGGCTTGGCAATTTGCAGCCAATCCAAAGCGGTGGCGGCATCGGACAACTCGCCGGGGCCGTTGTCAAAGTAACCCTGACTGCGACCGACACCGCGGAAATTGAAGCGCAGAACGGAGAAGCCGCGCTCCACGAATGTGTAATAGAGATGATAGACGACCTGATTGTTCATGGTGCCGCCGAACTGCGGGTGCGGATGCAGGATCATCGCGATCGGGCTGTCGCTTGCGCTCTCATGATGATATCGCGCCTCAAGACGCCCGGCAGGGCCATTGATGATCAGTTCAGGCATTGAGATGTCCTTGCTGTGGCGGCGCCTTGGAGCGCGGCCGGGGTAGGAGCTGTATTTGAGATGCAGCCGCGCGCGGGTCAAGCGATGTCGGCGCATCGCGTGACCGGCGCGACGATTTTTTCGATTTAAACTTGACTTGTCCAGTCGGGATTTACATATAGCGATCGAGACGAGCGTCAGGTGCGCGTGGCGGCTCTTGTAGCACGAACCGATGTCCTGATTGCAAGTATGCAGATCGCGATTGCACGCCGCAGATGTTTGGCCGTGCAACCGCGATTTACCCAGAGAGCTGATAAGTGGAATTGAATACACGAGGACGCTATGCCGTCATGGCGATGGCGGATATCGCCGATCAGGCCGCTCAGCACGGCCGAGAC
Organism: Hyphomicrobiaceae bacterium; assembly: GCA_049116495.1. Classification (GTDB taxonomy): domain Bacteria; phylum Pseudomonadota; class Alphaproteobacteria; order Rhizobiales; family Hyphomicrobiaceae; genus CAJQQK01. Next base: position 26,187 of record JAGDYV010000128.1, on the reverse strand, counting down.
CGGGCTGTTCCGCTGTCGGAGATTGCCGCACGGCAGCATTTGCCGATCGCCTATCTGGAGCAATTGTTCGGCAAATTGCGCGATGCGAACCTCGTCGCGAGCGTCCGCGGACGCAGCGGCGGCTACCGGCTGGCGCGTCCAGCATCGGAGATTGTTGTTGTTGATGTTCTGACAGCTGTCGAAGAGCCGACGCGAATGACCCGGTGTAGTGGGGCCGATGGGCCTGGTTGTGTGGGTGAAGCGCGTTGCCTGACGCACGGACTTTGGTCGTCGCTCGGCCAACATATTCACGGGTTTCTCGCGGGCATATCGCTGGCAGATGTTGTCGGTGACCGCATACCAACGGTCCCAAGCATGCAATCCGAGCGCGCGGCGGTGACAGCACATGACTAGCCCGCGCATTTACCTCGATCACAACGCTACTTCCCCGCTGCGCCCGACGGCCGAAGCCGCCATGCTGGCTGCCTTGAAGCGGCATGGCAACGCTTCGTCTGTGCACGGTGAAGGACGGGCGGCACGACAGCTTGTTGAGGATGCGCGCGAGCACGTTGCCGGATTGGTTGGGTGCCGGCCAGCGGATGTTGTTTTCACGAGCGGTGCGACCGAGGCCAACTGCGCAGCGCTCGCAGGGGGCTGGGATACCGTTTATTTGGCAGGTGTCGAGCATGAGTCCGTGCTCACGCCGGCACGCAGCTCGGGCGCGAGCGTTATTGATTTGCCGGTCGATCAAATGGGCGCTGTCGATCTGCAAGCGCTGGAAAAGGGCGGCTCGCCGACACGGAATGGCCACTTCGGCGGGGCGTTGCTGGCGCTGCAGATGGCCAACAATGAAACGGGGGTGTGCCAAGACATGGCCGCGGCCGCTGCCCTGGCCAGATCTCGTGGAATATCCATTCACACCGACGCGGTGCAGGCGTGCGGCCGCGTGGCAATCGATTTTGATGCTATGGACGTCGACCTGATGAGTGTGTCCAGCCACAAAATTGGCGGGCCGATGGGGATGGGCGCCTTAATTATCCGTGATGGCTTTAAACTGCCGGCTCTGATCCAGGGTGGTGGGCAGGAACGACGGCGCCGGGCTGGAACGGAGAACGTGGCGGCGATTGCCGGATTTGGTGCCGCGGCGGCTGCCGCGAAGGCAGAGTTGGATGGTGTGGTGCCGCGGTTGAGCGCCATGCGCCATCAACTTGAGGCAGAAATTTCGACAATTGTGCCGGATGCTGTTGTGATTGGCGCGAATGGCGATCGTTTGCCGAATACGCTGTGCATCGCCTTTCCAGGTGAACTTGCGGAAACGATGGTCATAAAGTTCGACCTTGCGGGAATTGCGATCAGTGCCGGATCGGCCTGCAGCTCGGGCAAAGTGGGTGCGAGCCATGTCTTGGCGGCGATGGGATTGCCGCAAGCAATTTCGCGCTCGGCGGTTCGCATCAGCCTGGGTTGGAATACGACTGAGACTAGTTTAGAACAATTCTTAAGTAGAATTCGCGACCTCCAGGCAACTGCTAGCCGGGCTGTCGCGTAAACTGCTAACTCCCTCAAAACGTTTCGAAATAGAATGAAAGATCCGGAGTAATAAATGCCAGCTGTCCAGGACACGATCGATCAGGTCAAGCAAATTGACGTCGATCAGTACAAGTACGGCTTCACCACCGAGATTGAGACCGATAAGGCTCCCAAGGGTCTCGATGAGAGTACGGTCCGGTTCATCTCGGACAAGAAGGGCGAACCGGCGTGGATGCTGGAATGGCGGCTGCAGGCTTTTGAGCGCTGGCAAGCGATGACCGAGCCGAAGTGGGCCAAGGTTAACTTCCCAAAAATTGATTTTCAGGACCTCTACTACTATGCCGCGCCGAAAGGCACAGAGGGGCCGAAATCGCTTGACGAAGTTGATCCGGAACTGTTGCGCACCTACGAAAAACTGGGAATTCCCCTGAAAGAGCAGGAATTGCTGGCTGGTGTGCGCAAGCAGGGTGAGCCAAGTACGCTGGATGGAGATATGCCAGACGGCGAACCGGGCCAACGGCGTGTCGCGGTTGATGCGGTGTTCGATTCCGTCTCCGTTGTGACGACTTTCAAGAACGAGTTGGCGAAAGCCGGCGTCATCTTTTGCTCGATCTCGGAAGCGCTGCGCGAGCATCCGGAACTCGTGCGCAAGTATTTGGGATCTGTTGTCCCGCAATCGGACAATTACTATGCGGCGCTGAATTCGGCTGTATTTTCAGACGGTTCGTTCGTCTACATTCCGGAGGGCGTGCGCTGTCCGATGGAATTATCGACGTATTTCCGGATCAATGAGATGAATACGGGGCAATTTGAGCGCACTTTGATCATCGCCGACAAAGGAAGTTACGTCTCCTATCTTGAAGGCTGTACCGCGCCAATGCGCGATGAAAACCAGTTGCACGCCGCCGTGGTCGAACTGGTCGCCTTGGATGATGCCGAAATCAAGTATTCGACCGTACAGAACTGGTATCCGGGCGACAAGGAAGGCAAGGGTGGTGTCTACAACTTCGTGACCAAGCGCGGTGACTGTCGCGGTCACAGCTCGAAAATCTCATGGACGCAGGTCGAAACCGGGTCTGCGATCACCTGGAAATACCCCAGTTGCATCCTGCGCGGCGATAACAGCCGCGGTGAATTCTACTCGATCGCCATTTCAAATGGGTATCAGCAAGTCGACAGCGGCACAAAGATGATCCATCTTGGCAAAAATACATCAAGTCGGATAATCTCGAAGGGGATTGCCGCCGGGTTTTCGGACAATACTTACCGGGGATTAGTCTCGGCACATCGCAAAGCGACGAATACGCGTAATTTCACGGTGTGTGACTCGCTGTTAATTGGGAACAACTGTGGCGCACATACCGTGCCCTATATCGAGGCGAAGAACGCATCATCGCACTTTGAACATGAAGCGACGACGTCGAAGATTTCGGACGATATGCTGTTTTACTGTCGGCAACGTGGTCTAAACGAGGAAGAAGCCGTCGCGCTGGTGGTCAATGGATTTGTTCGTGACGTTCTCCAGCAACTCCCGATGGAGTTCATGGCGGAGACGCAGAAACTTATCGGAATCTCGTTGGAAGGCAGCGTCGGGTAAAGATTTGGGCTTGTTGAGTTGGGTTTGAGATGACGGAACGGTCTAAACGGCAAATCGAGATCGTCGAAAAGATGATCGTTGATGCATTCGTTTCTGCGGGCGAATTTGAGCGAGACCGTAAGAGGTTCGCTGAAAGCCGGAAAATCGATGATATGGCCGAGATTATCGATGAGTTGAGCGAATGGATTGAAGAGCGTGATGCGGACCGGCTGGAATCTTTTGGAATTTCGATGGAAGAGGGCTTGGGCGGCCAATTATTGTTCCGAATCGATGCTTTGGATGAGCCGTTCATCGTACGCCCTCGCGCGGACATGACGATTGCTGCTGGACGCAAAATCCTTGCTGTTGATCCGGAATGTCCGGTCCTGGAGGAAGAGGTTTATGCCGAAGTGCTGGAGCGGATTTTCATCTGGGCCGGGGTTTCAGAGAACAGGTAGCAGGTCCGTGTTGGGCGGATTGACGAGGAAGTAAATGTCGGGAGCGATCAGAGTGGATCGTGCGCCAGTGTTCGTGAAGAGCCGCCTGTCGATCTGGGCAAGCCTAACGGCTCTAACGTTGTCGACGTCGTGCGTGACTTGGTATTTCTTGGCATCGGCGACCTTGGACGGCCGCAAACCGTCGATCTTTGAGGTTTTCGGTTGGATGTTTTGGATGGCGGCGCTGGCAGTTCTGTTCATCTGGGCGTGCTGGGTGAAGACGGCATCTGGCTGGCGATGGCGCTGGCAGAGGTTTTGAGATGGATCGATGTCCGCTCCGGCTGGCTCGATCACAAATGCAGGGTCTTTTGGCAAGTTCCTGAGGCGTACTTTGGATAAGCGTTCGCCAGGCGCTGAAACTGGACTGAGATCACAAAACGGCTCCCCCCTAGAAAGTGGGCCGAATACATTTACGAGACAGGAGGTAACGATCATGGCTACTGAAATTTATATCGCGGATCTGGAAAAGCATTGGCTGGCAGCAGAATCAAAAGCGGATGAACTAAAACAGGAAGCCGAACGTACCAAATCACAGGATGTATTGGCGCGCCACGCGGAAGCGGATAAGGCCGCAAGCGATGCGTTCGATCGGCTCTGGATGGCACGTGATAGCGGTCAGGGTGAGCACCGTGCGGTTGGTTAAATCGGCGCAATGAAAGCAGCGGCAAGTGGGCATGCAAGACTGATTTGGCAAGACTGATGTGGCAAGTCTGATCTGGTAGTTCGCGACGCCAATGCACATATGACTTTGATGCGGGCTTGAGACGGGATCGGGACGGTCGCGCGTTGGATGCGGTCGTCTGGATGATCGCAGAAATCAGTTGCGCATAAAGATGACGAAGGTCGACGAACGATCCTGAACGAGGTTGGGTCCGGCGGACGATGGCATGGAAGGTTTCGGAAAATCAGCCCTGGAAGCGCTTGGCAGTTGGCTTGGTGATTGTTGGGAGCGTGCTGACGGTCGGGCAATGGTTCCCAATCTTGGGGCTCGATAGGGCTGCGATGGACGAGACGATAGCTGCCTGTTCGGGACGGAGTCCAACGCTGTTTTGGCCGTCATTCGTTCATATCTGCCCCGGGCCGACGCTTGTGCACAAGCAGTTGGGTGGGCAGGCGCTTTTGGGCAGCGCGGCGCTCGTGACTTTTATGGCCCTCTGGGTTCGACGACGATAGGTGAGCGCGCCCGACGCATGATGATCTGAGACGCAACAAAGTAGAAGAGTCAAAATGCTCGAAATAAACGATCTGCACGTAAAACTGGAAGACGAAGACAAGCCGATCATCAAGGGTTTGTCGCTTTCAGTGCCGAAAGGCGAAATTCACGCGATCATGGGACCGAACGGCTCGGGCAAGTCAACGCTTGCCTATGTGCTCGCGGGACGCGATGGCTATGAGATAACCGGTGGCGAGGTTCTATGGAACGGTGACAATATTCTGGAGATGGATCCGGAAGAGCGCGCCGCGTCCGGTGTATTTCTTGCCTTCCAGTATCCCATGGAAATTCCAGGGGTTGCGGGTCTCACGTTTTTGCGCACGGCGACCAATGCGCTGCGTAAAGCCCGTGGCGACAAGGAGCTGACAACGCCGGAGTTTCTTCGCCTCGTCAAGGAGAAGGGCGCGGAGCTCAACATTGACATTGATATGTTGAAGCGACCGGTCAATGTCGGGTTTTCCGGCGGCGAGAAAAAGCGATCGGAAATCCTTCAGATGGCTCTGCTTGAGCCGACGCTATGCGTCCTGGATGAGACGGACTCTGGGCTCGATATTGATGCGCTTCGCGTCGTTGCCGATGGTGTCAATGCGCTGCGTTCACCGGAGCGCTCGATGCTGGTCATCACACACTATCAGCGCCTGCTCAATTATATCGTGCCGGACAAGGTGCATGTGCTGGCGCATGGCCGCATTCAAACATCCGGCGGCAAGGAACTGGCGCTCGAATTGGAGAAGTCGGGGTACGCGGAATTCACTGATGCGGCCGCTTGAGAGTTGATCGAGAAACATGACAACCAACGTAGAAATCATAAAGACAAAGGCTGAGAAGGCCTTCGTGGAGCATTTCGCGTCTGTCGCGGAGTCGCTGCCGAATGCTGCCGCCATGCCGGATGCGCGGCGCGCCGCAATGGCGCGTTTCGATGAAATGGGGCTGCCGCATCGTCGGATCGAAGCCTGGAAGTATACGGATCTGCGCAACGCGCTGCGTGAGGTGAACGATCCTGCCGTCGGCTCGGCGCCGGCGGTCTCGTCACAAGATCTCGAGAAGGCGCTGGCTCATCTTGCTGGTCTGGATGTCTATCGGGCAGTGTTCGTAAATGGTCGGCGGGATGAAAGTCTCTCAAATCTGCCATCGGACGCTGGTGTTGAAGTCAAAGCCGTTGCCGGTGCGCCGTTGCTTGATGATGCGCTTCAAGACGAATCTATTGTCGCTTTGAACACGGCGTTCGTAACAGATGGCCTTTCGATCAAAATCGGCGAGGGCGTGGAACTCGACAAACCGTTGATGATTGTCTCTGCCCGCGCAGGTGGTCGCGATATGTTGGTGACCACTCGGCACGATGTGGCAGTTGGCGCGAAGGCCTCGCTGACCTTGATAGAAGCGGCAGTCTCTATCGGTGAGACGAAGGGACAGTCCAATAGTCTGATCACTGTGGATGTCGGCGATGGTGCGCGTCTTGATCATATCAAGGTCGGCGCAGAGGTTGCGATCAGTGACCTTGCAACCTGTCGTGCCGTGCTTGCCGGTGAGGCAACTTACAACGCGTTTCAGATCGTTCCTGGCGCACCGCTGGCACGCAACCAGAATTTCGTGACGTTTGCTGGTGAAGACAGCGAGCTTGACTTCGCCAGTGTCGCTCTTGGCAACGGCTCGGATCACATCGATTCGACAATTGTCATCGATCATCGGGCGCCGGGCTGCAAAAGCCGGGAACTGTTCAAGGGTGTGCTTGATGATCGCGCCCGTGGGGTTTGCCAGGGCAAGGTGATTGTGCAGCAGATCGCGCAAAAGACGGATGGCAAGCAGATGGCGCAAGCCTTGATGCTGTCCGAGGATTGCGAATTCGATTCCAAACCAGAACTGGAAATCTATGCTGATGACGTCGCGTGCGGGCACGGCTCGACATCAGCTGAAATCGATCCGGATCTGGTGTTTTACTGCCGTTCTCGCGGCATTCCAGAGGATCAGGCAAAAGTGCTTCTGACAGAGTCATTCGTTGCCGAGGCCATCGACAAAGTTGACTTCGAACCACTGCGTGAGGCGCTTGGCGAACTCGCGCGGACGTGGCTGACAGCGAACCACGCCAAATAGGAGCGGCCGCATGAATGCAGCTATCACTGGGGCGGCATCCGAACTACGGATCGTCGGTGACCGACAGGCGTTTGACGTCGAGCGTGTGCGCGCCGATTTTCCGATCCTGTCGCGTGATGTGAACGACCGGCCTCTGGTTTATCTTGACAGCGCAGCGTCAGCTCAAAAACCGCTTCAGGTGATTGAAGCGATGGATTACGCCATGCGCGCCGAGTACGCCAATGTGCATCGCGGTATTCACTTTCTTTCGAATACGGCAACACAGAAGTATGAGGATGCGCGGGAGACCTGCCGGCGATTTCTCAACGCGCGGTCGACCGACGAAATCGTGTTCACGAAGAATGCGACGGAAGCGGTCAATCTGGTTGCATACGCTTGGGGCCAGGACAATATCCGCGAAGGTGACGAGATTATCGTTTCGGTGATGGAGCACCATGCCAATATTGTGCCCTGGCACTTATTGCGTGAGCGGAAGGGCGCCGTGCTGAAGTGGGCACCGGTGTCTGATACAGGCGAGTTCCTTCTCGATGAATTGGAAAACTTGATCACGCCGCGCACCAAGATGATTGCGTTGACGCATATGTCGAATGTTCTTGGGACGGTTGTTCCGATTGCAGAAGTATCGCGTATCGCGAAAAGGCATGGCGTGACGCTATTCGTTGACGGTGCGCAATCGTGTGTTCACATGAGTGTCGATGTGCAGGCGCTCGATGTCGATTTTCTAACGTTCACCGGGCACAAGGTCTATGGACCATCCGGTATCGGCGTACTCTACGGGCGCAAGGAACTGCTCGAGAAGATGCCACCCTTTTTGGGTGGCGGTGCGATGATCGAGAGCGTGTCGAAGGATGACGTGACCTACGGGCCGCCACCGGAACGGTTTGAAGCCGGTACGCCGCCGATTGTAGAAGCGGTTGGCCTGGCTGCAGCGCTTGACTATATGATGCTGCTCGGGCGCGATCAGATCGCCATTCACGAAGCGTCGCTATCGAGCTATGCGCATGACCGGCTCGACCGGCTGAACTGGCTGACGATTTATGGGCGTGCACCGGGCAAGGGTGGTATCATCTCGTTCACAATGGACGGACTGCACCCACACGACATTTCGATGGTTGTTGACCGATCAGGCGTGGCGATCCGAGCCGGACATCATTGCGCGCAACCGCTCATGGAACGTTTCGGCGTACCTGCAATGTGCCGCGCATCGTTCGGGATCTACAACACGCGCGGGGATGTCGATGTCCTCATTCAAGCACTCGAAAAAGCGCATGATCTATTTGCGTGAGATAAATGATGATGGACGATAAGCCAGCGGAGCGTGATATGCTTGATCTCGAAGCGGCCTCGAAGGCTGCTGCGCCAGCAACTGAAACGGGGAGTGCAGACGCCTTGGCTGAGACGACTGCTACGCCTGAACGGCATCCAAAGGCCTTAGATCTCGAAAGCAAGCCGGCGACCGGCTCTGCTCTGTCGAGCGAGGAGATAGAACAGATGACGGCTGATATCGTGGCCGCCATCAAGACGGTCTACGATCCGGAAATTCCAGCGGATATTTATGAACTTGGTTTGATCTACACCATCGATATGGATGACGATCGTAATGTCGACGTGGTTATGACGTTGACGGCGCCAGGGTGTCCGGTTGCCGGTGAAATGCCGATATGGGTGGAGAATGCGGTTGCATCGGTTGCCGGTGTCGGCCGGGTACAGGTCGAGTTGACATTTGACCCGCCGTGGGAAATGAGCCGGATGTCGGACGAAGCGCGGCTGGCGCTCAATATGTTCTGAGCGACGAGACGTGATTTGGCAGCGTGACGTTTACCAAGACGCAGGTTGCCATGGGTGCTTATCGGTTTGTCAACGCGCGGGGCTCACACTCTCGACATTTCGATACGCGTTCTTATGTTAATGAAGACGCAAACGTCGCCCTGGAGGATAACTATGCCCGGATCTGATCGCCCAAGGCCACAGATTATGACCGTTACCGATGCCGCGGCAGAGCAGATCCGAGCCGTCATGGCGACGAAACCGGACGCCGTCGCGCTTAAGATTGGTCTTAAGAAGGGCGGATGTGCCGGCATGGAATATACGCTCGATTGGGCTGATGAGACCGGTAAGTATGATGAGATCATCGAGACGAATGGTGTCAAGCTGCTCGTTGATCCGATGGCGGTGATGTACATGTTCGGAACGGAAATGGACTGGCAGGTTGATAAATTTTCGGCGCAGTTCGTCTTCAACAATCCGAACCAGACATCTGCATGCGGCTGTGGCGAGTCCGTCGAGTTGAAACCCATTGACAAGGCATCGATGGTGTCTGCCGACGCCTGATCGACCAAGTCGACCGCAGCCCTGGGCCAAGAGGCTGGGAGATATCTTCAAGGATGAGCGCAGCGTCGTCAGACAATGAGCATTTGCCTGAAGACTGGGCCAATGCCGTGTTGGATTTCTGGTTTGATGAACTTGAGCCGGTTGATTGGTTCAAGAAGAGTGATTTGAACGACGAGAAGATTAGATCGCGCTTTCTCAGCATCCATGATCAGCTGTCGAATACTGCCGTTGATGCATTGCTCGATTCAAGTCGTGAGGCTTTGGCGGCGATCATCGTGCTGGATCAGTTTCCGCGAAACCTGTTTCGAGGCGATCCGAGAAGTTTCGCCACCGATGCCCAGGCACGGGCCATCTCAGAAGCCGCCATAGATGCTGGTTTTGATCAGGGGATGTCGGTTGATGAAAGCGTGTTTCTGTATCTGCCGTTCGAACATAGCGAGGATCTGGCTGATCAAGACCGCTGTGTTCAACTGATTGAAGCCTTGGGTAACGACAACTATACCCAATACGCAAAAGCGCATCGCGACGTCATCGCGAAGTTCGGGCGTTTCCCGCACCGCAATCAGGTGCTTGGGCGGCCGTCTACGCCGGAAGAAGAAGCCTACCTTGCGCAGCCTGGTAGTGGCTTTTAGTCAGTTCGCTTCATCTTTCAATCACGGCTTAACCATCAATTTCGGCTGTCGGTTCCTCTCGTGCCGTGCGTCCAGGCTTCTTTGCCGGTTTCTCAGGGCGTACTGGGCGCTGTAGGAACGCTGGCAGGTTACCTTCGTGAAAACTGTTTGAATTTCCACCGGCAGGGGCGTTCGAACGATCCTCCTGCGGGCGCGCGCGCGCGCGCGATGGACGTTCCGGCCTGGCGTTCCTGTTGGGCGCATTTCTGCTACGGGATTTGCTTGCCGGAACGACTTCTTCAACGGGGGCTGGTGCGAGGGCGTTCGCGTCAATGACCGGCTGTTCGCCACTTCCCGGGATTTCGGCGTCGGATTTACGTGCGCGTCGCCGCCGCGGGCTGCTGGTTTGTTCTGCATCAAGTTCAACGGGAGGCGGGGTACTGCGCGTGTTACGGCGGCGCGATGGCGGCTGGGCATTGGCCGTTTCTTCCGGCTCGTTTTCCTGCGATTTGCCACGCGACGGACGGCGACCACGGGCGGTGCTTGATGAAGACCGGCTGCTTGACGAATTGCCGCGACCGCCACGACCTCGGCGTTTCTTGCCGGACTCCGCGAAATCTTCCTCCGTCGGCGCATCGCCAATCCATACGGCTTTCTCACCGGTAACCGACTCGATGCCCTGGAGTAATTTCAGATCGTCCGGTGCAACAAGCGTTGCGGCATAGCCTTCCCTGCCGGCTCGTCCGGTGCGCCCAATACGATGAACATAATCATCACCAACCCACGGGACGTCGAAGTTGAAAACATGACTGACCTCGGGAATGTCGAGGCCGCGAGCGGCGACATCACTGGCCGCCAGTATGGTGATTTCACCATTGCGGAATTTGTCGAGCGTGGCGGTTCGGTTGGATTGATCCATATCGCCGTGCAGTGCGCCTGCGTTGAAGCCGTGCTTAATCAGAGACTTATGCAAGATCGCGACGTCGCGCTTGCGGTTGCAGAAGATAATCGCATTCTGGACGTCTTGACCGTGGATCAAATCGCGCAACATTTCCCGTTTGGCCCAATCTTCGCCATCTGCGCAAAACTGGAAACGTTGGGTGATCGTTTGGGCCGTCGTAGCCGGGCGGGCAACCTCGATGCATGCTGGATCTTTCAAAAACTGATCAACGAGGCGTTGTATTTCTGGCGGCATAGTTGCCGAAAAGAACAACGTCTGGCGTCGTGGTGGCAATAGTTTGCAGATCTTTTCGATGTCGGGAATAAAGCCCATGTCCAACATTCGATCGGCTTCGTCGATGACCAGGATTTCGACTCCTGTCAGCAGCAGCTTGCCGCGCTGAATATGGTCCAATAGCCGCCCGGGTGTTGCGATCAGAACATCAACACCACGGTCGAGTTTACGATTTTGCTCATCAAAAGAGACGCCACCGATCAACAAGGCGAGCGTCAGCTTGTGGTTGACGCCGTACTTCTCGAACGCTTCGGCAACTTGCGCCGCCAGTTCCCGGGTTGGCGCCAGGATCAGGGTGCGCGGCATGCGGGCACGCGCGCGACCGGATTCGAGGCGGGTAATCATCGGCAAGACGAAGGCGGCGGTCTTGCCGGTGCCGGTTTGCGCAATGCCGAGAACGTCCTTGCCGGTGACGGCAACGGGGATGGCTTGTGCCTGAATCGGTGTCGGTTGCGTGTAACCGGCCGCTGCCACGGCCTCATATACCTTTGAACTCAGTCCGAGTTCAGCAAAACTGGCAGTTTCCAAGAGAGGGGCTCTCCAAATCTATATCAGTCATCGTGGCTGAAATTGCCCGTCGTGGCATGGGAGTTGGCCCTGCCTGGGCGCGGCACCCAATTCTCTCAATTACGGAGATCAGGATGCATGTTGAACGTGGATCAGACCACATCGGTATCGAAACGGCGAGACGCGTTACTCGTCAGGTTTCGAACTAACTCCGCCTGCTTACACAACTATGGCGATTTCGCAAGTGTAATCGGGCAGTTGGAGTTGAAATGTCCTTAATCTTGGCAAAAACGACAACGTTTCTCCAATTGAGGCGGATAGCTGATCCGCCAAAGGAGCCATGCGAAAGCGGTTCCTGAGTGTGGTTGATGATGACGAATACGGATCACATCGGCTTTTGGCTGATTTCACCGGCTCAGCGAAAATCGGTACGTGACCCCCAGGCTTGCGGAGAACTGGTCTTCAGCCTCTACGATCGGGCTATCTGCGGCATCTTCGATCAGGCGTTTGTAGCCGGCAGAACCTGTCAACGACCAGCGATTGTCGATATCGTACTTGCCAGAGAGCTTGACATGGACATCTTTGAAACCGGCGCCCGCGTCATAGGCGGCAAGACCGGCTGTCGAGGCTGCTGATTGGGCGGCCGTAATGCCGAAGTATTCCTGCATATAATCGTCGTCAGCATAAGTCGCGCCGACGCGGATCTTCGCCTTGAACTGTGGGCTGAGCTGGAAGGTGTTTGACACGCCAAGCCGAAAAAAGCCGCCGGTATCACCGCTGACAATGTGGTGGTAGGAAACGTCAAAAAACAGGCTGGAAACGCGATAACCGACGTATCCGCCGATGATGACGCCACCGTCGACATCGCCGAGACCGCGGAGCAACAGACCGTCGCCTTCATCGCGACCAAATGCGTATCCGGCGAGCGGACCAGCTTCGAAGCCTTGTTCCTGAAGCAGCCGGAAGCGGACATCGTCTGCGCCATTGAAGGCGACGGTGCCGTTCGATGTCGAAGAAAACACGGGGAAGGCGAAGGGCGCGCCGACCACTTCGTAAGAGTCGGAGCCTTCATAGGTGGGCTTGAGGATGCCAACACCGCCAACTTTGACGTCGGTTGCTGCTGCATTGATGCTGAGACAAGCAAGCATGGCGCCGACACAAGCTGCCGTGGTGATTGAATGGCGAATGACCATGGGCGTTCAGGACTCCGGAAAACAGTTGCGACCCACTATCTGTCGATCTCAAGATAAGGCCTGATTTGTTGAACGAGATACCATGACTACCGGTGGTCGAACCGGGATTTCGAAACAGTACGATCCAATTCTTACCGCTTTGTTGCCGAATTGACCCGACTAGCACACGCATGACGGTTCAACGGCGCAAAGACTGCTTTGGATCACACTTAAGATTGTGTTCTGGGCGTGGACAGATTGAAATTGGGGCTGAGCCTTCAATCTATTGGGAGCATGACATGCCAGGTATGAAGATCGGTTCATTCGGGATCACGCGGGTGCCCGAAATGGAATACCCGATGGCGGAGGCGACATCGTTCTTTCCAGACCTGACCGCGGACATGCTTGCCGAAGTGCGGCGGACTTTGCCGCCCGGGCACCTGACCGATGACGGCAGAATTGTTCTGAGTTTCCACTCCTACATCCTGCAAACGGGCCGGTACAACATTCTGATTGATACGTGTTGCGGCAACGACAAACAGCGGCCCTATCGTCCGGCCTTCACAGGCCTGTCAGGGAATTATCTTGAGACATTGGCGGCAACCGGTATGCAGCCGGAAGACATAGACTTTGTGATGTGCACGCATCTGCACTGGGATCACGTTGGATGGAACACGAAACTGGTCAATGGCGAATGGGTGCCAACGTTTCCAAATGCGAAATATATCATGGCGAAGCGGGAGTACGATCATTGGAACGCCATGTACGAAACTGGTAAAGATCACGCGCATCGCAACGGTTTTGAAGACAGCGTATTGCCCATCATGCGCGCCGAGAAAGCGATCCTCGTCGCCGATGACCACGAGGTCGACACGGGGATCTGGCTTGGGCCGTGCCATGGACACTCACCGGGGCACGTCGTTATCAATTTGCAGTCAGGAGACGAAACTGGGGTGCTGACCGGCGATATCATTCATCACCGGCTGCAGTTTCGCTATCCGGATCTTTCGACCTCAGCGGATACGGACATGGAGACGGCGCGCATCAATCGCAAAGCGCTGATCGAGAAGCACGCGGGATCCGGGACTCTGGTGTGCACTGCGCATTTGCACGGCAAATCCGTCGGTCGCATTGAGCCTGAGGCCGATCATTTCCGTTTCGACGCGTTCTATTGATGCCAGAAAGGCTCCGAAGCGGCCGGCCTGGCCCACCCGCTTCATTCAGCTGCTTCGACGGCAGCGGTTGAGGAGGAAGACTTGCGCACGCGCGGTGTCGCTGACGTCTTGCGCATGTCGGTTTTGACATGGCTCTCATCGTAACCGTTGAAGACCGTGCCGAGCAGGCCGCGGTTCAAGTCCGACGTGCCAAATAGCCAATCCATGACGGGGAACGTCAGGTTCATGTTGCGCTCCATCATGATGTTCTGGTTGTGATGGGCTGTATGGTGACGTCGGATCGTGTTGATGAACGGTGTGTTGCGCACGAACCAATTGTCTTCTATGTGGCAGCAGAAATGCATGAATTCATAGATCAGATACATTGAAGTGGTTGTTGTTATGAACAACCAGCCGGTATTTGCCGAGAGTGCTGCGCCGAGGATCAAGGCGGCCGGAATTGACATGAGCGTGAAAACAACGAGGGCGTAGGGCGGGAAGAATGTAACGCGCCAATCATGCTCGCCGGCGAAGCGCATCTCGTGTTCGGTGAAGAACTGGTGATGCATCAAGGTGTGACGTGAGTAGACCGCACGGAACAGCGGCACTTTGGAAGGCCGGTGCATCACGAAGCGATGGATCCACCACTCGAAGAAATTGCAGATCAGGAAGGTGACCGGAACGATCATCCACTCAAGCGCAGAGATCCCCTGCATGTTGGAAATGTAGATATAGAGCGCGGTAAAGCCGATTGTGTAGATGACGGCGACATGCAGCCAGCCGTTGTACCAGCCGGTGATACGTTCACGGTAGGTCTGACGATAGCTACGCTGGCGTTCGGACATCTGGCTCTGTGGCAGTTCCATCGTCGGGCTGTTGTCGGATGCCAATGTCATATCGTGTTCTCCGATTTCGTGCCGCCGCGCCAAGCGTTATGTCGCTGACCGCGCATCAAGATATTTCTCAGAATACTAATACGGGGCCGATGGTTCAACCAAACAAGGCGCTGATTTAATCATCAAGTGCGGTTACCGCTTCTTCGATGTCGTCGCTGGTTAACTGCCATTCGTTCGCGAAATTGGCGACGATCTCGCGCATGAAAGCTTCGTATAGGCGCAGTGCTTTGGCATCATCTTTGATGTGATCGGCGAGGATAGCCAGGGCGAGTTGGGCGGAAGCGGGGCCTTCAAAACTCCACTCAAAGCCGTCATCGGTGATGGTTTTCAGATCGAGACGTTGGTCGAGCGGCTGGCCGTCGACCGTCACGACGATACCGTCGATCGTCCGATCGCCTGCATAGGTCTTCATCTAAGTGTGTCTCCAGGGCGTTGCGAGATATTGCTTCAGGTATAGTAGTGGCATAGCATTTGGCTTTGAATCCAGGGAGATGCGCGAGATTGGATGCGATCGAACCAAACTGGTTGGCTTTACTGGTCTATCTGGTGGCGTGGTTGGCAAGCTGCATCGGGTTTTTCTTTCTGAGTGGCAACCTCCCAGTGCGATCGGCGCCGCAGTCCGTGCAAGCCGGCCTTGGCCCGGCATTGATTTGGATCAATGTGGCCGTCTTGATTGGCCTTTTGGTTCTGACCATCGGGTTCGCAGTGGCGCAGTTGCGCTGGACGAGCCTGATTGTTGGCGGAGGTTTTGTGTTCTTGTTTGCTCCCTTCATCGTACAGGACTTGCCGCCCGGTTTGAAGGATACCAAGGCTGGGCTTACCGCATTGCTTGTTTGTTTGCTGGCGGCGGCCGGGCTCGTCTATGGTGCAGCGGGCTGAATCGAGCGTAGCGAAGACGGAGTTTAAAGATCATGCCGGTGCCGATTAAGATTATTTTTTCATTGGTGGTCCTGGGTGTTGCCATTGGTGGATATTTCTTCCTGGATTGGTTCAGCGCTGGTCAGGGCATCTCGGCATATCTGTCACTGTTTCTTGGCCTGTTCTGCGTCATTTCTTTTTGGATTTTTCCGGAAGTCGTCAACAAGAAATAGCCACGGGCGAGCGCTGGGTTGGATGGAGAATGAAATGGCAAGTGTGCAGGATGCGAATGTCGCCGGGTCTATCGCGGAGATCTATGACCGGGATGGGTTCGTGTTTCCGATCGATGTGGTGAGCCAAGCGGAGGCTCAGGCCGTTCGGGCGGATCTTGAGGCAGCAGAGGCAGAGCTCGCACATGATGACAAACGGCTTGCGGTGCTGCGCGCCTATCCCGATCGCGTGCTGCCGTCGTTTGACAAGTTGATCCGAAATCCAAATCTGATCGCGGCAGCGAAGCAGGTTCTCGGACCCGATCTGATGGTCTGGAGTGCCGGGCTGTTCATCAAGGATGCGAACTCGCCGAAGATTGTCTCATGGCATCAGGATCTGACGTATTGGGGCCTCGATGATGCCGAAGAGACGACGTGCTGGGTGGCGTTGTCACCGGCCAGCGAAGCCAGCGGCTGCATGAAGTTTGTACCGGGCAGTCACAAGAAGCAGCTGGTTGCGCATAAGGATACGTTTGACGCGAACAATCTTCTGACGCGCGGGCAGGAAATCGCCGTTGAGGTCAATGAGGAGGATGGTGTCGCGGCGGTGCTCGATACCGGGCAGGCCTCGATGCATCACGGTCATCTTTTTCACGCCTCGGGACCCAACACGACGAATGACCGTCGTATTGGCTCGGCGATCCGCTACATCAAGACGTCTATGAAGCAAAAGACAGGCGATCGATCGCTGGTCGCGCATGTCGCCGGGGAAGACAAATACGGGCATTTCACGGTAGCGGAGCCACCGAAAGGGCGCCTTTTGGATGAGGATTTCGAACGCTGCTTCCGCGACCTCGAAATTAAACGCCGGGTGCTTTACGAAGGTGTTGAGACACAGGCTGGCGGTGGCGGGTCAGCTCGGACAACGCTCTATTGAGGGGACGGCGAATGCCCGGCCGATTGCGTCTGCCGCGTTACTTTCGGGCGAGGTAAACTGTTTGGGTGAACGGCGCCTCGCGCATGGGCACGGCAAAGGTGACCGGTTCGGCCCAGGCCTCGGAGAAGGCTTCGGCCAGACGTGCAGTGATAGCCGGGTCCGGTTCGTCGTCTGACCACAATCCGAAGATGCCGCCTGGATGGAGTTTGTTGGCGAGCCGCGCAAAACCTGCTGGCGCATAAAAACTGCTACTGCGTGCATCCAGCAGGGCTTCTGGCGA
This sequence comes from Hyphomicrobiaceae bacterium, assembly GCA_049116495.1. Taxonomy (GTDB): domain Bacteria; phylum Pseudomonadota; class Alphaproteobacteria; order Rhizobiales; family Hyphomicrobiaceae; genus CAJQQK01. The sequence continues at coordinate 9,115 of JAGDYV010000128.1, read as the reverse complement.
ATGGTCGATGTCGACCAGGATCGCATCGAACTTGCGATCGGGACGTTCCGGATCAAGGCCTTCGTTGGAAGCGGCCAGAGCAAAGAAGTCGCCTTGCGTCAGGGTGCAGCGCGGGTCGTCGGTCAATTTCGGACCGAGCGGTAGCAGCCCGGATTCGTGCCAGTCGATAACGGCTTGGAGAAGGTCGAAGATGATCAGCGAACCGACGCGCGGCTCGTCAAGCACGGCGCTGGCCGTGTAGCCAAGCCCGAGGCCGCCGATTGCGACATCGAGTTGCTCGCCGCTGCAGGCGGCGATCCCCAATCGGCCAAGTGCGATTTCGGAGTCGGTGATGATACTCGACATGAGAAACTCGTCTCCGAGCTTGATTTCGAAGACATCCGACTGGATGCGCGGTTCGTGTCGGCGGCGCAAAGAGATGTCGCCGATCGGCGTACTGCGAAAATCAAGTTCTTCGAATTGTCGGGCCATAAAGCGCGGCGTTTCCATATTGGCGTGATGAGACCGGCGCAGTGATAGCACAGATGTTGACATGACGGGCCTTGATGACCCGCCATTTCCGGAGTGCGTTTTGGATCTTATTAGTGCCCGAGGGCCTCGAGTTTGTAGGCGATGTCACGGGCCCATGCCTTGAAGACTGCTGGGTCATCCTCGTAATCGACATGTCCGGGAAAGCATCCATATGGATCATCGGGGGATTCCGCGATAGCGAAGTCAGCGATCATCTTTTGAGGCAGCGTGCCATCCATCGTCAGGAATGCTTCAACATAGCCGGTGCGGAATTCATCGAGCGCATTGAATAGGTCGTCCCAGCGCTGATCGGCGGAGAACTCATTGGGGCTGTCAGCATCAAGCGGGCCGACGTATGTTTGATTGGGATGAATGGCGTGTCGGTTGGCCATGACGGCGCCGGCAAAGCAGACATAGCAAATGTTCGATGTGAGATCTGGCGCGTGCCAGGTGTCCATGTCTATTTTATATTGCGGCGAGCGCTCGGCGGCTTCGAGATCATCTATTGCGAAGCGAATTTTTCCGGAAGGTGAGGCCTGAATAAAGGCGTTGGCACGATCCGCCGTGGACGGCGCTTCGGCGGCGAGCTGTGTGTGCCCGGCAACGAGTGACGCGTTAAACATAACCGGTCCCTTCTGCGGTCTCTTGGCAGACCGCGATCGTCGGGGCCGACCCGACTGTGGTTGTGTCCGCCGGCATTCCCAAAAGTTCCAAGCCCAACATTTCCAGGCAAAAGACGACTATAAAGGTCTCGGTGCGTTGTGAATACTCGTTCGTCAGTTGCTTCGCGTTGTTCGGTCCCAGATCGGTGTGGTCGAAGTGAGACCGTAGAGGTAGACCCACTTGATCGTAGCAGAGAGGTGATAAGCGCGTCGGCAATGTTTTTCTGATCGCGCGACAGGCCTTGATAATTCTAGATTATGGAGTTGCGAGACGCGGTCGTTTCGCGTGTCGGTAAGGATAGAGAATGATTGAGCAGGACATCGAGATCCGGACACGGGCCGGGCGAATGCATGCCTTCACTGCACGACCTGCCGGTCCGGGACCATTTCCGGCGGTTATTTTTTTTATGGATGCGCCGGGATACCGGCCAGAGCTTGAAGATATGGCGAGGCGGATTGCGCTGGCCGGTTTCTACTGCGTCCTGCCGGATCTGTATTATCGAATGGGAACCATCCGGTTGAACTACGATCGAAGCAATCCTGGCCACGCGACGCTCATGATGGCGGCGCGCAACAACGTGACCAACGCGATGACGGTCGATGACACAGCGGCTATACTCACCCATCTCGACGCAAATCCTGCTGTAAAACCAGGCAAAGTCGGGATCGTCGGGCACTGCATGAGCGGCAGTTTCATCATGACGGTTGCGGCACGCTTTCCGGACCGGGTGGCGGCTGCGGCAGCGTTCTATGGCACGCGGATCATCACGAAGGACGATGACTCGCCCCATTTAATCGCTGGTGACATCAAGGGCGAGGTGTATCTTTCGTTTGCTGAGACGGACAGCCACGTCGAGGACAACGTCGCTGACGATATCGGGGCACTGTTGCAGGAGAAAGGTGTTCAGGCACTCGTTGAAAAGGTTCCTGGGACGGAGCATGGATATTGTTTCGCCGAGCGTCCTGCCTACCATCCGATTGCAGCTGAGCAGGCTTGGCAAAAGTTAAAGGCGTTGTTTGAGCGGTCGCTCGTCTGATGGCTCCTGCAACCTGTTTCTCCCGCAACCAACCTGAGTGTCGCTGATGTCGTTGCCCCTTCTGTTTACGCCACTTGAGATCCGTGAGGCGCGCCTCAAGAACCGTATCGTGATTGCGCCGATGCATCAGTATTCGGCGAAGAAGGGTCATGTTACGGACTGGCATCTCGTCAATGCGGGACGCTATGCCGTGGGCGGGGCGGCGGTCGTCATGATGGAATCGACCAAGGTTGCGCGAAATGGCTGCGGCACTGTTGGTGATACGGCGTTGTGGGACGACAGCTTCATCGACGGCATGGCGCGATGTGCCTCGTTCATAAAGTCCAATAATGCATTAGCAGCGATACAGTTGGGGCATTCGGGGCGAAAGGCGCGCCTTACGCGACCTTGGGAGGGTGGCCGGCCTTTGCAGGGCGATGAGGCGGAGATCTGGGATTGGGATGGCTGGGAGTTGGTGGCGCCAAGTGCGGTGGCTCATTCGGAGCTGGCAGCGATGCCGCGTGCGCTTTCGCACAACGAAATTGGGGAGATGGTTGCGAGTTGGGGCCGAGCGGCGGAGCGCGCCGAGAAGGCCGGTTTCGATATTCTCGAAATCCATGGCGCGCATGGCTATCTCGTGCATCAGTTTCTGTCACCAGCTTCGAATATCCGGACCGATGAATATGGCGGTACGGAGCACAACCGGATGCGCTTCGCATTGGAAGTTGCAGAATGCATACGAGCGGCGTGGCCGGCCAGTAAACCGTTGTTCATGCGACTTTCGTGCGAAGATGATGCCGGCTTCGGGCCTGAGCAGGCGGTTAATCTATCGCGTGAACTGAAGTTGCGGGGCGTTGATGTGATCGATTGCTCTTCCGGCGGAACGCTGACTTCCTCACCAATGAATGCCAAACGCGCCAACACGTACGGTTATCAGGTGCCTTATGCAGATCAAATCCGCCGCGAGGCAGAGATGATGACCATGGCTGTCGGGCATATTGTGCATGCCGATCAGGCAGAGGCGATCCTGCAGGAGGGCAAGGCAGACCTTGTCGCCTTGGCGCGCGAAGTTATGTACAACCCGAATTGGCCAATGGATGCGGCACAGAAGTTGGGTGTCGATCCGGAGTTTGAACTCGTCCCGCCGCCCTATCAGTACTGGCTGGCAAAGCGCGCCAAATCGTCATTCGATGGTGTCCCATCGACTTGGAGGCCCGGGGAGGCCCGGGTCGGCGAGATATGAAGGACGCGTCGTGAGCGACAGTTGACCGAGCCACAAGGTGACTTGCGCTATTGTCCCAGGACCGAGCCGCGCTTGCCTAAGTTGCGGAAAAGCATTTGGACGATTCCGCCATCGCTCTCAACTGCGGACGGCGTCTTGCGGCTGATGAAATCGAATACCTTGCCGTCTTTCATGCCGTACTGCGACACGCGTTCGACGCTGCCGACGGGCGTAAAGTAAACGGCAACGACCTTGCGATCGACTTCCTTGGGGTCAAGGAATGCTGTCTGCTTGCGGACCGACGAAATGTAGTAGTAGGCCGCGCCTGAATTCACCGTTGATGTTGTTGCCGGTGATCCAAGCGCCATGCGGACCTCGTCCTGGCTCATGCCAGGTTGGATTTGGAGCAGTTCAGCTTGCGTATAGTGCTGACCATGCTTCAACGTCGTTGTCGCGCAGCCGCCCGCCATAGCGGTTAAGGTGAGCGCGAGCGGCAGAGCCCACATTTTGGCAATCCGCTTGGTCGCTGTGTGTTCGGCCGTCGCAGGCATGGGCGTGGTCTTTACTGTCGGTCGCATGATAAGGCATCTCTCGAACGAATCGAATTCAACTGTAACCTGTTCTGACGCATCTCTCCCTGCTCGAATACGAGCCGCGGTGGATTATAGCCGAGACAACTGATTATGCTCAATATTTCCGGTTGGTTGCGGGGCCGTTCGAAGATCTCGAAAACGGCAGCAGAACTTTATGGCTCGATCGTGGCCCAGGCACGCCAACCGGCGTTCTACACGCACTATCGTGTTCCGGATGTTGCCGAAAAGCGTTACGAGATGATCGTGCTGCATATGGTGATGGTGTTGGAGCGATTGCGCGCTGCCGGCGACAATGGCGGACAGGTCGCCCAGGGACTTGTCGAGACGTTTGTCGGAGATCTTGATGGTTCCATACGAGAGATGGCGATCGGCGATCCGAAGGTGCCAACGCATGTCAAAAAAGCAGCTGCTGGACTGCTCGATCGAGACGTCCTCTATCGACAGACATTTATTGCAGGCAGGGACGGATCGACGGATGACACCTCAAACGGTGATGACATGACGCTGCGGGCGCTTTTATCTGAACTGCTTTTTGATGATAACGATGCGACTAATGCTGAGGCGATGGAACGTTACGTTTTGGCATCGCGGGCAAGTCTCCAGGCCTGGTCACTTGAGGATGCCGATGCAGGCCTTACATTTGCACGACCAGACGATTTCCGAACGGGATAAGCTGATGGATCAAATCGAAGAACTTAGCTGGTCTCACAAAATTGCTGGTTTGCAGGACCGTCGGACATTCAAGAAATCCGCCAATGTGGCGGAACGGGAATTGATTTCACGCATCTTCGGTGACGCGAAATGCCTGACATTGGCTGCGATGTATACAATCGACCCTCAAGCACCTGGAAAATACCGGGTTTTTGGTGAGGTCACGGCGCGGCTTGAGCAAATATGCGGTGTGACGCTTGAGCCTATCGAGCAGACGGTTGATGAAGCATTCGATGTAGAGTTTCGTGCCGGGGCTCGCCGTGACTTCAATAAGGACGCCGACTTTGATGCGCTTGGCGATGACGATCCCGAGCCGATTGAGCACGGCGAAATTCAGATTGGGCGTTTTGTGTGTGAAGTCGTCGCTTCTGCGATTGATCCTTTTCCGCGCGCCGATGATGCTGCGCTGGATCAATTCGAGTCGGTGGCACCGGACTCAGAATCAAATCCAAATCCATTTGCCGCGCTGGCCCGTCTAAAGGACGATTAGACGATCAACCGGTGTGTGAAGCGCGTTTATTGTGTGGCTCATTTACCACTGCGTGAAATTGGGCAAGCTCAGAAAGCGGTTGGTAAGGTGGTGACAAACGGGTATTGTCCCCGCAAAATCCTGGTCGATTGCTGCTTTCGGCCCGTTACAGCTGCTAACCCAACCGAACCGATTGATGCCATCGCCGCAAATGATAGCGCTTGACGCTATGGGAGGAGATTTCGGGCCCGAGGTCGTTGTACCTGGCGCTGCGATCTCGCTCACTCGACATCCCAATCTGCGATTCAAGCTGTTTGGTGATAAGTCGCGGATAAATTCTGAACTGCTTAAGCATGCCGGGCTCGCTGAGCGCAGCGATATCGTTCATACCGACTCTGCGGTAGCGATGGATGAAAAACCCAGCCAGGCCGTACGCCAAGGCAGAAGTTCCAGCATGTGGCTTGCTATTAAGTCGGTCGCTGATGGAGACAGTGACGTTGTCATTTCCGCCGGAAATACCGGCGCGCTGATGGCGATGTCGAAGCTCGTGCTGCGACCCATTTCTGATATCGAGCGACCGGCGATTGCCGCATTGTGGCCGACGGTGCGTAACGAATGCATCGTCCTAGATGTTGGGGCCAATATTGGCGCGAGTGCTGCTCAACTGTGCGATTTCGCCTTGATGGGTGCTGCGATGGCGCGCGCGCTGTTTCACATCGATAAGCCGACGGTTGGTCTACTCAACGTTGGTGCAGAAGAAATCAAAGGCGCTGAAGAGGTCAAGCAGGCGCATGGTATCCTGCGCGATATGGAGGAACTGCCGGTCGACTACCAAGGCTTCGTCGAGGGTCACGAAATTGGTCAGGGGCGCGTCGACGTCGTTGTCGTCGAGGGTTTTGCTGGCAACATCGCGCTTAAGACGGCGGAAGGTACCGCACGCCAGATTAGCCAGTATTTGCGTGATGCCATGTCACGCTCCTTGATGTCGCGGATCGGGGCCGTTCTGGCGCAGGGCGGGTTTCGAACTCTGAAAGCGAAGATGGACCCGCGCCGTGTCAACGGCGGAACATTCCTTGGTCTCAATGGCCTTGCTGTAAAAAGCCATGGAGGGACGGACGCGCTGGGTTTTGCCAGTGCGATTGATATCGGACAAGATATGGTCGAGAGCGGTCTTGTGCCGCGCATGCGCGCTGATCTTCACGATTTCCACGAGCGGATTTCGTCGAAGATGGCAAGCTAGACCAGATCGAGGCGTGCGGGACGCGTCTTGAGGATGAGTTGATCGGTCGAGATGGCAGACAAACTGCCGACAGGGCCGCCTATAGGAACGAGAGAAGGGACTGCTTTGACGAGTATCCGATCAGTTATCCGGGGGGTAGGGGCTTATCTGCCGGAACGGATCCTTACGAACGAGGAGATTTCTCGACGGCTGGATACCAGCGACTCGTGGATACAGGAACGTACCGGGATCAAGGCCCGACATATAGCGGCCGACGGTGAGTTGACGTCGGATCTTGCGGTCAAAGCGTCCAAGTCTGCGTTGATCCGCGCCGGCATTGACCCGATTGATATCGATTTATTGATTTGTGCGACGGCGACACCGGATCGGACATTTCCATCGACGGCTGTGCGTGTGCAGCACAACATTGGCATGACCAAAGGCTGTGCATTCGATGTTCAGGCCGTGTGCTCCGGTTTTGTTTATGCGATGGCAACTGCCGACAATTTCATCCGTACCGGTCAGTCAAAGCGCGCATTGGTCGTCGGGGCGGAGACATTCTCCCGGATTCTGGATTGGGAAGATCGCGGCACATGCGTGCTGTTTGGTGATGGCGCCGGGGCTGTTGTGCTTGAGGCACATAATCAACCTGGCACCAATGATGATCGCGGGATACTGGCAAGTCGATTGCGCTCAGACGGGCGGTTTGAAGAATTGCTGTATGTCGACGGCGGACCGAGTTCGACGGGAACCACAGGGCATTTGCGCATGAACGGGCGAGAAGTTTTCCGTCACGCCGTACAAAAGATTTCAGGTGTTATCGAAGAGACCCTGTTGGCGTCAGGCATGACGGCTGACGAAGTTGATCTGTTCGTGCCGCATCAGGCGAATTCTCGGATTTTGGACGGGATCGCCAAGAAGCTTGGCGTTGCACCGGAAAAGGTGATCAAGACTCTGGATCGTCATGGCAACACATCTGCAGCATCGATTCCGCTGGCGCTTAATCAGGCATTTGAGGCGCACAAGCTGAGTGAAGGTGATCTGGTTTTGATGGAGGCAATGGGCGGTGGCTTCACGTGGGGAGCGGTGCTGGCACGTTGGTAGCCTGCATTTATTTGAGTGGTATGTGCCAGGAAAGCCTTTGCTGACATCGATTGTTATGGTTTATGATACTTGAATATGCTGACATTTCAGCCGCTTGCGCGATTGTGTGATTGACCGAGCCGGCAAGTGACGGTAGCATTGCAATTCACTGGAACTGGGGAGGCGCAGGTCCATGGGAAGTAAAACGCTTACGCGTGCAGATTTAGCAGAAGCATTGGTCGAGAAGGTTGGTCTTCCGCGCAATGAATCGCAGGAACTGGTGGAATTGGTTCTCAGCGAGATTTCGGATGCATTGGCTAACGGAGATCCCGTCAAGCTGTCATCGTTTGGCTCATTTGGTATTCGGGAAAAAGGTGAGCGCATCGGGCGCAACCCGAAAACCGGCGAAGAAGTGCCGATTACACCACGGCGTGTTCTTGTGTTTCGGCCGAGCAATATCATGAAGGACAGGATCAATGCGGGCTTGACGCAGCACCGCAATGCGGCCGAGTAGGCCGCAGTCCGAACGCACTTATATATTGTAATTTTACTATCCGATGGCGTCGATGTTGTTGCGATGAATGATGCACGCAATTTTGCGCGTAGCTTGAAGACTAAATTTGCGTGAGTGTGGCTTGGCCGGCCAGCGCGTTGTTGCGTCGATGTTCTGGAATATTTATTTGGGGGCCGAACGGGAGGATACGCGATGGTGAAATCGAGCGAAGCGTTTCGAACAATCAGTGAAGTTGCTGATGACCTCGGCGTGCCGAAGCATGTCTTGCGATTTTGGGAGATCAAGTTCCCGCAGATTCGACCGATGAAGCGCGGTGGCGGACGGCGATATTACCGACCAGAGGACGTCGACCTTTTGCGAGGTATCCAGGTGTTGCTGCATTCTGAAGGTTTCACCATACGTGGTGTGCAGAAAATTCTCCGCGAGCAAGGCATGGACCAAGTCAAGGCGAGTGGTGAGAGTGGCTCTCTCGTTTCTGGTCTGTCAAACGCCAAAACCGTTACCTCAGCGGCGCCCAAGACGAAGAAGACGGCAAAGCGTAAAGCTGCTGCTCCAGTAATGAGCGATACGGCCAGTCAAGCCGTGATCAAGGCAGTTGAAGAACTTGAAGCGTGTCGAGCGCTGCTTGCTGACGCATAAGCAACAATCGCCTATTGCAAGATTACGAACAGACGAAACTTTAGCGGGCGATGAACCAAGGCAGCGAGAGTGCGCCGCCTTGGATTTTATCTCGTTTCGTGGATTACGCCTTGGCGCGATTCATCTCAAGGCGGGTGTCGACATTGAGAGCCGTTTGCTCGACGGACGCGTTATGCATGCCCTTTTGTGCAGCAATGGTTTTGACCAGGCAGTCGACGCGCTCGATGTTTGGTGCGCCGCCAAACAGTGCACGCGCTGCCGACGAGGGTTTGGCCAATCCCTGCGCGGCGTTGGCATATTTTTCGAACGGCACCTGATCTTCCGGTGCGGCACCCATCGCGGCACATAGCTCGCCAACCCAATGATACACGGCACGGGACTGGTCGAGATCCGTATGAACGGCTTCTTTAATCGAAATCATGTCCTCTGGGCGGATACAGCGATAGTTGCCGGTGAGCAGCATGCTCCACTTGGCAA
>JAGDYV010000127.1:0-13308 GCA_049116495.1 Hyphomicrobiaceae bacterium | reverse complement strand
ACTTCGACAATGAGATTCAGGTCGCGGCTCTTAAGAATTTCAAGTGGACCAACATCAAACCTCAGGTCGACATGGTCGAGTTTCCTGATGGCAAGCGCATGATATTGTTGTCGGAGGGGCGTCTGCTCAACCTTGGCAACGCAACTGGCCACCCAAGTTTCGTTATGTCGGCGAGCTTCACCAATCAAGTCCTCGCCCAGATCGAGCTATTCACCAAGGGTGACCAATACAAGAACGAAGTATTTGTGCTGCCGAAGCATCTCGATGAAAAGGTCGCTCGCATGCATCTTGAGAAATTGGGCGCACAATTGACCGTGATGTCGAATGAACAGGCTGCCTACATCGGTGTGAAACCGACCGGCCCCTACAAGCCAGAGCATTATCGCTACTAAGCTGCGGCGGGCAGATACAACCTGCCTTGCGGTCAAGCTGGCCAGACAAATTCGAAGATTGGCGCGCCGAAAGGTGCGCCTTTTTTGCTTCCGTGGCCCTCGGGGACTGGCCACAAAGGATGTGTCACCGCATACTAGCAGCAACGATTCGTCGTTAATTAATCTGACGGTCGGGTTTTTGAAGCCTGTCTAGCGTTCGCCCGTATTTTTCACGAAATCGAACGCCAGCCATGCTTTCTCCGCCCCCCACGACCAAATCCGAGACCGTCCGGCGGGAACTGCTGGGACTCTTGCTCGCCAGTTTGGCCTGCGTCGTTGTCCTCACGATTTCGCTTGTGGAACGGCCATCGCTCAGTGTTGGCGGTTTCACGGCGCAGCATCTTCTGCTTGCTGTACTGCTGGCCGGAGTCGTCGGCGCGGCGATCGCCTTGGTGCTGATTATGACCGCGCGTGCGCGCAACGTCATGCGCCAGGCACGCAACGAGGCGGCCCATCTCCGGCGCGGCCTGATGACGGCCGAGGCGATTTTCAAAGCTGAGCCGCAGGTGTTGTTCTTTTGGGAGCATGGTGAAGGTCTGCGCGTTGTCACACACACGCTCAATTCGGTCGCCGGTCTGCCGCACGATCAGTCCGAACTGCTCAAGTTTGGCACGTGGTTAGAGGCGCCAGCTGCGTTGGATCTCAATCAGGCGCTCGATCATCTCTTCGCCGAGGGGCAGGCGTTCAATATTTTTCTTAAGACGGCGGCGGGTGGGCACGTCGAAGCCGACGGTCGCGCCACAGGCACGCGCGCGGTGCTGCGCCTGCGCGATGTTGCCGGCACCAAACGCGATATCGTCCGTATCCTCGACCAGAACCGAAAGCTGTCACACGAAATCCGCAATTATCGCGCGTTGCTCAATGCACTTCCCATGGCTGCCTGGATGCGCAACACGGAAGGCACGATCGACTGGGTCAACGATGCATATGTTGCAGCCGTCGAAGCGAGCGACTCGGCCGAAGTCTACGAGCGTCAACTTGAACTGCTTGAGACGCGTCAACGCGTGCAACTCCGCCACCAGACAATAAAGGGTGAGCGATTTGCGCAGCGCATGCATTTGGTGGCCGGCGGTGAGCGCCGTGCACACGACATCGTTGGCATCACGACCGACGAGACCACCGCTGCGGCCGCAATCGACGTGGCGGCATTGGAAACAGCGCAGGGCGAACTTGAGCGTCAGGTGTCGGCTTTTGATCGAACTCTCGATCGGGTTGCATCGCCGGTCGCGATTTTCGGCCAGGACCAGCGCCTCGCCTTCTACAACGACGCCTACCGCAAATTATGGGAATTGGATCCTGTCTGGCTCGACAAATCGCCGACGGACAGCGAAGTACTCGATCGTTTGAAGGAGCTGTCGCGGCTGCCGGCAACCGTCGACTATCGTGGTTGGAAGGCGCAATTGCTCGCCGTTTACCAGGACGAGCCGAGCTTCGAGGATTGGTGGCAGCTGCCGGGCGGGCGTATGCTCCATGTCGTCGCCGAGCAACGCCCCGAAGGCGGCGTCACATACCTTTACGAAGACGTCTCGGAGCAACTCGCGCTCGAAGGCCGCTACAACGCTCTGATTGAGGTGCAGCGCGAGACCCTCGACAGTCTCAAGGAGGGCGTCGCGGTGTTTGCGACCGACGGGCGCCTGCAATTGTTCAACTCCGCATTCCTCGCCATCTGGCGCCTGTCACGGCTGGCGATGGGGCAGGGGCCGCATATCGGTGAGTTCATCGCGCTGGCAAAGGTGCTGCACGATGATGATGCGACCTGGCAGAAAATCTCTGAGATTGTCACCTCGATCAGCTATCAGCGCGAGTCGACCGGTGGCCAAATGGTGCGCCCCGATTCCAGCGTGATCGACTACGCCCTGACGCCGCTACCGGATGGCGGCACCTTGGTGACGTTCCAGGATGTGACCGTATCGAAGAGCTATGAGCGCGCGCTGATCGAGCGAAACGAAGCGCTGGTCGCCGCCGACAAGCTCAAGAGCCAGTTCATTTCTCATGTTTCGTACGAATTGCGCGCACCGTTGACCAACATCATTGGCTTCAGCGAGATGCTGGCCGGGCCGTTCTCCGGCTCGCTCAACGACAAGCAGCGCGAATACGTCGGTGATATCACCGAGTCGTCACGTACCCTCCTGTCGATCATCGACGATATTCTCGATCTCGCAACGATCGATGCTGGCGTCCTTGAATTGCAATTGAAGCCGACCAAGATCCAACCGGTCATCGAAGCAGCCTTGACCGGTGTCAACGAGCGCGCCGGCCGCAAACGCCTGACCTTGGAAATCGCGACCGCCGACGAAGTCGATGATATGATTGCGGACGAAGATCGACTGCGCCAGCTGCTCTATAATTTGCTCGCCAACGCGGTTGGATTCTCCTCGCCCGAGAACGTCGTGCGGTTATCTTGCTGGCTTGAAGAAAACACCGTTGTGTTTACCATTGAGGATCAGGGCGTCGGGATTCCCAAGGAGCAGTTGGATCGTGTCTTCGACCGTTTCGAAAGCCAGAGTCACGGCATGAAGCATCGCGGCGCCGGCCTTGGGCTGTCGATCGTGAAAAGCCTGGTCGAGTTGCACGGTGGCACGATGGCGCTCGATTCAGAGACCGGTCGCGGTACGACGGTCACGGTGCGTTTGCCGCAACTCGGCAAACGCCGAGAACTTGGCGGTGAACGTCAACAGGCCCTGACAGGCTGAGCGACGATTTCAACCGTCTGCCACAATGGTGTGTTCCGGTTAGTGCGTAAATACGCTACCAGAGTAACGCCCAAGCAATTTCCCCTGTAGGCCTTCATGACGGACGTCTGGCACATTCCGATTCCCGACGAAGCACGCACGCGCTTGCTGGCCGAGGTCGTGGCAACCAAGCTGGCCGCCGGTGACATGATCACGTTGCGGGGTGATCTTGGTGTGGGTAAAACGACGTTTGCGCGCCATCTCATCCGCGCGTTGCTCGGTGATGCCGCTGCGGAAGTGCCAAGCCCGACGTTCACGCTCGTCCAGACCTATGAAATGCCCCGCTTTCCGATACGTCATTTTGACCTTTATCGGATCGCCAGCGCCGATGATCTGCACGAGTTGGAATTCGATGACGCTGACGGTGAGACCCTGACGATTGTCGAATGGCCCGAGCGCGCGGCCGATCAACTTGGGCACTGCCGTCTCGATATCATGATCCGCGATCGTGGCGCTGATAACGAAGACGCGCGCGAGATTGCGATCGCGGCGACACCGGCGGCGGCAGGGCGGCTTTCGCGTATGCGCGCCGCCTATGACTTCGTTTGCGAGGCGTTCAACATCGAAGCGCTTGCGGCCCTGCATCTGTCCTACCTGCAGGGCGACGCCTCCACGCGCAGCTATGCGCGCGTGCGAGCCGGTTCCCGCCCGCAACTTTTGATGGACATGCCGAAGCAGCCGGACGGCCCGACCATCCAGGGTGGCAAGACTTACAGTGAGATCGCCCATCTCGCCGAGGACGCCCGACCGTTCGTTGCGATTGCGTCGGCGCTAAGCAACGCCGGTTTATCAGTGCCATCGATCGATGCTTTTGATCAAACACGTGGACTCGCGCTGATCGAAGATTTTGGTGATCTGACGTTTGCCGCCGCAATGCGAAGCGGCGTACTGCAGGCCGAATTGTGGCATGCCGCCGTCGACGTGCTTGTGCATTTGCGCCGCTTCCCGCCGTCGCCAGAAATCGTTGTCGGTGGCGATGTCTGTTATACGATGCCGTCTTACGATGCGAACGTCATGCATGCTGAAATGGCGTTGCTCGGCGACTGGTACTGGCCGCATGTCACGGGCAAGCCGATCGATGCGCGTGCGCACAGTGAGTTTAGCCATCTTTGGGCGCCCCTGATCGATCAGGTGGCGACCAGGCCAGATAACTCGGATACATCCGCATGGGTGCTGCGCGATTTCCATTCACCGAACTTGCTGTGGATGCCGCAACGCGATGGCCTGGCGCGAGTCGGCGTCATAGATTTCCAGGACGCTCAGATCGGCCATGCTGCTTATGATCTGGTGTCTCTGGCACTCGACGCCCGCCTCGATGTATCGCGCGATTTGCATGAAGCGTTATTGGACGCCTATTGCGAGAAAGTCGGCGCTCAAAACCCCGGCTTCGACGATGCAGCTTTCCGGCGTGCCGCAGCGGTCATCGGTGCACAGCGCAGCACGAAATTGCTCGGAATATTCGCCCGCCTCTCAAGGCGCGACGGTAAGCATGATTATCTTCAGCATATTCCGCGCTCACGGCGCTATCTGGACTGGTGCCTCGCGCATCCAGAGCTTGCCGACCTGAAAGCGTGGTACGACGCGAACTTGCCATCCGGCGCCACTTAGTGAACGCGGCCGTTCGTCCAGGTATACATTGAAAGGCAAACTTATGAGTGTTGGCAATGCAGCCGGTGACCTCACGACAGCCATGGTGCTTGCCGCTGGGCTCGGGCAGCGCATGCGCCCGCTGACGGCCGACAAGCCAAAGCCGCTGGTGCCCGTTGCCGGGCGTGCCTTGCTGGACCGCGTTCTTGATCGTCTCGTCGAAGGTGGTATCACGCGCGCCGTTGTCAACGTCCACTATCTCGGTGAGCAGATTATTGACGCCGTCGCCACGCGCGATGTACCGGCTATCGAGATCTCCGATGAGCGCGACCGACTGCTCGATACCGGTGGCGGTGTCGCCAGGGCGCTGCCACACCTCGGCGACGTGCCATTCTTTGTGCAGAACTCCGATTCGATCTGGATTGAAGGCCCGGAGAACAACATTGCCCGTATGCGTCGCTACTGGGACGGCGACCAAATGGATTGCATGCTGCTGCTGGCCATGACAACGACCAGCACCGGATATGCCGGGCGTGGTGATTTCGCGATGGACCCAAACGGCGTCCTCAGCCGGCGCAACGAAACCGGCGTTGTACCGTTCGTGTTTGCCGGTGTTTCGATCATGCATCCACGACTGTTCGACGACGTGCCGGACGGGCCGTTCTCGCTCAATCTGTTATGGGACCGCGCGATCGCAGCCGGGCGGCTCTATGGTCTGCGTCTCGAAGGTAAATGGATGCATGTCGGCACGCCGTTGGGGCTTGCGGAGGCCGAGACAGCGCTATCTGAAGCAGATCGCGCCTGACCGAACACGGCATTGCTGTGCCGGCATGTCGGAGAACTGCGAATAGCTCGTTGATACCTGCCTGAAACGGCTTGTCAGCGCCGTGTTTTGCAAGCAACTTGGCATCGATTGGGGGGCTGATATGGCTGCCATTTCAGGGCGTGTCTTCACGATCGCGCCGGGCGTTTCGTTCCTGGATGAGCTCGCGCGGGCGGTGCTTACCGGCATCTTCGCCAAAGGCGAACTCGCGCTCGACCCGATGGCGCTTGGCGACGTCACGATCCTGCTGCCGACACGGCGGGCGGCTCGCCAGCTACAACAGTCGTTTCTGGAGGCCTCGCACCAGCGCGCGTTGCTTCTGCCCGTCATTCGACCGATCGGTGAAGCCAGCGAAGATCTCACCCTTCTGCATGCCTTGATGTCGCGCGAAGGCGTGCTTGGGGATGCCAGCGTGCCGCCTGCGGTCGGTGAATTGGAGCGCCGCCTCGTCCTTGCAACGCTGGTTCTTAAATGGTCCGATGCGATGCGCGCGCGCGATGTACCTGAAACCAGCCGCGCTATCTTGCAGGCAGCTGGCGCCCGCACGCCGGCCCAGGCGATGCATCTCGCCCGCGATTTGGCGCGCCTGATCGATATGGTTGAGACGGAGAACGCTGAACTCGCCGAACTGGAGAACCTGGTGCCGGATTCACTTTCCGAGCATTGGCAGCAGACGCTTGAGTTCCTGAAGATCATTCTGCAATTCTGGCCGGCGCACCTCGAAAGTGTTGGCAAGCTGTCACCGGCCGACCGACGCAATCGCCTGATCCTCGGCGAGGCTGCACGATTGCGGGCTTCGAAGCCTTTTGGTCCGCTGATCGTTGCGGGTGTGACGGGATCGATTCCGGCAACGACGGACTTGATCCGTGCCGTGCTGGAGCATACCGAAGGTGCCGTCGTCCTGCCCGGCCTCGACGCGGCAATGGATGCCGGCGACTGGTCGCGGCTCGCGATTGACAATCCGGAGCATCCGCAATGTTCGCTCGCCAAGCTCCTGGCGGCTATCGACGTTGATCGTGGCGCAGCCGTCTCTCTGCCCGGCGCGGCGATTACGCCCGCGCAGATGGCTCGCGGGCGTCTGATCAACGAGGCCATGCGCCCGGCAACGACAACGCATCACTGGCACCGCCTCGGGGAAACCATCGATGCCAGCGAAGCTCGCGCTGCATTCACCGGTGTCCACCGCCTCACAGCCCCAACCGCGCAGGATGAGGCCGAAGCGATTGCCCTGATTATGCGTCACACCGCCGAACAGCCCGGGCGCACTGCGGCACTGGTTTCGCCGGATCGGCTGCTCGCGCGCCGCGTCGCGATCCGGCTTGAGAGTTGGGGCATTCGTGTTGATGACTCGGCCGGCCGTCCGTTCGTTAAGACCGTGCCCGGTGCCTTCCTTGATCTCGCGATCGAGGCGTTTGCACAGAATTTCGCGCCGGCAGCGATGATGGCGCTGCTCAAGCATCCGCTGACGCGGCTCGGCTGGCCGGCCCTCGAAATCCGGCGCGCCGCCCGCATCCTCGAAGTCGGTGCCTTCCGCGCGCCTTACATTGGCAACGGCATCGACGGCATCCTGGCTGCGATCGACCGGCAAGATGAAGCGGTTGAAAAGGGTGAGCGGCGCGATCGCGCCGGCCGACGCCTGCGTGTTGAAGATTGGGCCTCGGCGCGCGATCTCATCGAGGCAATTCGTGAGGCATACGAACCACTCCTTGCACTTCGTACGAGCGGAACTGCGCACACGCTGCAGGATCTCGCCGAAGCACATCTCAAGGTCGGTGAAGCTCTCGCGCGAACGCCGGTCGCCGACCAAGCCGGCCAGGAACGTGAAGCAACTGTTGCGGATTCCGATGCGACCAGCGAACGGGCAGGCAACGAACTTTGGCGTGACGAAGCCGGCGCCGCTGCCGCGCAACTCTTCGCCCACCTTATTGACCGCTCTCTGACCGCACCGGACCTGCGTGTCGACGACTATCCGGATTTCTACCGCTCGCTGATCGCCGGTGAAGCTGTCCGTTCGCTGATCCCGGTACATCCGCGCCTCTCGATTTGGGGGCCTTTCGAGGCGCGATTGCAGCGGCCCGACATCGTCATTCTCGGTTCCCTCAATGAAGGTACCTGGCCGGAGGCGGCCGACCCCGGCCCGTGGCTCAATCGCCCGATGCGCAACAAGCTCGGCCTTCCGCAGCCGGAAGAACGCATTGGCCAGGCCGCCCACGACGTGACGCAGATGCTCGGTGCCGATACCGTCTACATCACGCGCGCAGAAAAAGTCGATGGCAACCCGACAGTGCCGTCGCGCTGGTTGTTGCGCCTCGATGCTGTACTGGCTGCTGTCGGCGCCGGCGATGCACTCGCGACCGACGAGCCGTGGCTCAATTGGGCCCGCGCCCGCGATGATCGCCGCGATGGCAGGGCGGCAGAACAACCGGCACCGAAACCGCCGCTTGCGATGCGCCCACGCGCCTTGAGTGTCAGCGCCGTCGAAACGTGGATCGCAAACCCGTATGCGATCTTCGCCGGTCGCATTCTCAAGCTCGATGCCTTGCCCGAACTTGGCGCTGAGCCAGATGCCAGCCTGCGCGGCAGTATCGTCCACGCCGCTCTCGGCCGCTTCGCGGAGAATTATCCGGAACAGCTGCCGGCAGACTGCGGCGCCGAGTTGCTGCGCATTGCAACCGAGATATTCCGTGACTATCGCAGCCATCCACGCGTCGCGGCATTCTGGATGCAACGATTCGAGCGTTTTTCGGTGTGGTTCGGGGAGACCGAACCGGGCCTGCGCCGCGGCATTGTCAAGTCGATCGCCGAGGCAGATGGCGCGTTGGTGCTCGACGCACCGGCGGGCCCGTTCAAGTTGACCGCCCGGGCGGACCGTATCGATGTTGGCGAACATGCTCTGACGATCACCGACTACAAGACCGGTGCGACGCTCAGTTCCCTGGTGGCGCAGGCCAAGCGCGGAGAGGCACCGCAATTGCCGCTCGAAGCTGCCATCGCGCTCGCCAATGGCTTTGCGCACGTGCCCGAATTACCCGTCGGGTGTCTACAGTATATTTCAGCTTCGGGCGGCGAACCGCCGGGTGCCGTCGTCGACCTAAAGCTCGACGACGTTGCAAAACATGCCGAACAAGCAAGACTTGACCTGCTCAAGCTCGTTGCGCAATTCGATGACGTTGCAACGCCTTACCGCGCCGTGCGCCGCGCGCGGTTCAGCTATGACTATGACGCTTATGCGCAGTTGGCGCGTGTCGCCGAATGGGCTGCGGATGACGGCGGCGAGGAGGCGGCATGAGCCAGGATAGCCTACCCGATGCAAGCTTGTCGGCCGCAGAGCTGTTGCGCGAGACGACAGCGGCCCAGCACGCGGCATCCGACCCGCTGGCCTCTGCTTGGGTTGGAGCCAACGCTGGCGCCGGCAAGACGCACGTCCTTAAAATGCGCGTCCTGCGTCTGTTGCTTGCCGGCGTGCTGCCGGAGAGAATCCTGTGCCTTACCTACACCAAGGCGGCCGCCGCCGAGATGGCCCAACGTGTCTTCAGGGAACTCGCAGATTGGTCGACGATGGCGCCCGCGGCGCTCGACAAAGAACTCGTCAATGTGCTCGGCCGGTCGCCGTCCGAAAGCGAGAGCCGGGCTGCCCGGCAGTTGTTCGCGCGGGCCATCGAGACGCCGGGCGGTCTCAAGGTGCAGACCATTCATGCGTTCTGCGAACGTCTCCTGCAGCGCTTCCCATTGGAAGCCAATGTGCCGCCCGGATTTACAATCCTTGATGATGCGACCGCTGCCGGCTTAATGCGCGACGCCATCGACGATGCGCTGATCGCTGCCAATGTCGAACCTGAAGGCATTATGGGCCGCGCCGTCCGGCTGGCCGTCGCGTTCGCAGCCGAAGACCAGTTCGACAAAGTGCTCGCCGAGGCCCTGCGCAAGCGCGACTGGATTTTCCAGCTCTCGCGAATGGAAGGCGATCGTGGCAATGCCGACACGATGGCCGCGACGCGCGCGCTCTATCTCGAAGCGTTCGAGCTTTCCGAGGCCGACACCGAAGCGGCGCTGACCGAGCAGCTCGCAAGCGTTCTATCCGACGCACAACTTGATCAGGCGGGCCGGTTCCTGGCAGGCGGCAGCAAGAGCGACCAGACGCTGGCCGAAGCGGTGCGCAAGGCCCATGTGGCAACGGTTGTCGATCTTCGCGCCGAAGCGCTTGCCGATGTCTTCCTGACGAAGGGCAGGGAACCGCGCGCAGAAAGCCGCTTCATCACCAAGAAATCGCGCGAAGCCGAACCCGGGCTGGCCGACCTACTGCTGGGCGCCCTAGGACAGTTTGCGCATCTTTACGATTTGCGTCGTCGCCGTCGGATCGTTGACGCGACCGTCGCATTGCTGACGATTGCGGACCGCGTCATGGCGCATTACACCCGCGCCAAATCGCAACGCGCCGCACTCGATTTCGATGACCTTATCGCCCATTCGGCAAGTCTGCTTGATCAGTCCAATGCGGCGGCGTGGGTGCTCTACAAGCTTGACGGCGGGCTTGATCATGTCCTCGTCGACGAAGCGCAGGATACAAGCCCTGTCCAATGGCGTGTGATCGAACAACTGGTCAGCGAATTCTATGCTGGCGACGGTGTCCGCGAAGAAATGGTGGGCGAAGCGGGTGACGGTGCCCGTTCAGTGTTCGCCGTTGGCGATGAGAAGCAGTCGATCTACAGTTTCCAGGGCGCAGCGCCGGAAATGTTCGCAAGGACCGGTGCTGAATTTGATGCGCGCGCGCGCGCCGCGGCACAGACCTTCAACCGCGTACCACTGCTGCTCTCATTCCGCACGGTCGCGCCGCTTTTGGATGCTGTTGATCGCGTGTTCGGGGACCACGCCCGCACGCCGGGGCTCTCGGCAACCGCCGATAAGATCCAACATCTCGCCTTGCGTCAGGGGCAGGCCGGCCGATTTGAGCTGTGGGACACCGAGGCGCCGGACGAGGTGGAACCGGCACCCGCTTTCGCCCCGCTTGAAGAGCAGCCGGTGTCGTCACCGATCACACGGCTTGCGGAGCGTATCGCAGCGCAGGTCGCGACGTGGCTTGAAACATCCGAACTGCTGGAAAGTCAGAACCGGCCGATCCGTGCTAGCGATATTCTCGTTTTGGTGCGCAAACGCCAGCCGTTCGCCGGCGAGATGGTCCGAGCTCTAAAGCGCCGCCGAATCCCGGTCGCCGGTGCCGACCGCATCGTGCTGGGTGAGCATATCGCCGTACAGGATTTGATGGCGCTCGCCGATTTCCTGTTGCTGCCGGAGGATGATCTCGCGCTGGCGAATGTTCTGAAGTCTCCGTTGTTCAGCCTCGACGATGATGATCTGCTGCGCTTTGCACCGGAGCGGCCAGGTTTGCTCTGGACCGCGCTCCTGAAGGCTGCCAAGAGCGACACGCGGCTTGAGCCGGCTGCCACGCAATTGAAACGATGGCGTGCGCAAGCTGACTTCTCGCCGCCGTTTGAATTTTTCGCCAACCTGCTCGACCGTGACGGAGGCCGCTCGCGGCTGCTTGGCCGCCTCGGGGCGGAAGCAGCAGATGCCATCGACGAATTTATGAATTTGGCCCTCAACTACGATGAGCAAGCGCCGCCGTCACTGCAGGGCTTCGTAACGTGGTTGCGTGCCGGGCGCCGCGAGATCAAGCGCGACATGGAGCATGGCCGCGATGAAGTTCGCGTCATGACGGTGCACGGCTCGAAAGGTCTCGAGGCCCCGATTGTGTTCCTGCCCGACACGTGTTCGGCGCCCGGCTCCGGCCAGCCCGGTCCACTGGTCGAGTTGGACCCGGACAGCATGCGCCCGGGACTCAACGAGACGTTTGCCTGGGCGGTGCGCGGTGCGTCAAAGAGCAAGCCTGTCGAAGCCGCACGGACCCGCGAAAAGGCCGAGCGTCAGGAAGAGCACAACCGTCTGCTCTATGTTGCCATGACGCGCGCCCGTGACCGGCTCTATATCGGCGGTTTCGAAGGTAAGTCTGGCATCGCCAAAGGCTCGTGGTATGAGGTGATCGAAGCGGGTCTTGAGGCGCACTTGTCCGAGACCCGCGACGCGACCGGCACTCGTGTGCGCCATCTGGCATCGCCGCAAACCGAAGAGCACGATGCGTCGAGCCGGCATGCCGTGGCATCAGCCGAAGCGGCACCTTTGCCGGAGTGGGCCACCCACCCGGCACCGTCGGAACCCGTCTTAACGGTACCACTGGCGCCATCCCGGATTGCTGTTTCCGATACCGATGACAACGGCGAATGGGCCTCGCTCGCCGACTTGCGTGATGCCATGCTGCCGCCGCTCGAACCTGCGTCGCAATCGCCGCTTTACCTTGCCCGCGACGATCGACTGTTGCGCGGTACGATCACGCACGCGCTGTTGGAGCATCTCCCTAACGTCGATGAAACTCTTTGGGAGGAGACGGCGCGCGCGTTCGTGACGGCGAGGGGTGCGGAACTGCCGGAAGCCGTGCATGACGCGATTGTGACCGAGGCATTGCACATTCTCAACGACGAGCGTTTTGGAGAAGCCTTCGGACCTTATTCGCGCGCCGAAGTGGCCATCGTCGCCAGCGTTGCGCACCCTGCCCGGTCGGGCCCGACATTGCGTGTCAATGGTCAGATCGACAGATTGGTGCGCCGCCCAGATGGCTCCCTGTTGATCGTTGATTACAAGAGCAACCGGCGCCCGCCGCAGTCCGTCGAAAGTACATCGGAAGCCTATTTGCTTCAACTTGCGGCGTATCGTATTGCGGTGCAGCAAATCTTTCCAAAGGCAATTGTTGAGGCTGCCTTTCTTTGGACAGATGGGCCACTATTGATGCCTGTCCCGTCGTCCTTGCTGGACCAAATGGAGCCACGATTATGGGAGGTAGCGGCCTAGCGAAGTAACGTCTGGATGCGCCGTTTTTAGCTTCGCGCGCTTTGCCGGATATGCACTGACGTTAAGGCCTGCACCTTGACGGTGGCTGGGGGCGTACATACGTTTCAGCTACGAATCACACAGTTGGCGCTCAAGATGTGATATTGCCGGCTGATACAACTTCAACAGTGGAGATGCTATATGGCGACGAACGTTTCTGATCAGAGTTTTGATGAAGAAGTTTTGAAATCATCTGAGCCAGTGCTGGTCGATTTTCACGCCGAGTGGTGTGGTCCCTGTAAGGCGATGGCACCTGCTCTGGAAGAAGTCAGTCAGGAAATGGCCGGCAAGGTAAAGGTCGTCAAAGTGGACGTAGATGCCAATCCGGAGATCACGACGAAGTACCAGATTCAGGCGATGCCGACACTGATCATGATCAAGGACGGTGAAGTCGCAGGTCGTCATACCGGTGCGCTCGTGCAAAAGTCGAAACTCGAAGCGTGGATCAATTCAACCGTCGAAGGTTGATCACGTCGTCCCTGCGGATACAGATCATCAATTATTGAGAGAGCCTTCGCCAATCGGCGGGGGCTCTATTTTTTGTCACCCGACAATCCGTTGACGTTTCGTATGTCTCGGGATCAACTGCGCCGATGACCATCGGATGTGGAGGCGAACAGCATGGAACACGTGGCAGCACTGGCCGAGAGGCTCTGGCAGGCGCGGCGCGATGGCGGCGTGGTTGATCCCGACAGCGTACGTGCACCCCAAAGCGATGCCGAAGCCTATGCGGTCCAGGATGAAATTGTGCGGCTCTCGGGTTTGCCGGCGCGTGGGTTCAAGGTCGGATCAACAA
>JAGDYV010000126.1:0-23510 GCA_049116495.1 Hyphomicrobiaceae bacterium | reverse complement strand
GGAGAAGGTGGCGGCGGTGGTGGCGGTGGCGGCCTGGGTGACGACGGCGGTATTGGTTCCGATCCGATTTCGGCATTTCAGTTGCCTGACCCAAGTGATTTTGACACCGGAACAACCGTAATCGTTGGCGCGCCAACTCAATAGTTAATTCGAGCTGGTTTCGAGTTCTCAACGAAGCGATCAAGTCAAAAGTACAACTTAATATCGAAGATGGTGTTTTGAAGAACCAGCACGGGTTGGTTCCAAAGCAGCATCAGCTACATATTATTAAATTCGCCGGGGGGCTTGATGATGCCATTTGGAGCAAACAGGTTTATAATTGCGGCAGGCGCAACGTTGACTTTGACGGGGTGTGTTGCGGGCTCCATCGAGGATCGTGTTTCCCGATCAGCTGAACTTGTTCCCATGACGCGGACGGGCTTTAAAACGGAATCCCTGCCACCACCGTCTCGCGCGGTGAAACTGGCTGTCTACGAAATCAAAGACAAGACAGGACAGCATAAACCCAATGACCAGTTCGCCGAATACTCCCGAGCTGTGACGCAAGCTGGCACTGCCATACTTACCGATGTTTTTAAAAAGACCGGTGACGGGCATTGGTCTCGAGTTTTAGAACGAGAAGGCATCAAAGATGTCATCCAAGAACGCAATATTCATAATGTCAGCAGACAGCTGAATTATAAACGCCGCCTAGGTCGTAACAATCATCCGTATTCCGGATCAAAATCTAGGGCAGCTGGCAACAAACTTCTTGCGGCCAATCATAAGTTGCTGAACTTGCAAGCAGACCTTGAAGCTGCAAAGAGACGGGTCGCAGATTTGCAGTCGTTAGGAAAGGCGCCTGCGGGGTCGGAAGCTGCCGCGCTGACAAAGGCACAACGTGAAGTATTCGTCACTGAACAACGGGCAAGACTCGCATCAAGCCGCCTGAAAGTTGTACAGCTGGAAAAACAACTTGTTGATGCGCAAGCTAGAGATGACTCGGCGAACTATCAGCAAGCGGTTGCCATTGCACGAGCGAAAGACGAACTCGCAAAACAATATGCACGACAGCTTCCCGCGCTGCCACACGCTAACATCATAATTAAAGGCGCAATTACAGGCTACGACAGCAATGAAACGACTGGTGGCTTAGGTGCTCGACTGCTTGGAATTGGCGGTGATGGTCAATACCGCCGCGATTTCGTGACCGTTTCACTTCGTGCAATCAACACACGCACCGGTGAAGTGTTGATTTCCGTCACGTCGACCAAGACGATTTACTCCAAGGCACTGAATGCTCAGACATTCCAATTTGTAGCAGTAGACAAGATACTGGAGATTGAAGCTGGCGTTACTCGCAATGAGATACCAAGCCTTGCTGTTCGGCATGCATTCGAATTGGCAGTATTCTCTCTAATCGCTGAAGGCGTTCGCGACCGCCTATGGTCATTCGCTGACCATTCGATTGGCGAACAGGTACTTGCGCACTATGAAGGTCGCTACGAGATGCCAAGACGTGACGTTAAAGACCATGTCCGCGACAAGGATGTCGTGATTGCCGATTGGACACCTCGTATCCATAAGTAGGCTGGCTTCGGCAGTTGTGTCCGCACTATCATTGCCGGACGCTTTACCGGGTGCTCGTTTGAGCACTCGGTAAGTCGCTTCGAATTACTGCTGACCTCGCGCGAAATACCGACATTACGCACTATGCCGCTGTTCTTGCGACAGTGACACGGGCGTTGGCGGTCGTGTCCTCGATCTTTTTATTGGTAGTATCGGTAGTGCCCGATACGAACGTAACTGAGCCCGTATTCGTCACGCTCAATTGGCCGATCTTCCTGTGTGCCCTTCGGCGCGCGGCCATACCAGTCCCGACAAGGCTCGACCATCACGTTGCTCGGCAGGCACGGAGAGCCTGTGGGCCCACCGAAAAATACTGAACTGATTGCCGCCAAATGGACTTGCGTGGCGAAAACCACAGTACGTTGCCCAGCGGTCGCTGACGTAGCAGCAATCATACCGAAACCAAGCAAAACGGCCGCATAGAGTGAGTTTTTGATACGCATGATACTTCCTACTGTCCAATATTGGGACGGTCGGTAAAGTAACGTTAAGTGGCAGCCTTAATCCAGACCTGGCGCTCATCTCTTGTTGAACTGGTTAACCCGTCAGGAACCTTGTATATTTCTGGCGATCTGCGGCAGGTAGACCGTGTTCTGCGGTTCGTCGCTTGCTATCGCTGCCTTAAGATCATCCAAGCTTAGCCCTCACCACCAGAAGGATGGATCATGCCTGACAACAAAGCCGCTCTATTGCCCATGCTTGAGCGCCGTCGGATCGAAGCGGAAATCCTCGCACATGTGTACGAAACCTTGAAAGCCAGCCACGGCCTCGAAGTTGCACAACAAACTGTGGCCGATGCCGTCAAAGCATCATCGATCGAGCAAGCCAAGGAAATGGCTGCGGCCGTTGGCGGGAACACGTCAATGCAGACATTCGTCGACCGACAGTCGCAATGGACAATGGGCGGCGCTCTTGAAATCGAGGTCCAGGAGCAATCCGACGACGTATATCGATTTGATGTCAAGCGCTGCCGTTATTCGGAGATGTATCGCGAGATGGGCCTCGGAGAAATTGGTCATCTGCTCTCTTGCCAGCGCGACGGCACCTTCTGTGAGGGTTATGACCCGCGGCTCAAACTTACGCGGACCCAAACCATCATGCAGGGTGCCACACATTGCGACTTCAGTTATCGCATTGAGGAACCGAAAGATTAAAGTCGGCCTTGTACCGAAAGCATACGCTCATCTGCCCGTGCTTTCAGTGAACCACTTGTAATTGGCAGCTGGCGAATCTCCTTACTCTGGAACTCCTGAGTTTTATCGCGTGGTCGACGGCGTTCTTGTCGTAAAACGCGCGCGCCCGGCGACAGTCCCCCCGGTAGTCGATAGTAGACAACGCTTCAACTCGCTCAGCACCTCGCGCAGCGGTGGCCAAGGCGGTAGATTGACGACCTGAAAACGGCAACACGGCGCATGGCCCAGGCGTTCGCAATCTTGGGAGGTCCGGTCGAAAAATCCGTTGCCATCGTTGCGTTCCAAGAACCCTCGACGAGTTCGCAGTATCGTGCTCACACCGAGCACGCAGAATTCTTATCGCGCCAGAGCAACCGATCTAAACGCTGCGCCGCGGCGCACCCAATGGCGGCGCGCATTGTCGAATTAGCTGAAATGAGCTTCGCTCATCAATTTTGGGGCGTTAGGAATGTTTGGCTTGAACTGCATTCGCTCAACAACGTCATGATCAACGTCAACGCCAGGCGCAACTTCGGTCAGCACGAGGCCTTGTTCTGACAATACAAAGACGGCGCGCTCCGTCACGTAGACCACCTCCTGGCCACGCTTCAAGGCTTCCTTGCCGGAGTACGTTATCTGCTCAACGTTGTTGACCAGTTTGACCACATCACCGTGTTTCGTCACGCTCAGCTGACCATTGCCGATCTCGTACTTCGCGCCTTTTGCGTCAAACGTACCGCAGAAAACCACTTTGCGAGCGTTCTGCGCGATATCGATAAACCCACCTGGGCCGACCGTGATGCCACCAAGTTTCGAGACATTGACATGACCCTGTTTGCCAATTTCACCAAACCCGAGAAAGGCAATATCAAGACCGCCGCCAGAGTAAAAATCGAACTGCGACGGACCATCAATCATCGCGCTGGCGTTGCGCGCGTAACCAAATAACGTGCCGTCAAGCAATTCGCCACCATAGGTCCCGTGCTCGATCGTCGTGTAATAACGCTCGGCATGGCCACGTGCGGCAATCAACTTCGCAACACCATCCGGGATCCCAAAACCGAAATTCAAAACGGCGCCGTCACGAAGCTCTTCTGCCGCCCTTCGTGCGATAACTTGGCGGACATCGAGAGGCTGATCTTCAATGGGCGTTTCCGGGCCATTGACTTCGCCGGACATGGTGGGATCATAGACAACGTCGTAGCCCATGGATTGACCAGGATCGACGACCACTGCATCCACGATCGCACCTGGCACCCGGACTGATCGGGCTGGCAGTGCCCCGACGTCAACGGCTGTTCTGACCTGCACGATCACTTTGCCACCCGAATTGTGAGCAGCCAGCGCGGCTGCATAAATGTCGACGTTGGCCGGCTCCTGATCAAGGCTGATATTGCCGTGTGCGTCCGCGAATGACCCACGGATGACAGCCACATTCACGGGAAAAGATTTGTAGAACAGCAACTCACGCCCGCCAAGCTCGGTGACTTCAACAAGAGTATCTCTTGCAGACTTGTTCATGCGACCGCCATCCTGACGCGGATCGACGAACGTGCCAATGCCGACATGAGTGAGCAATCCTGGGCGCCCTGCACCGATCTCACGAAACAACTGCATGGCAACGCCGCCCGGCAGTACGTAGGCTTCGATCTTCTCTTCCGCAGCGAGCTGTTGCATACGAGGCGACCAAACCCAATGCCCGCCAATCACGCGCTTGACCATGTCTTTATGCGCAAAGCGATTCATGCCGCGACTCTCTCGGTCCCCGATTCCGAGAGAATGAATTACAGTCAGCTTACGAGGCGTTCCAGTCTCAAGGAATCGCTTCTCGATGGCGGCATGCAGGCACGTCGCCTCAACAAGCCCACCTCCACCGCCGATTAACGCAACCGTATCGCCATCGGCGATAAGCGACACCGCGGCTTCTGGCGTTGTAAATTTGTTTATCGTCAAATCGTCGTCCTTTGAACTCTCTCGTTGAATTGCAACCAACCAAGACAGTGCAGACGTCCAAACCAGAACCAAGGCTCGCTTCGCGACCGTCAAAGACCTGATCTGCAAGTGCATTGCGGATGCCCGCCAAATCAGTTTGTTTTACCGACCTCGCCAAAGCGGTTTGCGTTTTTCAACAAAAGCTGCCTGACCTTCTATTGCGTCTTCACTTGTGAGCATCCGGTCACCTGCTGCGTAGTTATGGCGGATTGCCGCTTCGAGATCAGTGAAATTCAGGCTTTCGTGCATTACGCGCTTGGACGCCTCTATCGCAAGTGGGGCGCCTGCCATGATCAACTCTGCCTTGTCACGCGCATGACGCTCTAGTTCAGCTGCGGGCACAACTTGATTGATGAGCCCCATCTGCTGCGCTTCACTTGCCGTCAATCGGCGCCCGGTTAGGGCGATATCCATGGCGAACTTCAGCGGCAAGTGGCGCGCCAGTCGCTGCAGGCCGCCGCCGCCCAAAGCAGCCAAGCCAACATGCGGTTCGGGCAGTGAAAACTCTGCATGATCGGCAGCTATTGCAACGTCGCTGGCTAGGACGATTTCAACGCCGCCGCCAATTGCCAGACCGTTGATCGCGGCGATGATCGGCTTCGCCAATCCAAAACGATGTGTCAGACCTGCAAATCCGGTTGAAGGATGATCGTCGGAGTTGGTTTTCGCGCGTGCCTTGAGATCACTGCCAACGCAAAATGCGCGCTTACCCGCACCTGTCAATATTGCTACACGCATTGCTGGGTCTGCTTCAAACGTGTCTAGCGCGCTCGCCATAGCGTAGTGGGTTGGCGGATCTAGCGCATTCAAGACGTGCGGCCGGTTGATCCGAATCCAGAGGATACCACCCTCGCGCGCAATCAGACATGTTTCATCGGTCATCAGGGACGCTCTCAGACATTCGTCACTTCAAGAATGACTTCTCTTGCAGCGGAAAATGCATTGTGATCTTTCAATTCATCGACAGTCGGACATCAGGAAAGTCGGCTATCTGTGCTGTAAGAGTTTGGCCCGAGCGCAGTGGTGTCGGCAATGTCAGCGACCCCGTTAGCAAACACATGCCTCGCTCAAACGGAATGCCGCGGATCCGCAAATCATTGATGGTTTCGGCAACAATCTCGACGGGATTGCGCCGGTAGGCACCCGTATAGACTTGTATCGGCGGGCTATCGTCTATTCGGGTAACGAGCGGCAGGGTTTCGAAGTCGAAGTCGTGCCAGTCATCAACCGCGTCGCCGAGAACGACCGCGCCACTCGTGGCATTATCCGCAATACCATCAAAGGATGTTGCGGCACGGTTACCTGTGCCAGGGGCATAGCGTGTTGCCGATAGCTCGATCGCCGGATGAAACGTCAGCTTGTCTTGCAGATCGGCAGTATCAACGATGCTATCCGGTAGGTCCTGCACTGCACGAAACGCGAACTCAGTCTCGATTTTGGCCCCGTGAAACAGAGCTGCAGGCAAAGTCGCGTCTTGTTCAAAGTAACGGTCTTCAAATATCCGACCTGGCAAAGGGCCATCATGCCCCTCGAAAATTTGCACAAAGGGCACACTCGCTCCAACTTTCCAGCCCACCACAGGCTGTCCGACGATCTCGGCCATGCGATCCTGGATCGCATACGCATCACGACGATCACGCGGTGCAATGTCTGCCGGCGGCAGAGAAATTGTGGTGCCATTGATCCACGCGTCAGCCAGTCGTTCCGACAGATCTGAGTGAAATTTGTTCAAGTTCAACCGTTCCTGGGTCACGAACCGGCCATCGCCGCGCGGACCTCGTCATCGTCCATTTCCTTGCCAAGATAGGCCTCGATCACAGCGTGGTCGTCACGCACGCTCTCTGGGCTACCTTCTGCGATTTTGACACCGTGGTCGAGAACCGTGACGCGGCTGCAGGTATCCATCACGACCTTCAAGATATGCTCGACAACGACGACGGTAAGTCCGTATTTCTTCTTGGTCTGAATCATGATGCCCATCAGGTTATCGACATTCACGGGCGACAGTCCGGCAGCGGGCTCGTCAAGCATCAACAGTTTCGGTTTCATAGCGATCGCACGACCCAGGGCCAACAATCGGCGTTGTCCAATCGACATTTCGGTCGCGGGGACATCTGCAAAATCCGCCAAGCCGATAAACGAAAGAATATCCATCATCTCGTCGCGAATTGCCTTTTCTTCCCGCGCGACTCTATGAACACCAAAGATGCCGGCGAGTACGCCGTAGTTTACGTGACAGTGATGACCGATCATCAGGTTCTCCAGCACAGTCATCTCGGTAAACATGCGCAGAAGTTGAAAAGTGCGCGACACACCGGCGGCCGCAATGTCATGAGGTTGCCAATTGGTGATGTCCTTGCCGTCGAAAACAACCTTGCCGGCATCCGGTTGATAGACGCCCGAGATCAAATTGAACAAGGTGCTCTTGCCTGAGCCGTTCGGGCCGATCAGGCCGTGGATCGCGCCTTCTTCAACGACAAGGTCAATGCTATCAACCGCTTTGAGCGCGTCGAAATTCTTGGTCAGACCCGATACTTCGAGCAGCGCACTCATGCCTCGCCCTCCTGACCCGTCAGTTCTGCGACCTCATCGCGTTTGCGTTGCGCCGTTGCTTCACGCGCAACGACGAAGCGCCGACTAACAAAGTAACGCTCGATGATGCCGCCAATACCCTTCGGCATGAACAAAACGGTAAACACAATAACCAGGCCGAAGAGAAGCAGCTGATAAAAATAATAATCTCGCGTGAGTTCAGCTACGATTGAGACAATAATAGCGCCAATAATCCCGCCCCAGACATTGCCGATACCACCGAGTACGACCATCAAGAGAACCGTCACCATCTCGATGACCGTGAAATTGTTCGGATGAACGTAACCCGGCAGCATGTGAGCATAGAGCGATCCGGCAACGCCAGCGTATACGGCGCTTAAGACAAATGCGAGCAACTTGTAACGCATGACATTGACGCCGGTCGCCGCCGCCGACAAAGGATCCTCGCGCACCGCCATGAATGCACGTCCGGTGGCCGAACGCAGGATCGCGAACGAAGCGTAAAGTGCAAACAACATGATCGGCAATATGAGATAATAGTAACTTGTATAGGTTTGCAGCGTAATACCGAAAAATACCGGCGGTTTGATCCCGCCGATGCCGGATGCCGATCCGAGATAGTTCGTCACGCGGATGTATGTCTCGACGGCCTGGGCAAAGCCTAGTGTCGCAAGCGCCAGGTAGGCTCCTTCAAGCCGAAACGAAGGGATCCCGACAAGAACGCCCGCAAGCATTGTTGCAAGTACGGCAAGCGGGAGGCAGAACCAAAACGGAATGCCGAACTTAGTTGATAGGACGGCCGACGTGTAGGCGCCGACGGCATAAAGCGCAACATGGCCGACCGTGACCTGACCGCAGAACCCTTTCACAATATTGAGCCCTGTCGCCAGGATGATCATGATGCAAATGTAGTTTATCAGATAAACTTGATAGTTGTTCCATGCCAAATGCGGCAACGGCAACAGCAGCATCAATGTCACGAACCAGGGCAGCACCGGATGGATGCTCTTAAGGCGTTCGATGAACCCAAAGCAACGGTCGAAAATGGCATTCATTGGGTCGATAGGGCCTGTTGGAAGGCTCGCTCTGCGAGCATACGAGAATAAACCGCTCGACACCGCGGATATATCGCGACGTCGAACGGTTTGTGCTTTTGACGACTTACTTCAGGCCAAACTCAATCGGCATGGTGAAGCGATCGAGAATTCCAACCTCAAAATTCTCGCCACCCTTCTTGTAACCAATCAGGACGACGGTGCGGTTTCCGTCACGGCATTGCGGCGTCGGATCGGCACAAAAACTGATCGGCCCCGATGCAAGACCGGTGTAATTCTTGACGCCTGCGATCGCATCTCGAATAGCGGTGCGATCTGCCGCCAAGTTCGCATCATCAAGTTTCAACTTCGCTGACTTGAGAGCCTGCTCGACAATTCGAACGAGATCCCAAGCTTGGCTGAAGTCGTGGTCCACTTTCTTGATGCCGTACTTCTTGCGCACCATCTCGTTGAACTTCATCGCGATTGGTCGGTCGTCGCTGTCGGAATACGCGGCGGTGTAAAACACCCCCTTGATGGCATCTCCGGCCAGCTTAGGCACAGGGGCGTTCGACGCCACTGAGTTGGCAACACGCTTGATGCTCGCTGGAATGCCAACCTCGTAGGACTGCACCAAAGCACGCGCCATTGGCTCCTGCAGAGCGGCAATGAATATCGCATCTGGCTTAAGCGCTTTGATCTTCAGCATGTGCGAGCGGAAGTCGATTTCCTTTTCCTGCACCTGAACGGAGAAGACGGGGTCGACGCCGTATAGCTTTTTCATTTGACCTTTGAGGCCTTCAGCATCGGACACGGCGGCCGCATCAGACGCATAAACATAGGCGACTTTCTTTCCGATCTTGTCGCCAATGTACTTGGCCACAACGCCCTTATAGAACCGCGCCGAAATCGGCACTCGGAAGACCCAGGCCGAGCCCTTCTGAGTAATCTTGTGATTGGTTGAATGCGGAATAATCTGAGGCACTTTTGCTTGCGCCGTAACATCAACGATCGGCAACGAAACAGACGAGCAGGTTGACCCTATGATCAGATGAACTTTTTCCTGATGGGCGAACTTGTTAGCGTTCGCGACACCTTTGTCCGACTTGCATTCATCATTGAGGAGCGTAAGCTTAATCTTGTTGCCATTGATGCCACCGGCGGCATTGATCGCATCAAACTCGTCCTTCATCATTTGACCGTACTTTTGGCCGTTCTCAGAAATCATGCGCATCGTCGCACCGATCCTGATTTCTCCTGCTTGAACCGTCGTCCATGCGGTCGATGCCGCTACGAGACCGGTTGCCAAGCCCAATTTCGAGATCTGCTTCATTTATTCTTCCTCCTTTGCGATGCTCAACTCTTCTTTTTATTCATCTAAGCCTTAACCTTCGCCAAGGTGCCGAGTAGACCGGTCGGACGGACCATCAACACGAATATCAGCAGAAGAAACGCATAGATATCTTTGTGGCTGCCGGAAATGTATCCAGCGCCCAACGTTTCAAAGACGCCAACCATCAGGCCGCCCAAGATCGCGCCGGGAAGCGATCCGAAGCCACCAACAACAGCTGCCGCAAACGCCTTGATCAAAATGAGATACCCCATTTCGACTTGAACGTAGTTGATCGGCCCGATCAATACGCCACCAGCCGCCGCCAGTGCGCAAGCCACACCGAAAATCAGCGAGATCATGAGAGGCACATTGATGCCCATAAGGTAGGCAATGTCCTTGTTCGCCGCGACGGCGCGGATCGCAAGGCCGATCTTTGTGTGCTTCAAGAAAAAATGCAGCAACGCCATTAGCGATACCGATACAATGAGTATCCATAGGTAGGTCTTTGGCAGTGTAATATCACCGACCTGCAAGGGCATGCTGAAAGGCAACTTGAAGGCATGTCCTTCGGCACCCCAAATGAGAAAGGCAATGTTCTGGAGAATGATTGCCATGCCGAAACCGCAAATAATCATGCCCATTCCGGCAACCGTGTAACCACCGCCCTGCGATGTCAGTCGACGATAGAATATTCGTTCAATGAAAACGCCCATGATGCCAGTCAAGATCATGGCCAGAAATAACGTGATTGGATACGAGATGCCGGCGTCGTTGTAGAGGACCAGCCCAAAGAATGCGCCGAACATGAAGATCTCACCGTGAGCAAAGTGCACGATATCGAGACCGGAATAGATCAGCGAGATACCCAGCGCAACGAGCCCATAAACGAGCCCGATCGACAACCCGACGACGAGAAAATCAACAAACATGAACAGTCGACCTCCTGTCTAGGCGTTTTCGACTTCGGCAACGGTGCCGCCGAGATAGGCAAGGCGTACCTTGTCATCATTGATCATTTCGTCGGCGTTTCCTTCGATATGAATCCGACCATCGTGAATGACATAACCATAATTGGCGAGTAGCAGCGCCATGCGCACATTCTGCTCGACGACCAAAATTGTCATGCCGAGTTCTGCGCGGATGCGGTTGATCTGTTTGAAGATGTCGAGAACGACGAGTGGGGCCAGGGCCGCTGAAGGCTCATCGAGCATAATCATCTTTGGTGCTGCCATCAGCCCCCGCCCGACAACCAGCATCTGCACCTGACCACCCGACAGCAACCCCGATAGCTGCTTCCGACGCTCCTTGAGGATCGGAAAGAAGGTATAGACTTTTTCGAGATCAATTTTGATCGCACGCTTGTCGCTGCGGGCAAAAGCACCAAGCATGAGGTTTTCTTCAACCGTCATGCCTGGATAAGAGTCCTTGCCCTGCGTGACTTGAACCAACCCAGCTCGCACGATCTCATGGGGCTTTTTGTTATGGATTGGTTGGCCGTCAAACTTGATTTCACCGCTCCATACCGGGAGCAGCCCCGAAATAGCCTTTAGCAACGTCGATTTGCCGGTTCCGTTACCGCCCAGCAAGGCTGTAATGCCCCCCTTCGGGACGGCCATATCGATGCCGCGCAAAATCTTAAGCCGGCCGTAACCCGCTTCGACGCCCTTGATTTCGAGCATCCACTCCTCCCGATTTGCATCAATGATGCGTATTCGATCGCGCTTGATGCGCGTTGCCGCGACTTTGTTCGCTGATATTGACGATTGTCAACGCGCTCAAGCCCTAATATTTGCGTAGTAGACCGATCAAGTATCCAAGCTTTCCATGTTTATCTGCGAAATCAACTGCAGATGCCTCAGATCAGGTTAGAGATGACGATTGCAACCAATCGTAGTTCACTTTGGGCGCATCAGGCGAGGTAGCGAGCCATGTCCTTGTGTCCTCCCATTTGCTCCGCCAAGCCAAAGCGTCGGTCAACTCCTGCGATGGATCGCTTCGGCTGCGGGCAACAAAACTTGGCATGATATCCCGACCTGACGGCTGATGAGCCGGATGGAACCGTAGATCCAAGCTGAAACGCAATTGATTGCTCGTATTCGGCAAAGAAGCATGCGGACAGTAGCGGTGAATCAAAATAACATCGCCACGTTTGGCCGGCACCACACGAACCCTCCGCTCGTTCGCTACGTCATCAGGTAGCGCCAAGCCGTCAACGCGACCGAGACCGTGCTCCTGCAACCCCGCCTTGTGAGCACCTTCCAATAGCTTCAGACAACCCATCTCGACCGGCGCATCGTTGATCGGCACCCAAACGGTGAGCAACTCCGTACCAGCGTCCGGTGGAATGACGGCGGCATCCTGATGCCACGGTGTCGTCCCAACAAGACCGCTTCCGTGTTGCTCCTGAGGCAGCAGCGCCTGCGGTGGCTTAATGCGAATATGTTGAATAGGATTGGAACTGATCTCGGGCCCGATTATTGACTCAACGATATCGAGTAGCGCGGGCGTCCGGATAAGTCGAAGAATCGCAGGCCCCACCCAGAATGGCGTATCGCGCTCGACTCCAGTTATCGGGAGCGACAAGTTGAAATATTGAGCGAACGTTCGACCCGTTTCTGCATAGACCTTTGTGAGACGCGCACCGAAATCGAGACCGGCATGCGCTTGCGATAATTCCCCTTTGGCAAGCAAATCGTTCACTAACGCATCGAGCAAAGCCGTATATTCGTCCACGATTGGATCGAGACTGAATTCAGGATCAAGAACCGCCTCGACAAGAAGGTACCCTTGGGAAAGAAACCGAGATTTCTGATCTGCTGACAACATCCTCTATATTCCCATGCTTCGAAGCTGAAATCTCAAAGAACGTTTTTGGCACGATCGACAATCGTGCGCACGACCTCGTCGGGTTGACGCTTCCACCAATTCATTTCCGAGAAAATCTCGACTTCAACTGCGGCGTCGAAACCGATTCCCTCCAGCCATCCGCGAATCTTACGATTGTCAATTTGACCATCGCCTGGCATCCCGCGGTCGAGGCGCACATCGCGCGTCTCCTTCAACCAATCCGATACATGGAAATTGATTGTTTGCGCAGCGGCGTCAGCAAGATCAGCTTGCAGATTGTGATCCCACCACAGAGCGTAACTGTCGACAGCCAGCCCCATGACGTCTTGAGCATTCAGTGCGTCGAGAATGTCGAGCGCCTCGCGGACGGTTGAGATCACAGAGCGAAAACCACATACCATCGGATGCAACGGTTCCAGCGCGAGCCGGATGCCGGCTGCTCGTGCATGTGGTATGAGCTCAGCGATACCCTCACTGGCGCGGTCACGGGCGCCCCGTAAATCCGTCTGGCCCGCCTCGAGTCCGCCAGTGATCGTCACCATTGAAGTAGCCTTGATTGCGGCTGCCTGGTCGATCCATTGGCGATTGTCATCGTAAGCCTGACGTCGGGCGGCAGGATCGCTGGCGGTTAGCAGTCCACCAGCACATAACGACATCGCTTCGATGCCCAGGTCGTCGAGGATGCGCGCGCCTTCAGCTGTCCCAATCTCATCAAGCTTGTCGCGCCAGACCGCAGTCTTCGTGACCCCATGACGAGCGAGACATTCCATTGACTCGCGAAAATCACACTGCATCAGCGTGATCTGATGAATGCACAATCGATCCAGCGTCAATGGCTGCAGAGACATGACATGAAACTCAATAAGTTGCGCGACCACCGGTTACATCAAAGACTTGCCCCGTCGTAAAAGAACAACGCGGGCTTGCGACCCAGGCCGTCATATCAGCGATTTCATCTGCCGAGCAAAAGCGATCCATTGGTATCCGAGCTTTCCTGTCGGCGATGTACTCTGGCGTCATTTCGTTGAAAAGTTCAGTCTCCGTGATCGCCGGCGCAATACAATTGACGGTAATACTGGACGGCTGCAGTTCGCGGGCAAGCCCCTTGGCAAACCCAATGACACCAGCTTTTGCTGCGCCATACGCACTCGCTCCCGGGTTGCCCTCCTTGCCTGCGACCGACGAGATAATGACGATCCGGCCGTAGTCGCGTGCGCGCATGTGGGTGATCGCCTGACGCGTCGAAACAAATACGCCAGTGAGATCGACATTGATCACGAAATTCCACTCTTCCAGTGAATACTCCCATGTCGGCTTTGTCGCACCGTTCACACCTGCATTTGCAATGAAGACGCTGACGTCACCCAATGCTTCCAGGCTGGCTTCAAATCCGTCTCTCACCGATGCTTCATCAGTGACATCAACTTCGGCACAATGTTTGAATGCCGCGTCCCCCCTTATTGGACCAAGGTCTCGGTCCCAGCCAGAAACGATTGCACCGAGTTCGGCGAACCGGTGTGATATCGCACGTCCAATGCCTCGGGCTGCGCCGGTGACAATGACAGTTTGCTTCTCAAGCGCGAAACTCATGATCCAGTCCAATATTTCTAGGTGTTCGGTACCCATTTCAAAATGTGCTGACCAACCGTTGTTAGCTCATCATTCTGATTGGTGATCTCGATACCGGCGGTGGAGCGTTTCGTTTCCAAATCGACAGCGGTGATCGTATAGGTAACCGTTACAGTGTCGCCGAGGAAGACGGGTTTTAGGAAGCGAATACGGTCGTAACCAAGTGAAACGGGTGTTTCGTCCGCTTCGCGCGTGTGGGCAATCGCCATGGTTGATGCGGTCGACATGAAGCCAATCATCAAGGCGCCATGGGCCATCAGTTTGCCGTAACTGGATTTCTCCATGTAGGCCTTGTTGACATGGTTCGGCGAAAAATCCCCGGTTATGCCCGCATACATATAAACATCGCTCTCGGAAACGGTTTTGGAGAACGTCACGGTATCGCCAACGTCGACATAGAAGTCAGGCATTCACTTGATCTCTCATTGTTCACGTCCCTAAGTCATACAGATCGCGACTTCCACTGAGCAGTCCGCGCGCAACAACCGTACGATGAATCTCGGATGTACCATCATAGATCCGGTAAATTCGTGCATCGCGATAATAGCGTTCGATGCTCAGATCCTTGCTGTAACCGGAACCACCAAAAATTTGCACGGCGCGATCAGCAACGCGCCCCAACGTCTCTGAAGCTTGCAGCTTAACCGCCGAAATCTGATGTCTGGCATCATGCCCTTGATCGATCATCCATGCGGTTTGCAGCAACGCAAGCCGCGCCGCGTTGATTTCAACCGCACTGTCAGCGAGCATCGCCTGGATCATCTGAAAGTCGCCAATGCTCCGTCCGAACTGCGTGCGCTCACGCGCATGATCAACCGCCAAATCGAGTAGCCGCGTTGCCTTGCCAATCGAACGTGCACCAATCTGTGCAAGACGCACGCGACCGAGCGTCGAAAGCGCCAACTTCAACCCGTCCCCTTCGGCACCAAGCAGATGTTCTCGACCAAGTCGAACATCGTTGAAGAACAGTTCCGCATGGCTGGTCCCACGCAAGCCCATCATCGCTTGATCCGCACCGACCTCGAATCCGGGCATGCCCTTATCGATGATAAATGTCGAAATGCCTCGGGCGCCGGCATCAGGATCAGTACGCGCCGTGATCACAAAGAAATCCGAAAAGTGTGCATCTGAAATAAAATGCTTATGGCCGTTGATCACCCAGCCATCGCCATCACGCCGCGCCGCCGTCTTGATTCCGGCGGCATCGGAGCCGGCTTCCGGTTCAGTGAACGCAATCGAGAATGTCCGCGCTCCTTGAACACTCGGTAG
This sequence comes from Hyphomicrobiaceae bacterium, assembly GCA_049116495.1. GTDB lineage: Bacteria > Pseudomonadota > Alphaproteobacteria > Rhizobiales > Hyphomicrobiaceae > CAJQQK01. Next base: position 8,073 of record JAGDYV010000126.1, on the reverse strand, counting down.
TAGCCACCGTTCTTGTTGCGACGCCGTGCCGGCCAACAAGATTTCATAGACGTTGCCAAAAGCCCGACGCACAAGAATATCGGTGGTATGCCCGAATTGTTCTTCTGCAAGCATCCAGTCAAGGGTGGATAACCCGCCGCCGCCGAGATGCCCCGGCATGTTCATCGCAAAAAGACCATGCGCGCGCGATTCATCAAATATCTGCTGTGCATCTGCTGGATCTATTGCCCCATCGCGCTCAACCTTGTCCTCAAGAGGACGCAGTTCTCTCTTGATGAATTGCTGAACTGCACTCACCAGCAGGCGCTGCTCTTGCGATAATCCGAACTCCATTAGCCCCCCTCGGCCGCCGGCAAGTAGTGACTCTCCATGCCTTTGATAATCGACGAGAGGGTATCGAGCGTCGGTGTCGCAACTCCCTTCTGCCGTGCCTTGGCGATGACACTGCCGTATATAAAGTCAACCTCGGTCGCTCGCCGATTGAGAAGATCGACACACAGCGATGATTTGTTGTCGCCGGTTCCACCAGCCTGCGAAATCAATTCCATCCCGGCAACCGTCTCTTCGCGATCAAGCTCTATGCCGTGCGCAGCCGCAACAGCCAACGCTTCGTCCAACGCATGCAAGCTCGTCGCTTTCAGTTCGGGCACAGCCAGGCATCCGGCCGCCGTCAGATTTGTCGCGCCGGAAACCGCGCTCATCGCGATATTGCCGAGCAGCTTCTTCCAGATATCACGCACAACATCGGCACTCGCATGAGTTTCGAGACCGGCACGCGTCAAGGTCGCTGCAAGGCGCTCGGCCCGGTCGCTCAGGCCACCGGACATCTCGCCCAGATAAGTAGGCACGCGGGAGAAGTCGCGAATCCGGCCCGGGGCCAGCATCATGCCAGCCATCGCTGTTAGTCCACCCAAGACACTTTCACCGCCAACTTCATCCGCAATGGCCTCCTCATTGCCAAGGCCGTTCTGAAAGCTGACGCAGATTGCCCCCCCTTCGACCAGATGCCGAACAGATCGCGCAGCCGCGCGCGTACCATGCGCTTTGCATTGGAACAGGATTGCGTCTGCTTGTTTGATGTCATCGGCTGAACCTGTTGCCGGGATATCGACAATTCGGTCGCCGCCAAAGCCCGTAATTGCCAGGCCGTGGTTCGAAATCGCCGAAACATGATCGGCGTTGCTGTCGAACAGTGTTACTTTCAGTCCGCCGGCATGCAGGATTGCGCCGAACAGCGCGCCCATTCCACCTGCGCCTGCAATGACAATTTCCGGTCTATCCGATGCCATCGACGCCCGTGCCTCTTACTCGAATGTCACGTCAATTCGGCCAAGGTCGCCGAAATCTGCAACAACTTGACTGCCCGTTTTTATGTGCTGCGGAACTGTCGCCGCACCAGTCGAAATAAAATCACCAGCGCTCAATCCTATCCCGCGTTGTGCAAGATGATTGACAAGGTCGGCAACGGCCTGGATCGGGACGCAGCGCATCTCGCCCAGAAAATTCTCAGCTTCAGCGCCATCATCAACCGATAGGTGGATATGATGATGCTGAAAGTCGAAGCCTTGCCAATCAGCAACCGGATTCCCAAAAACAAACCCGATACCGCCACCGTTGTCAGCAATGGTCATGAGAGATCGCGTGGATGCTGACGCGTCGGGCAATGCGTGACGATTGCCGATGATCTCAATGGCCGGATGCAAGGTCACGACCGGAGCCAATTCCTGAGCGCTCCAAGGCTTGTTGCGCAACGCAACGGGCTCGCCGAGCCGAAAAGCAAATTCGGTTTCAACTCGAGCGTCAGGAAATCGTGCTATCGGTAGAGTCAGCCGGTTCAGCTGCCAGGTTACAGACTGAAAGATCCGCCCCGGAATGACGTCGTCGTGATCATCAAGCTCACGCATCTTGGCGCTTGTCGCTCCGACCTTCCAACCGGTCAACGGCTCGTTGATAACGGCCGCCATCACGTCTTGAACTGCGTAAGCCTCCCGTCGATCCAACGGCAGATCACTTTCAGCGATATCGCCGATCAACGTCGGCACGCGCCATGCGTTGCCAAGGCGGTTTCCGAGAGCAGCTAGAACACTCTTCCGATCTTGCGATTTCGTCATGCACTGCACTCTTGTACTGGCATCTTGCTCAACGCGCCCCAAACTCAGCGAATCTCGAACAGTTTTTGTGCTGCGGAAATCAAAAATTTGATCTCTTCACCTCAGTCTGAGGTTGCCATGCCTTCAGCAGTCAAGGGTTTTGTCGCGCTCCCAATCCGAAAGATGGTGCGTGTAGTCAACCCAATCCGCCATCTTCAATTTGACGAAAGCGTCGATCGTGCTCTCACCTAGGCCCGAGCGGAGAATTTTACTGCCGTCCAACTCTCTCAATGCGTCAAGGAGATTGAGAGGGAGCTTTTTGGCATCTGTCACCTTATCGGCATGAGCGTACATATCAATATCACGGCGCGGTCCAGGGTCTCGCTGATTTTCGATGCCGTCAAGACCGGCTGCCAAAATCGCCGTCGGCAAGAGATACGGGTTTGCGGCACCGTCAGCGAGGCGCAGCTCAAACCGTCCCGCATCCGGGATGCGGACCATATGCGTGCGGTTATTTCCTCCATAGGTAACAGTATTGGGTGACCAAGTTGCGCCTGACGCCGTAACGGGAGCATTGATCCGCTTATAGGAGTTGACCGTTGGGTTCGTGATCGCGCACATGGACGTCGCGTTGTGCATGAGCCCACCAAGGAAATGATAACCTAGCGCCGAAATTCCGAGTTCTCCCGCTTCATCGGCGAACAGGTTTGTCGTGCCATCCGGAGACCAAACGCTGACATGAGCATGGCAGCCATTGCCGGTCAGGTGCGCAAACGGCTTTGGCATGAACGTCGCGCGCAATCCATGTTCCTCGGCAACCGACTTGACCATATACTTGAAGAAGGCGTGACGGTCGGCTGTGACGAGTGCGTCAGCATAATCCCAATTCATCTCGAACTGGCCATTGGCGTCTTCATGGTCGTTTTGGTAGGGACCCCAACCCAGCGCCTGCATCGCGTCACAAATCTGGGAGATAACATCGTAACGGCGCATCAGCGCAGCAACGTCATAGCAAGGCTTGGATTGAACGTCACTGCCGTCGGAGATGCCACTGCCATCGGCGGTAATGAGGAAATACTCGCACTCCACGCCATGCTTCATACGATAGCCCTTATCCGCTGCGGCGCTCACCATGCGCTTCAGCGTGTTCCGCGGCGCCTGAGCGACCTCGGCGCCATCCATGTATAGGTCCGCCGCCAGCCAGCCAACATTCGGTTTCCAGGGAAGCTGGATCAAACTGTCGGGATCAGGAACGGCGAACATGTCGCTATCGGCCGGTGTCATGTCGAGCCAGGCCGCAAAGCCCGCAAAACCCGCGCCATCACGCGCCATGTCGGCAATGGCTGATGCGGGGACAAGCTTTGCGCGCATGACGCCAAACAGGTCGACAAACGAGATCAGGAAATAGTCGATGGATTTTGCCTTTGCTTCTTCCACCAAGTCCCTTGTCATGCCATCTCTCCTTTGCTGAACCCTGGCTGCTCTAACGGAAATCTAGAACAACTATATCGCGCCTTGTCCTGGTATCCAGTTCGTCCCTGCCAGCGGCACCTGCGCCATGGCCGCCGCCTCGATGGTCAACGCAACCATGTCTTCGGGCTCAAGGTTATGCACATGGCTTTTGCCACACGCCCTAGCCAATGTTTGTGCTTCCAGCGTGAGAACGCGGAGATAATTGGCGACGCGACGACCGGCAAAAACAGGATCAAGTCGGGCTTCAAGGTCGGGGTCCTGGGTTGCAACCCCAACCGGACATCGTCCTGTATGACAATGTGCACATTTGCCGGGTTCGGTTCCCAGAGCTTCATAATCTTCTAAATAGAGTGGCCGATTGCAATTCAGTGCAATCATCGCCGCCGACCCGATCGAGACCGCATCGGCGCCAAGCGCAAGCGCCTTGGCAACATCGGCACCGCTTCGAATGCCGCCCGAAACGACTAACTGGACCGTGCGGTGCATATCCAATTCCTGCAGCGCACGCACGGCTTCCTTCACGGCAGGCAAAGTCGGTATCCCGACGTGTTCGATAAAAATATCTTGGGTTGCGGCAGTTCCGCCCTGCATGCCATCCACAACGACAACGTCTGCGCCAGACTTCACCGCAAGGGCCGTATCATAATAGGGGCGAGCTGCTCCAACTTTAACGAACACTGGCTTTTGCCAATCCGTGATCTCTCTCAATTCTTGGATCTTAATTTCAAGATCGTCAGGACCGGTCCAATCAGGGTGTCGGCAGGCAGAGCGTTGGTCGATGCCAACCGGCAGCGTCCGCATGCCAGCAACCCGTTCTGTGATCTTCTGGCCCAAGAGCATGCCGCCGCCGCCGGGTTTGGCACCCTGCCCGACAACGACCTCAATGGCATCAGCTTTTCGCAGATCATCAGGGTTCATGCCGTAGCGAGACGGTAGCACTTGGTAGACGAGCATTTTGGAGTGCGTGCGCTCTTCGCCCGTCATACCGCCATCACCGGTTGTTGTAGCTGTTCCTGCCGCACTTGCGCCGCGGCCCAACGCTTCCTTTGCATTGGCACCAAGAGCTCCGAAACTCATGCCAGCAATCGTGATCGGAATGTCAAGGTGCAACGGCTTCTCGGCGAAGCGGCTGCCCAGAACAACGTTGGTGCCGCAGGCTTCCCTGTACCCCTCCAGCGGATAGCGGGACATGGAAGCACCGAGGAAAACCAGATCGTCGAAACTTGGAACATGCCGTCGAGCACCAAGGCCTCGAATGTCATACACGCCCGTGTCAGCTGCCCGTTGGATCTCTGCGATAACGCTGTCCGGAAAAGCCGCAAAGCCCGTCACACTTCGGCGGTCACTTGTCATCAGCCTGCGCCTGCATTGTCGATTTTAAAGTTGTAAAGCCGCCGCGCAGACCCGAAGCATCGGAAACTCTTTGGATCGGCATCGAAAGCTGCTCTGCGAAGAACATCCGAAAGCGCAACCAGTCTGTTCGCATCAAGTTCCTGTTCTTCGCAATCCGTACCCAAGCTCTCGACTTTTCCCGCGACGAAGATTTCGGCCTCATAGAGCGAGTCACCAAGATCCGCCCCTGCATCGCCAAGGACGACCAGACGACCTGCCTGCGCCATGAATGCTGACATGTGCCCGACATCGCCACCAACAACGATGTCAACGCCACGCATGGAGATACCGGCTCGAGCGGAGGCTGATCCTTCGACCACGACAAGCCCTCCACAGCCCGTTGCGCCCAGCGACTGACTTACGTTGCCCGTGACACGAGCCTCACCAGACATAATGTTCACAGCAAAGCCGGTACCTGCATTACCTTGGACGCGAATCTTTGCCAGTTGATTCATCCCGGCGCTGTAGTAGCCAGTGTGCCCCTCGATCGTGATATCGAGCGGCGCCTTGACACCACATGCGAGGGCGTGGGCACCACCCGGATTGCGAATTGTGAAAACGCCATCATGTGCGGCATGCAGCGCGGCATTGATGTCGCGCACCGAATGCTTCTCAAGATCGAATTCCGAGTTTCGGCGGCTCATGCGGCCTTGCTCCAGGAATATACCTTCGCCGGTGCCGGTTCCCATATCTCCGCATGCTCAACGCCCGGCAACTGCGCAATCGCGCGAAATTCCGACGACATAGCTACCCAGTCATCGGTTTCAGCGATAACCGCTGGTTTGCAGGCAATTGGATCTCGCACAACGGCAAAACCGTCCCGCGTGCCAATGGCAAATGTAAAAAAACCATCGAGATCTTCAAGCGCATGGTGAACCGCGGTTTCCAGACTATCGCCTTCGCGCATACGCCAGGCGAAATACCCCGCCGCCACTTCGGAGTCATTTTCGGTTTGAAACGACTCTCCCTGCTTCCGCAGCTTTTCTCGGAGGCGATTGTGGTTGGATAGCGACCCATTGTGAACGAGGCAGGTGTCGGCGCCAGTCGAAAATGGATGTGATCCTGCAGTTGTTACGGCTGACTCTGTCGCCATGCGCGTATGTGCGATGGCATGCGTCCCCGAACGGCCTTCGAGGCCGAATCGTTTGGCGACATTTATCGGATCACCGACGCCTTTGAACAGTTCAATGGATTGGCCCAGCGCCAGCACGGTGACGTCGGGAGCATTTTCAATCAGCCATTGGCGTGACGCGACACCGTCACCGATGGTCATCATGAGCGCGTGGTCATCCAAAACTTTAAAGTCGTGATCAATGCCTGTTGCAGCGTTCAGATCCAGCACTAGTTCGTCCCAATTCGTCTCACCGGATTTGGACAGGCATGTCAGCTTGGACGCTTCCCCAGCTTCATCATAAACGGCAAACCCAGCAGAGTCTGGCCCCCGATCGCGCATTTCTTGCAGCATGAGATGGGTCAGACGGCCAAGCTCTGGCTTGAGCGATTCAGACTTCAAGAAAAGACCAACGATACCGCACATTTTTTCTTCTTTGCTTCCGCGCTTGTTTCGCGACATGGTCAAGGCTCTTGAATCTATCGTCAAGAAAAATATTTTCATGAAAAGAAACTAGTTTTCATCCTCACATACGATCACTGAGAGATACACTGCCGGTAGTTTTCGCAGCTCGAGCGGACCATGCAGCGCCTGAGCGTCAAAAAATAAAGAATCGCCTGGTCGCAGCAAGTATGTCTGCTGTCCGTGGCGATAACTGACTTCACCGCGAAGCATGTAAATGAACTCGACACCGGGGTGCTGGAAGATGGGATAAGCGTCTGAATCTTCATCCAAAGTAATCAGAAACGGCTCGACCTGCAGCTTGCTCCTGAGGCTGTGACCAAGCAGCTGATAGAGGTGCCCTTTACTGGAACCGCGCCGTTCGATCGTCAGGCCACTCCCTTTCTTTACGAAGGTTGCATCGCGTTTTTCATCAAATGTCGCGAAGAAGGTTGCGATGGGCACATTGAGAACGCCGGCGAGACCTTCCAGCGTGGTCAAGGACGGCGATGTTTGACCGTTTTCGATCTTCGAAAGCATGCTCACGGATATCGATGATGTCTTGGCCAACTCGGCCAGCGTCATGCCGAGCGCGGAGCGGGTCGCGCGAACCTGTCGTCCAACGGCTACTTCCAGGCTTGTTTCTTTGACAGTCACGGCATTCGAACCACGTTAGGATGTCCAAAGCTGAGCTCAGAGATGCGCATCACACATGACCATCGCACCCCATAGCGAAGTGCCGAAGATGCCAAGTCACGCAATGCAAGGCAAATGAGAGCGCCGCCGCAAACGCAACGGTTGCGACGCCTGAACTCTCGATTGCCCGAGGGCCGTCAGTAGCCTGGCATCCAGGTTGAGAATACCAGCAGCGCTTGACGTTGCGAAAAAGTTCGATAATTTTCGAATTTGCGCGTTTTGTTGATCGTCATTTGTGACTTCAACGGGGATCAAGCCGGAACGGATTGATGTACGATATCTTAATTATCGGTGGCGGTATAAACGGGTGCGGCATCGCTCGTGACGCGGCCGGCCGCGGCTATTCGGTGTATCTCGCCGAGCAGGATGATTTGGCTTGCGGCACGTCTTCCGGATCAACCAAGCTCATTCATGGCGGTCTGCGCTACCTTGAGCACTTTGAGTTCCGCCTTGTTCGCGAGTCGCTGCAGGAACGCGAAGTCCTTTGGCGCATGGCGCCCCACATCATCTGGCCGCTGCGCTTCATCTTACCTCATACGAAAGGTCTTCGCCCGGCTTGGTTGCTACGCCTTGGCCTGTTCCTCTACGATCACATTGGCGGACGCAAACTGCTTCCCGGAACGTCGACGATTGACTTGCGCCGCAGTCCATATGGTGCTGCTCTTCATCCGGTTTTCTCGAAAGCGTTCGAATATTCGGATTGCTGGGTCGAAGATTCACGACTGGTGGCCCTCAACGCCCGCGATGCCGCCGACCGCGGTGCCATCGTGCGCACGCGGACCCGGGTCACGCATGTCGAACGCCAAGGCTCCTACTGGCAGGTCACCCTTCGAGATCGGCGCTCCGGTGAGGATCGTGAGGTCCATGCGC
>JAGDYV010000125.1:0-19349 GCA_049116495.1 Hyphomicrobiaceae bacterium | reverse complement strand
CCATCATCATGGCGTGGCGCGGATCCTCGAAGCGGATTGCCCCCGATCCCGGCGGCACATCGACGTAGTAGGTGCCGCTGATCACCGAATGGGGATGGATGTGCGCACTATGCGCCCCACCCGGCTCCAGCAGATTGACCCAAAGGCTGTTGAGCGTCAGGGGCACACCGCCGAGATCAAAATCCAGTTCTTTCGCGAACGTACGCACGTTGACGTCCAGATGGTGCTTCAGGTCCGAGAATTCTGGCGACCGCCACGTCAGATCATTGAGCGACGCATAGGATGTATAGCCACCGTAATTCTTCTCCGCACTCCACGCCCGCCCGGCCGCGTCATCCTCGGCAAAGACGTGCGCCGCCCGGCTCAAGTCGGCGTTCAATGCCTGCACGGTCTTGCCACGCAGGATCGTGCGGTAGACCTTGGTGACGAAATAATGCTCGATTGTACTCATATGCCGGGCCATAAGGGATTGCCATGGGGGCCGTCAACCGGTGTCTTTGCCCCATTCATCGAGTGCCCAACGGGAGGCCCAGCCATGACAGGTTCAGACATGACACAACCTGCCCTCCCGCGCATCTATCTCGCCGGGCCTGAGGTTTTCCTGCCAAACGCGCATGAAATTGGCGCCGCCAAACAGGCGATCTGCGCGGAACATGGCCTGGAGGGCGTTTTCCCTCTCGATGGCCAACTCGACCTCGACGGCCTGCCGCGCGGCGAACAGGCCCGCCGGATCAGCCTCGCCAACGAAGGCCTGATGTACTCGTGTGCTGCCACCATCGCTAACCTGACGCCGTTTCGCGGTGCCGCCATGGATTCTGGCACCGCTTACGAAGTCGGGTTCATGCGTGCACTTGGCAAGCCCATCTTCGGCTACACGAACGTCGTGGCTGACTATGCCGCGCGCGCCCACGCCATCCGTGACATCGGGCTGCCAGCCGGCGACTTCGATGCCGAGGGCCTCGAAGTCGAAGATTTCGGCCTGGCTGAAAATCTGATGATCGCCGTCGCCGTCAGTGAGACCGGCCCCGACGTCGTGCGGCATGCCAGCGACGTCGGACAGGTGCGTGACGATCTTGCGGGCTTTCGCCAATCGGTTGTCGCCGCCGCCGATCATTTCAATCGAGATCGCAGCCCGTGAGTGTTCGCGTCGAAATCCTCGATGGCGACCGCGTTGCCGCCTGCTTGGACGACCTGAGTGCTCTGCGCCTCAGCATCTTCCGTGAATGGCCGTATCTCTATGATGGCGATGCGACGTATGAGGCTGACTATCTCGAAACGTTTCGCGCCTCGGGCGACACGATTATCGTTGGTGCGTTCGACAATGACACCATGGTCGGGGCTGCGACGGCGTCACCGCTTGCCGGCCACAGTGTCGAATTCGTACCGCTGTTCGAAGCACATGGCTTCGACCCTGCAACGGTGTTCTATTGCGGGGAATCAGTCCTCCTGCCCGATTATCGCGGCCAGGGCATTGGGCATGCATTTTTCGATCACCGCGAAGCCCATGCCCGCTGCCTCAACGCTCGCGGCGCAACGTTTCAACACGTCACGTTCTGCGGTGTTGTGCGTGCCGACAATGATCCACGCAAACCAACCGGTTATCGCCCGCTCGACGGATTTTGGCGCAAGCGCGGCTTCGAGCCGGCACCGGGCATAACGGGAAACTACGACTGGCGCGAAGTCGGCGGCGGGCCAGAAGAGATCCCGCATGCCATGCAATTCTGGCTCAAACCGCTTTAGGCGTCCGGTCGGCTCAATCCAACTCCCAGACAGCATGCACGGTAACGCCCAGGCGCTGCTGACCCGGCTCGATCGGCGCTGCCATCGACATCTTGGCTGCCCTTTCATACCGCACGGGGCGCGGCTGGCCATGAAACTGCTCTGAAATCGTTCGGATCGCGCCAAGCGTGGTATCGCCTGCTTCGGCATAGAGTTTGGCGCGCCGAATAGCGTTACGCATGGCTTCCCGTCTCGCCTCGTCCAGCCGGGTTTCAATGTCCGACACGACAAACGTTATGGCCCCGATTTCATTGGCACCCGTTTCGGCCGCGCGATCGATCACCGCGCCGGTCTGCTTGATGTTGCGCACCGTGACGGTCGCGCTGTTGCGCACGCGGAAACCATCGATCTTGTTGCGGCTGTAGCCGCCGGATGATTTGCGCCGCGCATAAATTGGATTGACTTGGAATTGCGCCGTGGCGATATCCTTGGTCGCTATGCCGAGTTTTTTAACGCCGGCGAGCACCGCCTGAAACAGCTTTGAATTCTTCTCTAATGCTTCCTTGGCACTGCCCGCTTCGGTCGTCACACCGACGTTGATCTGCGCCAAATCCGGTTGCGCCATCACATAACCGGACGCCGACACCGAGATCGTACGCGCCTTCTCCGCCTTGTCTGCGAGGGCTGGCATCGGTGCCAGCAGAGCACCGATCAGGCAGAAACACACCACTGAGCGCATCAACATCATAGACATCCTTTCATCCAATAAAATCTCAACAAGCGGACGCAATGAACCGGGCGGTATGGTGACCGCCTGCCGGCATGCAACCGCAACAATCTGCATTGCGCCGTATCACAACCGGTCAATAATGTCGGGCAAGTCTGTGTGGTCTGTAAACACGGCATCGGCTGCGATGTCGGCAACCGGCGTCTTGCGATAGCCATTGGCATACAGAACAAACGGAATGTTGGCGGCCGCCGCCGTCTCGGCATCGACTTCGCTGTCACCGACATAAACGCCGGACTTTGCACCCAACTGTTCGATAGCCGTCAGGAGGGGCAACGGATGCGGCTTTCGCTCACTCAACTGATCGCCGGCAATCACGGTGCCGAAATATCGGCTCCAGTCGAACGCTTCGACGATGACCATGGTCGGAGCGGCCGGCTTGTTGGTGCACATGCCAATTGTGATATCGGCACGCGCATGTAGCGATTTGAGGACCGCTTCAACACCTGGATAGGGCGGATTGGCGCTGGCCGGTGCCGCTGCATAGATCTCATTCAACCGCGCGAGGCGCGCATCGAACGTGTCCGGATCATAGGCACCCTCGCGGGCTTGCAACGCCTTTTCCAGGAACCACGGCGCGCCATGGCCGATATACTGTCTTGCTTCCCGGACGTCGAGCAGCGGCCAGCCGAACTCAGCCATCAGAACGTTTGCGTTATCGCATATCGCAGCCGCGCTATCGATCAGCGTGCCGTCGAGATCAAAGATCACGGCTTTCAAGCGAATTTCTCCCAAGTTGAACATCGGCACGCCGCCGCGACAGTCAGCTTATACCGGCAAGTCATTGACGTTCAAAATCACCGTGTCGGCCATCCCTGCCAGCAATGCACCGTTTGAATTGTCCGACGGCCACGATCTCTGGAAAAAAGTCCGCCATCTGATGCCTTGAACAACGTTTCCTGCTAATTGAAATGTCAGACATCAGCATACTGTTGCAGGAGTCGCGCCATGATCTCGCTTCGATCGATCACCTTCTCACTTGCCTTCATGCTTGTTTTCCACACCCCTGTGTTCGCGGAAAAACGCATTGCGCTGATCATCGGGAACAGCGCGTACAAGTACTCTGGCGAGTTGGAAAACCCGAAGAATGATGCCCGTCTCATCGCGTCGGCTTTGCGGCGCGCCGGCTTCGAAATCACCACGGTTGTCGATTCCGATCTGAAATCGATGAAGACCGCTTTCCGCACCTATGCCGCCAAACTGAAAGCTGCCGGCAAAGACACCGTGGGGTTCTTCTACTTTGCCGGTCACGGCACGCAGGTCAAAGGCGTCAATTATCTGATGCCCATTGATGCCAATATCGAGAACGAATCGCAGGTCGAAACCGAAGCGGTTTCCGCGAGCGGCTTGATGGCACAGCTTGAAGGCGCGGCCAACAAGATGAACCTGGTGATCCTCGATTCGTGCCGCAACAACCCGTTCAAACGTGGCTATCGCGCTCAGGTTCGCGGCCTCGCGCCGATGCACGCGCCGCCCAGCACGCTGGTCGGATATTCGACGCAGCCAGGCAATGTCGCTTACGACGGTGCCCAAGGTTATAGCCCGTATGCGATCGCATTGCATCGCGCCATTCGCCAGACCGGGCAGTCGGTCGAGGCGGCTTTCAAACAGGCGCGAACGGAAGTTAACGAAGTGACCGGCGGCAAGCAGGTCCCTTGGGAAGAGTCGTCATTATTTGTTGATTTCCATTTCTTCAAGTCGTCGCCGGCAACCCCGATCAAGCCTGCACCCTGGGATGGCAAACGGTTCGAAGCCGAAGCCAAGTACTGGAAGGACATTCGTTCCAGTCGGGATCCCGGTTCGTTCCGCAGCTACCTGAAAAAGCACCCACAAGGTACGTTCTCATTGCTGGCGACGGATCAACTCGATGCGCTCAAGAAACTTGCGGCGGCCAAGCCCGACAAGCCGGCCAAGCCGACCGCAGCCGGCGTCTATTTCCTTGACGACTTCGAGGGCGCGGACCTGTCCAAGGACTGGGACGTCATGAACCCCGACCCGGACGCCTACATCGTCGAAGACGGCTCGTTGACCGTGCTGCTGAGCGATATTCAGAAACCGACCATCGACACGATCACCAATGTCTTTCGTCTTCTGAAGCCGATCCCGAAAGGCGATTGGACGATGACGGCCAAATTCAGTTTCGCGCCACAAACGATGTCGGAGTGGCTCTCGATCGGCGTGATGAAGCGTGACGGCACCGGCCTTATGACGTCGCTGCAGATGCATACATCGAACTACGGCCGGGACACCCGCGTTTACGTGCGCGGTGATAAGAAAACCCGCAAGAACAGCCAATTCACTCACGAACTGCTCAACCTTCAGGTCGCGGATCCCCGCAACATCAAGGCCCGTACATCCTCGTTTTCGCAGTATGCCAAAGTGATCTACCTCAGGCTGAAAAAGGTTGGCCGGCGATACACGTCCTACGTGAAGTTCGAACCGAGCGCGCAACTCGAGCCGAAAAAGGCGATCGCCAAAGAGTGGATCAGCCTGCCGAAACTGACGTCGCTGCGGGTGCCCGGCGACCGCTTCACATTACAATTCCGCACGACCCGGCTCGACACCCGTCTGCCGGCCAACACCGAGGGCCTGGCCAACGTCGACTGGGTCAAAATCGAAGTCCCGTGACGGCGGAGAGATCGGTTAGTCGGGACAACAGACCGCGTAGCACCAGAGCGTGCTCGGCGGTTTCGCTGGAATTGGCTTGGAACCGATATACTTCGCCCAGCACGCCCACGATTCCATCAAGCCGTTGGTACTGATCGGAAAGCTGGCATCGAACCGCCAATTGCGCTGAACTTTCTCTTGAGAGAACTCCCTGCGAAAGCCACCACCGGTCGCGTGTGTTCCGGCAGGACAGCCCGGCGGTCGACTTTGAAAGTAACGGCGCTTGCCCTGGACCGGCACCATACCATTACCATCGACCTTCAGCACCTGGCATCGGACGGGGCTTGTCTGCGCGCTGACGTCGGAAATGAGCATGGCAGAGACCAATACAGCAAGGCATGCTGATCTGAGCATCGTAATATCCCCTAAAACATGGCCGCAGATTGAAACGAGGTATTGCTCGCATGCAGGGCACAAACCTGGGGGCCTACATTCTGCGGCGGATAAAAACATTGAGCCGTCATATGTCTCGCTGACGCCGTTGATATGAACAACTTTGAAGGTAACGACGTCCAGCTTGGCAAAAGATATTCTGCGGCCGCGCGGCGAGCAAGCTTTGAGTGAAACGCGTTGCATGCGTGAGCCAAGATGGCCGCAATGAGTGGGCCGAACTCATTCGCGTCAAATGTGCTCGACAGCCATCTTGAGGTTTCCGGTTCGCGACGAAACGCTCAGTCAGTGGATCAGCTATCAACGTGTTTTCCGGACGGGCACGATGAAGCAGTTCCGCACCGCACGATACTGGCCGCCAACACGGTCTATGCCGCGATCTACGGCTCGCAGGTGGGCAACCCTTATGATGACTTCGGCAAGATCAGCAAACAGGATCTCGCCTTCGTCCAACAAGTCGCCCAGGATACGGCAATGAAATACTTTGGCGGTTAGAGCGCCGACCGGGCTGCGGGAATGCCGACCAGAATTTCGCCGTCGAGAAGGTGGATGGAATTCTTGCCGCTGGTTGTGGAGACGGTCTGGAAACGGCCATCATCGCTCAGGAGCCCGATGCGCGAATACGCGCGACCGGATTGATGAACCTGCCACGCTCGATTGTGGTCGAGCCAAATTCGCTGCGCGCTTGTCACGCCGGAACCTCGCACATTTGCCCGTAGTCGATCTCGATTCTCTAGGCGTTAGTGATAATCAGAACGGACGCCGATGCAATCCATCTCGGGGCTCACATTTCGCTTCGACGCACTCGAAAAATTCGACGCTTTATAGGGCGGCTGAATAACAGCTTGCGCAAAACGCACACGCCAGCTTGCAGACCAATCTTGGGCAGGTGCGGCCCGTATTGTCGTGCAGCGATTTCGGCCACCGAGGATTGCCACATCACGTCGATCGCATCCTGGCAGCAGTCAACTTCAAGGGCGTGATGCATCCGGCCGCCCAGTGCCCGGTTCCCAACGTCGGGCGGGCACGACAATTCGCTGGGGCGCATTCACCGACGGCGCGGTGTTTTGCTCCGGTAACCGGCCGCGGCCGTCACCTCAATCGACCGGCCGATCAGATCGGCCGTGACGCATGATCGCGTGCGGGCCCGTGCGGCGCTACAAACTGTCAGGCGACAACGGCTTGCTGCTGGCATGCGAAGTGGTGTTTCCAGGCTTGATTGAGGCGTCCGCGGGCTCTATGGTCCGGCGCTCTTGCTCAACGGCATTTGGTGGCCTCGCGCTCACCCCTGTCGCAGCGGCCAACCGCTCCGACGCGGCCTGGCAAGTAAGCGGAGCGCCATCGGCCGCCATTCGGTTGTCTGGCTGGTGCTTCAACGTGCGTCACGATGCACCAGGTTGTTCATGAGGATGCGCCCACCCATTGGGTCGTTCGAGTGGACACCATAGGTGCTCCAGAAGCGCATCCCTGGTAGGGCCCGTAGCTCAATTGGTTAGAGCCGACGGCTCATAACCGTCTGGTTGGGGGTTCAAGTCCCTCCGGGCCTACCAATGTTGCGCGCCACTACCCGTCGATGCTCTAATGGTTCGTCCAGTACGTCTCCACCACTCAAAGCCCCGGTCTATGACACAACGAAAAATTGTCGGCGTCTGCCTCGTCAAGAACGAGGAGCATTTCGTCGGTTGGGCGCTGAGCAATGCGGCTGACTTCTGTGACGAAATTCTCGTCATGGACAACCGCTCGCAGGACCGTACGCGCTCAATCCTGGAGGCGCTTGCCGGCAAACATGGCCATATCCGCATCCTGGATGTCGATGATGCCAACAAAACCCACGCCCATGTCGAGCATCTCGCGGGAACCGACACATGGGTGTTCGGCATCGACGGCGATGAAATCTATGACCGTGACGGTCTCGCCCGCCTGCGCCCGCGCATCCTTTCCGGCGAATTCGATGACTACTGGCGCGTCTTTGGCCACACCATCCATACCCGGACCTTTCGGCAGGCGCAGCAAACGGCGAGCGGCTATATTCCGCCCGACGCACGCTCGATCAGCAAGCTTTACAATTTCGCCGGCATTTCGTCCTGGCGCCAACCCCATCATGAGCGTCTGCACGGCAAAGACATGGTCTTTCGACCCGGCTATGCGTGGGATCATGCCTATAACTTCTGGCAGCACGGACCCTGGAGCAGCTCCGACTGCCGGTGCCTGCATTTTTGCTTTACGCCGCGCTCCGCACACGACCCCGGCGGCGACCCGCGCAACAATCCGGTCGATGTCAAAAAAGCCGGCCGCCCCCTGAGACGCCTGACGACACGCTTGTTGCGCCTCGTCGACGCCGACTACGACGTCAAGAAGAACTACAAATACCGGTTCTATGCGCAAGGGGAGATCGTGACGGAACCGCTCAGCGGTTTCGGCCGTCCGATGGATTTTCTTGACATCACCCCCCATGCAGGTGAGGTGGAAGCAATGCTTGCGGACAGCGTTTGGCTCCCCGAAGCGATCCGGTGATGTCGCAACGGACTCGACCGGCAGATATTGATCAGACCCGATATATACTTGGGCAACGAAGCATATGACCGGCAAACGCATTCTACTGATCGGGGATTTCGGCCGCTCGAGCTTTGGTGCGCCGTTCTACAACACCAATTTCGCGCTGCATGCCGGTTTCATCCGGGCCGGCTGCCATGTCCTGACGTTTTCGGACCGCGACGTTGCGCGTGAGACGTCCGTCGTCGGTCATAAATCGCTCGGGCGTGGTGCGATGAACCGCGCCCTCGTCACAACCGCTGGCACCTACCGCCCCCATCTCGTTTTGTTCGGCCATGCCGACATGACCGCACCCGATACCTTTCTCGCGATCCGCGAGGCCGTTCCCGGGGTTCGCCTGGCCCAATTCAATGTTGATGCACTGTTTCGCACCGAGACGATGGCGCGGTTTCGCAACCGTGCGACACTGGTCGATCTCTCGTTCATCACCACGGCGGCGCCGGACCGCCTGCGTGCGCTCGGCGCCCCGCCCCAGTCGATTGCTTATTTTCCAAACCCGGTTGATGCCGCCATTGCCGTGCGCGATCTGTCTCAGATCGAACGTACCGATGCGACCTACGACGGTGTGTTCCTTGGCACCGGCATCGAGCGCCGCGACGCCCAAGTACGCGCATTGAACGAGGCGCTGCCCGCCGACTTTCGCTTCCATGCCGGCGGCGGGGTGCTCAAAACAGAGCGTCTCAACGGCCCGGCCTATCTCGAAACGCTGGCGCGCGGGACACTGTCACCGAACCTGCCGCTCGACGATCGGCTGCCAGTGGACTTTCTCTATTCGTCCGACCGGATTGCCCATCTGCTTGCGCACGGGATCGTGCCGTTCTGTCCTGCTGCGAGCCGCCTCGATTCGCTCTATGATGACGGTGTCGTGCTCTATACCGATCTCGACGACTTGGCATCGCAAATGGCGGCCTTGGCAGAAGATGACACCCGTCGGCGCCAGATCGCCGCCAACGCCCGCCGGATCGGGTTGGCACGAACGGGCGCCGAGCGGGTTGCGCGCTACATGCTCGATCAGGCACTTGGCAACGGCCCCACCACTGACTATGGCTGGCCGGCAGATTTGATTTGAACGGCGGGACTTCGCATGCGGCACAGAACCATCATCTGCATGAAGTGGGGCACGCGTTACGGCCCGGAATACGTCAACCGCCTGGCATCGATGGTTCGGCGCAATGTGACAGAGCCAACGCGATTCGTGTGTTTCACCGACGATCCGTCCGGCGTCGACGACGACATTGAGTTGCATCCGCTCCCCGTCATCAACATTCCCGATCGCGTCGCCTGGACGCCCTGGCGCAAACTCTCCGTGTGGCAGTATCCGCTCGCGGACCTTGCCGGCGACGTCCTGTTCCTTGATCTCGATCTTGTCATCACCGGATCGCTGGATGACTTTTTTGACCACAGGCCCGGCGACTACATGGCGATCGACAACTGGACGCAACCCGGGCAAGGGGTCGGAAACACGTCGGCGTTTCGGTTTCCTGTCGGGAAATACGCCAGCATTTATGATGATTTTGTCGCTGATCCAGAGGCCGTTCTTGGCAAATGGCGCATCGAGCAGCAGTACATTTCTGACACGATACCTGAGATGCGCTTCTGGCCGGCCGCCTGGTGCGTCAGCTTCAAACACACGCTGCTGCCACGTTGGCCGATGAACTTCGTCCAGGTTGCCGATTTGCCGGCGGATGCGCGGATCGTGGCCTTCACCGGCAAGCCAGACGCCGAAGACGCACTTGTCGGGCAGTGGCCGGATCGCTCGTTGAGGCAGAAACTCTACAAGCACGTTCGACCGACGCCCTGGATCGGTGAACACTGGCGATAACCGGTTGCCGTGGCGAAATCGCGATCGTCAGGTCTGGCTAAGAACCGCCTTTTCGCCCGGTGTGACCGCGGCAAGCTCTGACGGGTCGTCCAATGCCTCAGCCCAGACGTTGCATGGGCGCATCATGCGCACTTCGTTGGGGCGCGAAATCGGGGTCGGTCCCCAGGCCAGCACGACGCGCTCATCCTCGGTCCAGAAGCACACATCGCCAGGCGCCACGTTCAGTTTGGCGGTCCGCTCGCGACCAAGCTTGAGCGGGGTGTCAAAATGAATGCTCTCGCCCCATGTTTCGACAATCGAATGCAGAGGGAGTGCGCGCCAGATCAAATCGGCTGTCCGGGTTTGCAACAGGCGGATGCGCACGCTGATGCGGCCGGCTTTGAGCAATGCGATCCGTTCCGGTGCCGGCGCACGTTTTGTCGCCGTCGGCGTCGGGCGCTCATCCAGGTCTTTTCTGATCAGATTGGTCGGCATCGATCATCTCCGGAACCGTGACCAGATGCCAGGGTTCCTCCTATGAGGCGACCGACCCCGTTATTCTCAAGCCGGCGGCTTGCCGAACACCAAAACCGCATTGAGGCCGCCGAAGGCGAACGAGTTTGACATCGCATAGTCAACCTTGAGGTCGCGTCCCACATTCGGAACATAGTCGAGATCGCATTCGGGGTCGGGCTCTTCGAGGTTCGCCGTGGGTGGCACCCAGCCTTCTTCGATCGCTTTGATGCACGCCACCGCTTCAATGCCGCCGCCGGCACCAAGCGGGTGGCCGTGCATGGACTTGGTCGACGAAACCGCGAGTTTATAGGCGTGATCGCCATAAACCGCCTTGATCGCGTTCGTCTCGTTCTTGTCATTGAGCGCAGTGGCGGTGCCGTGCGCATTGAGATACTGGACGTCCGTCGGCTCCAGTTCCGCATCCTTAAGGGCAAGTTCCATCGCAACTTTCGGCCCTTCGATGTCCGGATTGACCATATCCTGGGCATCAGACGTCATTCCGAACCCGCACAATTCGGCAAGAATTGTCGCGCCACGTGCTTTGGCGTGCTCGTATTCTTCCAGCACGAGGATACCGGCACCTTCGCCGAGCACCGTGCCGTTGCGCTTCTTCGAGAACGGGAAGCAGCCTTCCGGCGACAGCACGTGCAACGCCTGCCAGGCCTTCATCGTCCCATAATTGATCACGGACTCGGATGCACCGGCGATGGCCACGTCGACGAGGCCGTGCTCGATATAGTCGCGTGCCGTGCCGATCGCGTGGGCCGCCGTCGAGCAGGCGCTGCAGGTCGCGAACGTCGGCCCTTTGACGCCAAATTCGATGCCGACGTGTGCGGAGGCCGAAGAGCCGATGATCCGCAACAGTGTCAACGGGTGCGTGGCACGCTTGTTCTCGATGAACAGGTCGCGATAGGCTTTTTCATACGTTACGAGACCGCCGGCGCCGGAGCCGATGATGCAGGCCGAGCGGTAGGGATCAACGAACGGCACTTCCAGGCCGGACTGCTTGACCGCCTGGTCGGCTGCGGCAGCCGCAAACCAGGAATAACGGTCGGCATGCATGATGATCTTGTCACGTTTGAAACCGCGAAGATGCTCGCGAGGTTCAAAGTTCTTGATCTGGGCGGCGATCAGGATCTTCAAGTCTTCCAACGGAAACCCGCCGACATCGCTGACGCCGTTGCGGGCTTCATGCAATCCCTGCCAGAATTCCTCAACGTTGAGACCGATCGGCGTGACGACGCCCATGCCGGTGACAACGACACGCCGCTTTTTCGTTTGTTCTGCCATTCAAGTGTCCTGGAAAGATACGCTTGATCCGGATCCGTCCCGGGCAAACGCCATCATGAGGCAGCCAATCCGGCCACCCTCAGCCCGTGCCGGGCCAAATCGAAATGAGAGTCCGCTCACCACATGACGACGCGTAACGTGCGATGCGGCGCTTCGAGTGCGCGTCGCTCAGGCACTGGCGCTGGCTGCGTCCGAGCCTGAGTCGGCCATCAGAGCCTTCACTTTGTCGACCACCGAGCCAACGGTCTTGAAATCGCCGGCATCTTCGTTGGCATTGTAGGGAATTTCGACGCCGAATGTGTCTTCGATGTCGAAAACGATCATTGCGAGGTCGAGTGATTCAATTTCCAGCGCAGTCAGTTCCGTCGACGTGTCAATATCGTCGCGCGGCTCCTTCATGTGCTTTTTCAGGATGTCGATGATTTTCGTCGCGACTTCGTCCATACTATTCTCCCACCGGGCCGGTTCGGGCTAACAGAAAGCTCTGTAGCCTAACACTTAATTCAGGGTTTGCCAGTGAACAAGGGTCGCGACCCTATACCTTCCAAGTCACGACACGTCCAGTAAACCACGGATTAAAACGCAAAAAGTGTGCCGAAGCGGTAAACGCCTTCTCAATCAACGATGACAGAAAGGCGCCCAACGCCGCAATTTCTCGTGATGCATTTGCTATACTGGCAGCCCTTCACATGTGTGCCGGCTTGTGAATTAATCAAGTAAGTACGGTGCTGTGACGAACAAAATGGGTGATAGTAGGCGCCATGCCGCACCATAATGGTTCACGGCGTCCCGCGCCAACCGCTCGTTTCTCAAGGATCAATGGCGAAACCATGTCTGACCCCACTTCCCGCCCCAGCTCTGATGCCGATGAACCGACCGGTTCGACCGGGAACTTCGTGCCAACGTGGTTAAAAAGCTATCCGGATTACCTGGACTGGCACCAGGGTTTCGAGCCACACCCGGTTGGCGACCTGCTGGACAAGGCGATATCTGCCTATCCAAACCATACGTGTACGAACTTTCTCGGAAAGACCCTGACGTATGCCGAAATCGGCGCGTTGGTCGATCGCGCGGCGGCCGGAATGCAGCAACGGGGCATTGGCAAAGGCAGTAAAATCGGTCTGCTGTTGCCGAATTGCCCGACATTTATCGTGCATTATTTCGCTGCGATGAAGCTTGGCGCGATAATCGTGAATTATAATCCACTGTACACGGTCGATGAACTTCGCTTTCAAGTTGAAGACAGCGGCACCGAAATCATTATAACGCTCGACTTGAAGGCACTTTGCTCCAAAGTTGAGGCGTTACTTGAACAAAATGTGTTAAAGCATGCGATTGTCGCTTCATTCACAAAACTTCTGCCAACTCCCAAGGCGCTCGGCTTCCGCGTTCTCAAAGCGCGCGACCTAGCCAAGATCGCGCACAGCCCCGTGCGCGACAAGTTGATCCTCGAACCAGATTTGCTTGCCAACGACGGCACGTTCACGCCGGCGCAAATCGATCCTCTGCAGGATATCGCTGTTCTGCAATACACAGGCGGGACGACCGGCACACCAAAGGGCGCGATGCTGAGCCACGCCAACCTGTCGATCAACGTCGCCCAGGTCAGTTCCTGGGCGCCCGAGCTCAAGATGGCCGATGAAAAAGTCCTGGCGGTCCTGCCGTTCTTTCACGTCTTCGCGATGACAGTTGTGATGAACTACGGGATCGAACGGGCCGCCGAAATCGTGATCATGCCCCGCTTTGTGCTCGACGACGCCCTAAAGCTCATCAACAAGACCCAACCGACGATCATGCCCGGCGTTCCGACACTGTTTAACGCGATCATCAATCACAAGAAGCTCAGCTCCTTCAATCTGTCCTCGCTGAAGTTCTGCCTATCGGGCGGCGCGGCCCTGCCATTGGAGGTCAAGACCCAGTTCGAAACATTGACGGGGTGCAAGGTTGTCGAGGGATACGGCCTGTCCGAGACGTCGCCGGTCCTCAGCTGCAATCCGCTGAGCGGCCCGGTCAAAGAAAATTCGATCGGCCTGCCGCTGCCGCGAACGATCCTTTCACTGCGCGATATCGCCGACCCAACGCGCGAAGTTGCGATGGGTGATGATGGGGAGATCTGCGCGGCTGGCCCGCAGGTCATGAAGGGTTATTGGAACCGGCCGGAAGAAACCAAGAGCGCGTTCATCGGAGAGTTCTTCCGCACCGGCGATGTTGCCGTGATGGACGAAGACGGCTTCTTCTACATCGTCGACCGGATCAAGGACCTCATCATCTGCTCAGGCTACAATGTCTATCCGCGCCGTATCGAAGAAGTCCTCTATGAGCATCCCGCCGTCGAGGAAGTCACGGTGATCGGCATTCCCGATGAATACCGCGGCGAGGCGCCGAAGGCGTTCGTCAAGCTTGTCGCCGGCGGTCAGGCCACCGAGGCCGAGTTGATCGAGTTCACGTCCAAGAAACTATCGAAGATCGAGCTTCCCGCCAAAATCGAGTTTCGCGACGAACTGCCGAAAACCATGATCGGCAAGTTGTCGAAAAAGGAATTGAAGGAAGAGGAAGCGAAGCGCGGTTGAGTTGGTGTGAGATCAGACACCTTCAGCCTCCCCGACCTCTGACGTCACTAACCGCTCAGCGATAGAGATCCGCCCGCGTCGGTGGCAGCGGCGGCGGCCGCTTCGGGTTCTTCGACGCCAACGTCTGGAAGATCCGCAACGTGCCGCGTGAAAAGGCAAGCGACACGCCAGCGAGATACGCCACCCAGATGCGGTACTTGTCCTCGCCGATTTCCGCGATCGCGGCTTCGCGCTTGTCCGTCAGCGTGCGGCACCAGATTTCACAGGTGCGCGCATAGTGGCGCCGCCACCCCTCGACGTCATGCACCTCGAAACCGGCGCGCTCCATGGCGGTCACCGAACGGCCGATGTCATCCAGCTCGCCACCGGGAAAGATATACTTTGCGATCGCCCGCTGCTCCGGGCGCCAGCGCCGACCGATCAGCGAACGTTTCGGTGCGCGCCGCGAAATCGCGTGGTTGAGAAAGAGGCCATCATCGTTCAGCAAGGACCGGATCTTGGTCATGTATCCCGGAATGTTCTTCAGGCCGATGTGCTCGTACATGCCGATCGATGCGATCTTGTCATAACTGCCGCCGACGTTGGCATAGTCGGTCAACTCGAACGTGATCTTGTCAGAGAGCCCGAGCCGCGCGACCTTTTCCTTGGCGTAATCGAGTTGCTCCTGGCTGAGCGTAATGCCATGCGCCGTAACGCCGAAATTCTGCACCGCATGGCACACCAGCCCGCCCCAGCCTGAGCCGACATCCAGCATGTGGTCACCCGGCTTCAGGCGCAGCTTGCGGCAGATCATCTCCAACTTGTCGTGCTGAGCCTGGGCGATGTCGTTGTCCCAATCGGTAAAGTAGGCGCATGAATAGACCATCTCGGGATCAAGGAAGAGCGCATAGAAGTCATTCGACAAATCGTAGTGGAACTGAACGAACGCCTTGTTGTCGCGTTGGCCCTGAGCGCGGCCGCTGATTTCACCGTCAAAGCCATGCGCATCGGGTGGCGCTTCTGCCGGCGTCATCAGGAACGGCGAGAGCTGACGCAGCATATCGAGGCGCTTGAATTTGCGCATACTGACGGCGCGGCCGTCTCGATCGAACGCGCGACCAAGGTCGATCAGCGTGCCGCCGGAAAAGTCGATGCGTCTGTCAATGTAATGGCGAATGATGTTGTCGAGTGTCGGCCGGCGCAGGATCGCGCCGATGACGCCTGGCCCTGATACCGCGATTTCAAGCGGCGATGTAACGTTCTCGCCAAGCGGCTCCAGCGACCCATCCCAGAGGCGGACACGGACCTGAGCGTTCAATTGCCCGGCCAACCCTTGGATCAACTTGCGCACGGCCGCCAGTTGACGCGGGTCATGCTGTGCCGTCGTACGTGCGACCGTTGTCATATTGTTCTCTCAGCTGGAGGCTCTCGATTGCTTAAAAGCCACCCGGATCGTCAGGTCAAGCCGCTTCCATGATGGCGGCGACGCCCATGCCGCCGGCCGTGCAAATCGAGATCAGCGCCCGTCCGCTGCCGCGCTCGTTGAGCAGCTTTGCTGTGTGCGCCGCGATCCGCGCGCCGGTCGCCGCAAACGGATGCCCGACCGCGAGCGACGAGCCTTTGACGTTCATTTTCGTGCGGTCGATCTCGCCGAGCGGCTTGTCCTTGCCAAGCTGCTCGCGGCAATAGTCGGCGTCGTTCCATGCCGCCAGCGTACACAGCACCTGTGCGGCAAAGGCTTCGTGGATCTCATAGAGGTCGAAATCCTGCAACGTGATGCCGGCCTTGTCGAGCAACCTTGAGACGGCGATCGTCGGCGCCATCAACAGCCCGTCTCCTTCGACGAAGTTATTGGCCGCGGTCTGGTAGTGCGTCAGGTAGGCCAGCACCGGCAGGCCGCGCTCCTTCGCCCACGCTTCCGAGGCCAGCAGCACACCTGCGGCGCCATCCGTCAACGGCGTCGAATTGGCAGCCGTCAGCGTGCCGCGTTCGGACCGCTCAAACACGGTGCGCAGCGTCGCCATCTTCTCGATTTCAATGTCCTCGCGCAGGTTGTTGTCGCGGAACACGCCGGCACACGGCACCAGCAGATCATCCATGAACCCGGATCGATAGGCCTCGGCGGCGTTCATATGGCTCTGGTAGGCCAACTCATCCTGGGCGTCGCGCGGGATCTGCCAGCGCTGTGCCATCAGTTCGCAATGCTGCCCCATGCTGAGGCCCGTGCGCGGCTCGGCCACCGATGGCGGCTGCGGCGCGAGTTCCGCCGGCGACAGGCCCTTGAACGCCTTGACCTTGTTCCAGCGCCCCTTGGTCTGCGTCATCTCGATCAGGCGGCGCGAGAATTTTTTCGAAAACACCACCGGCGAATCCGATGTCGTATCCGATCCAAAACCGATCCCACATTCAATCTCGCCGAGCGCGATCTTGCCGGCGATCCCCATCGCCGCCTGCAGACTGGTCCCGCACGCCTGGATCATCGTGATGCCGGGCGTCGACGGCGCCAGCTTCGAGCCGATCACGGCCTCTCGTGCAATGTTCCAGTCCTTGGAGTGCGTCACCACCGCGCCACCAACGACCTCGTCGATGTGCACGCCGTCGAGATCATACTTGTCCGCCAGGCCGTCGAGTACGGCCGTCTGCATGTCAAGGTTGGTGAGGTCCGCATAGAGCGTGTTCGACCGGCAGAACGGAATCCGCACCCCGCCAATAACCGCGACGCGTCTGATTTCTGCAGCCATAAAATGATCCTCGTTGCGTTGTCTTGGGTGCGGTCGTCACGGATCCGGCCACACAGAATGTCACTTCATAGTCGGCGCGTCAGGCGGCCGCCACCGGTTGGGTCGCGTCGCTGTCCCTGCCGCGGCTCGCCTGATAGTGCAACGGCCCGCCGCGGAACGGCGCGAACCCGGTGCCGAAGATCACGCCCGCATCGACCATGTCGCCCGACGCCACAACGCCCTCGTCACGGCATTTCTGCGCTTCATCGATCAACGGCTGCACCAGTTCCCGCCCGAGCGCATCGAGTTCGCTTGACGCGAACGTCGTCTCGCTGCGCACCGGCTTGCCGTCCTTCCACTCATAGAAGCCCCGGCCGGATTTCTTGCCGAGATCGCCGCGCTTGACCATGTCGCCGAGTTTCGTGCCGTCTGCGGAGCCTTTAAGGATCTCGCCGACATGCGCGCACACATCGAGACCAACGGTGTCGGCGAGTTCGATCGGCCCCATCGGCATGCCAAACGCCTTGGCGGCGGCATCGATGCGGTTCATGTCACCGCCCTTTTCAAGACGCTGGAAGGCTTCGAACATGTAGGGCGCCAACACCCGGTTGACGAGGAAGCCCGGCACACTCTTGACGATGAGCGGGAATTTCGAGATCGCTGTGACGAACGCACATCCTTTCTGGACTTCCTCATCGCGTGACCCGGTTCCATGGATCACTTCGACCAAGGGCATCTGGGCCACTGGATTGAAGAAGTGGATGCCGATCAGCCGCCCCGGATCCGACAATCCGGCTGCGATGTCTTCAATCATGATCGAAGACGTATTGCTTGCCATGACCGCGCCTGGCTTCAGCTTGGTTTCGAGATCGCGAAACAGGCTCTGCTTGACCTCAAGCTTCTCGACGATGGCCTCGATCACGACATCCGCGCGACCGACACGCTCACCGTTCGGATCTGCGATCAGGCGCGCCTCGGCTGCCGCCCGCTCTGCTTTTGAGCGGAACTTGCGTTTGAACAGCTTGCCCTGCGCCGTGATGCCTTTCTCAATCGCATCCGCGGACAGATCCTGGAGCGACACCTGCATCCCCGACGCGACACACCAGCCGGCAATGTCCGCACCCATCACGCCAGCACCGATCACGTGAACGCGCAATGGCTTGAAATCGAGATCCTTCGGGGCCTGCGCCTTCATCTCTTCCGACAGCATGAACACGCGACGCAGGTTGCGCGACGTGTCCGACACCATCAGCGGGGCAAACGCCGGGGTTTCGGCACGCTTCATCGCCGCGAAATCATTGCCATGCTGTTCGAACAGATCGATCAGTTTGAACGGCGCTGGATAATGCGCGGCACTGACCTTTTTCGCCGTCTCGGTGCGCATCTTCTTGACAACCGTGCCGCGCACCGGCCAGGCGCTCATCATCCGCTTCGCCGCGCTGGCCGGCTTGGACTTGCGCTTGCGCAGCACGGCGCGCCGGGCGGCCCAGCGCAGGCGATGCCAACTCGGCACCAGTTCATCGATCAACCCCATGCCGCGCGCCGCACCGGCACGGATCATGCGCCCGGTCAGCATCGCCTGCATCGCCGCGACGCCGCCCGCCGCGCGGATCGACCGCGCCGTGCCATTGAAGCCGGGGAAGATCCCGAGCTTCACTTCCGGGAAGCCGACGCGGGTCGAGTCATCGCGCGTCGCAATGCGATAGTGGCACGCCAATGCGAGTTCGAGGCCGCCGCCCAGGCAGTTGCCGTGGATCGCACAGATCGCCGGCACCTTGAGCGCCTCCAACCGATCGAGGACCGCATTGACGCTGCTGACGGCCTCGATGACCTTGGCCTCGGTGTCGAGTTGTTCGAATTCACGTATGTCGGCGCCAACGATAAAGCCGCGCTTCTTACCGGACATGATGATCAGCCCGACAATCTCGCCCTTCGCTGCTGCCTCTTCGGCGCGTCCGACGATTTCGCCCAGTTCTTCAAGCGGCCGCTGCCCGAGCGAATTGACGCTCTCGTCGGCCCGGTCGAACACCGCCCAGGCGATCTTCTCGATGTCGATCTCGTAGCGCCAGTCCTTGAGCGCGGCGATGCGCTCGTTACTTGCCACCGAGCCTGCTGCGACGCTGTCTGTATCCTGCATACGAGACCTCCCAAATACCTGTCCCTGCCCGAAGCCGGCCAACGCCGACTTCCGAGAAGGATAATCATTACACAAATCGTCTCGTCGCAACCCTATTCGGCCGCGCGTGAGTTGTGGCCGAGATTGCCATAGACCGGTTTGACCTCGTCGGGATCGAAATGATCCACCGCAATCACCCGCGCCGTGAGGTCTTCAAGCTCGCGCAGCTGATCGGCCTCGG
>JAGDYV010000124.1:0-15846 GCA_049116495.1 Hyphomicrobiaceae bacterium | reverse complement strand
TGGGGCGGCTGGTGGTTCTGGGACCCGGTCGAAAACGCCTCGTTCATGCCATGGCTTGCAGGAACCGCATTGCTGCATTCCGCGATCGTCATGGAAAAGCGTGAGGCGCTGAAAGTCTGGACAATACTACTCGCCATTCTAACGTTCTCACTCAGTTTGCTCGGCACGTTTCTGGTACGCTCAGGCGTGCTCTCATCGGTCCACGCATTCGCCGTCGATCCGGAGCGAGGCGTGTTCATCCTCGCGATCATGCTGCTCTTCATCGGCGGCTCGCTCGGGCTTTTTGCGCTGCGCATGCAGTCTCTCCGCCAGGGCGGCCTGTTTGCACCGATCAGCCGTGAGGGCGGCCTGATCCTGAACAATGTGCTGCTGACAACGGCATGCGCGACGGTTCTAATCGGCACGCTCTACCCGTTGTTTCTCGAATCTCTCAACGGCACGAAGATCTCAGTCGGACCGCCATACTTCAATTCCACGTTTGTGCCGTTGATGATACCGCTCCTGATGGCATTGCCGTTTGGACCGGCGCTCGCCTGGAAGCGGGGTGATTTGCCGGGCGCAATGCAGCGTCTGCTTGCCAGCTTGATCCTGGCGTTGATCACGATCGTTGCCGTCTTTGCAGTCGCCTACAGAGGACCGTGGCTGGCACCGTTTGCGATCTCACTCGGTGTCTGGGTGATGGCTGGAGCGGCGCAGGATTTGATCGCACGAAGTCGATTTGGTGAGCTCAAATTTTCTGTCGCGATGGCGCGCCTGCGCGGCCTGCCTCGCGGCGCATTTGGCACGACTTGCGCCCATTTCGGCGTTGGCTTGATGGTGGTCGGTATTGCGGCGACCAGTGCCTATCGCCTTGAGCAGAACATTGTCATGAAGCCGGAGCAGTCGATTGACTTCGCCGGATATCAATTGACCTTCAAAGGCGTCGCGCCGGCGCGCGGGCCAAATTACGTCGAGCAGCAAGGTGTTTTCGATGTCAGCAGCGACGGCGAGGCGCTGACCACCCTGCGGCCGGCGAAACGCGTCTATCAGGCCAGTCGACAGAACACGACGGAGGCCGGAATTCGCGCGAGCTTCATCGGCGATCTCTATGTCATTCTCGGTGACGAGAAGGACGCCGGCGCCTATTCGATCAAGCTCTATTTCAACCCTCTGGTGCGGTTCATTTGGATTGGCGCGGTGATCATGTTTATCGGCGGGTTCCTGTCGCTTTCGGATCGCAAGCTACGCATCGGTGCACCGCGCCGTGCGGCACGTCAGGAGGCACACGATGCGCCGGCTGTGTAAGGCGTTGCTATGTCTGTTGATGATCACTGGCCTGGTCGTAGCCGGTTCCGGTGGGCGGACGCTGGCGGTTGAGCCGGACGAGATCCTGGCCGACCCCGTACTTGAGTCGCGGGCACGGACGCTTTCGGCGGAACTACGCTGCCTCGTTTGCCAGAACCAGTCGATTGATGAATCCAATGCGCCGCTCGCCCGCGACCTGCGCCTGCTGGTGCGTGAACGCCTGAAGGCTGGCGACAAGGACGGCGATATCCTCGACTATATTGTCGCGCGGTATGGCGAGTTTGTTCTGCTGCGGCCTCGATTTAGCGGCGCAACGCTGTTGTTGTGGCTGTCACCTGTGCTGCTGCTGGTCGTCGCCATTTGGCTGGCGCGCGGTGTGATGCGCCGACAACGGCCGGATGCGGCCGCTCGCGACACACTGAGTGAAGAGGAACAACGGCGGCTGGCGGAGATGCTGAAGGAGCCGGCCGAGCGTTCATGATGGCGTTGGGTTGCTACCGCGTTGGCCGGTAGTACTGCTCAACCGCGCGGAGCAGTTGGCGTGTCACCAAGCCAATGCCCGGCCGGCCGATCGCCTGTTCGAAAGCCACGACGGCCGAACGCGTACGTTCCCCGTAAATGCCGTCCGCTGGACCTGCGTCGAACCCGCTGCGGTTCAAGGCTGTCTGCAATCGGCTGATGCCGCGCGGATCGACCAGAATATCGGCGCGCGTAAATGCCAGAATATGGTCTGCAAAAGCGGAACCGCTGACGGCCGTATTGGCGACGGTCGCGGGTTTATAGCGGCGTTTGACCGTGTCTCCGGTGACAAGATACCGGGTCTGCTGGTAGGTGCCGACATTCATCCCAACAACCTTGAGGCGACTGTTGGCACCGATTGAGAGGATCGGAGAGCCTGACGACGCGAGGCCCGTATCACACTCGTGCAGCACAAGTGCCGAGGTGTCAGTGAAATCCCGTTTGAGCTGCTTGCGCCCTGATGATGCCATGCGCGAAGTAACGTCACATGTGCGCGAAGAGGCCAACCGCCAGTTGTTGAGATCGCCGTGAAAGGCGACATGCCGGAGATGGCCGCGGGCGGCGAGACGGTTAATCCGGACCGGCGCCATGTTATCGACGTACAGACTGTGGCCGGCGCAGATGGGTTGCGCGAGCCGCATCAACGCCCAGTCGCGCGTGGCATCTATCGGCGGGTTGACGCTCAGCGCATAGGATCCGGCCACCACGTGCTGATGCACCGCATTGGCCGAGTGGCCGGTGATCGAGGCGGTGCGACGCGCTTGCTCCGGCCCGACGATAAATCGGAACTTTGCAAGATCAGGTCGACGTTCGCCCGCTGTCCGGAAAAGACAATGAGCTGCAGTTGCAACCGTGCGGCGGCCGACGCAGAAGCCCGTGCACAGCGTGCGTGCCGCATCGCTTGTCACGAGACCGATGGAACCGGCGAGCGCGCTGAGGTTGGCGGGCAGCGGACGGCGATCGTCCGTGCCGAATACGGCAGCCATCGCGGGGCTGGCACCTTGGGCAAGCGCCAAGCCAAGCAACAAGGCAAGCATGCCGGACAGGGGAATGGCCAACGCGCGTATCAATCCAAAACCCCGCAGCAATCAATTTCCCTCGTAGACGTCGCGAGACCGGCTTGTGCGATCGCGCGACGAATGCCAGCTATATCATGATCAAAACGGCGGTGAGATGTCGTTATCCCCAGCCCTGTCGCCACGGCCCTTACATTACAAATGGGTAATATTGCTGCAAGATGCAGTTAAGGTCGGCTTGGCTAAAGGATTAGGGGAACGATTATCTACGTTTCGTCGTATCCTTTGTCGAACCAGGAAGGTCAAATCCATGCAACAACATCGGGATATCGCCCGGAAAGAGACTGAGCGGTCTCAAAATCGGCCCTTGAAAACGATGGCCGTGGCAGCAGCCGGTTTGGCACTGGTGGCCTCGACTGCCCTGGTCGTGCCGCATGGTGCCGTCGCGCAGCGCAGCACACCATCGGCTTTGACCCCGGTTCCGGGTGCGCCAGCGTCGTTCGCGGACCTCGTCACGCGCGTCAAGCCATCGGTCGTCAGTATTCAGGTTGTGTCAGGTGGAAAGCGTACGTCGAGCCGCCGGACACCCGGCAACCGGCAACAGCCGCGCGGCGCCAAGCCATTCCCCGATCTGCCTGGCGATCATCCGTTGAACGAGTTCTTTCGCGGTATGCCGCGTGGAGAAAATGGTCGCCCCGGACGCCAACGCGGTACACCGCGCCGGCGCCGGCAAGCGCAAGGGTCGGGCTTCGTCATTTCCGCGGACGGCTATGTGGTCACGAACAACCACGTGATCGCCGGTGCGGAAAAGATCATGGTCAGCTTTGATCAGAAGGATAAACTGCCTGCCAAACTGATCGGCACGGACCCGCGGACCGATCTGGCATTGCTCAAGATCCAATCGAATAAGACGTTCCCGTTTGTCCGCTTCGCGGAAAAAACAAGCCGTGAGGGCGATTGGGTGGTTGCCGTCGGCAACCCATTCGGCCTCGGCGGAACAGTGACCGCAGGCATCGTCTCGGCTCTGCAGCGAGATATCCGCTCCGGTCCTTACGACTTCATCCAGATCGACGCGGCGGTGAACCGTGGCAACTCGGGCGGTCCGACCTTCAACCTTCAAGGCGAAGTGATCGGCGTCAACACGGCGATCTACAGCCCGTCCGGCGGCAATGTCGGGATCGCGTTCGCGGTGCCAGCGAAGATTGCATCCGAGGTCATCAACGAACTGAAGCAGAGCGGTACGGTCAAGCGAGGCTGGCTGGGTGTGAAGATTCAAAGCGTAACCAAGGACATGGCCGAAGGACTTGGCCTGGCAAGTGCCTTTGGTGCATTGGTCAGCGAAGTGACAAAGAACAGCCCTGCTGAAAAAGGCGGCCTGCGAGCTGGTGATGCGATCACGGCGGTCAATGGTCGGCGCATTGAAGACAGCCGTGACCTCGCCCGCAAGGTCGCTGACTACGCACCGGGAACCAAAGTTGCCGTGAGCGTGCGCCGCGGGGATCGTGATCAGACATTGGACGTGCTGCTTGGCACATTCCCAAGTTCCGGTCGCGTTGCCAAAGCACCGGCAGCGGCCGCACCGGAAGCGGCTAAAGCAACCGCGTTGGCTGATCTCGGTTTGCGTCTGAAACGTGCGCGCAATGGTAACGGCGTTGCCATCGACAGCGTTGACGAAAACACGGACGCAGCCGAAAAAGGTCTGCGAAAGGGCGATGTGATCGTCGAAGTCAACAGCAAGAAGGTGAGCCGCCCCGCGGACATCGACAATGAAGTGAAGAGCGCCAAGAAGCGCGGCCGGAAAGCCGTACTGATGGTGGTGAAACGCGGCGAGCAACGTCGGTTCATTGCGGTTCAGCTGAACGCCAAGAAGGGCTGATGTGCAACTTGGCGCCGCCCGGTCACCGGTCGGTACCATCTCAGAAGGAATGGCCCGGTGCCACGCGACCAGCGGCGCCGGGCCGACGTGTATAGGGATTGCGTATCAACGCCTCTCAAAACGATCGGATGGGCCATGCGCATACTCATCATCGAAGACGACCAGGAAGCCGCGACCTTCATTGCCAAAGCCATGCGCGAGAGCGGGCATGCACCCGACGTGGCGCACGATGGTGAAACCGGCCTCTCGATGGCGCGTGAAGAGGGCTACGACGTATTGATTGTCGATCGCATGTTGCCGCGTCTTGATGGACTGTCGATTGTCCGGACGTTGCGCGCGGAAGGCAGCGATGTGCCGGTTCTGATCCTGTCTGCGCTGGGTGAAGTCGACGATCGGGTCAAGGGGCTCAAGTCGGGTGGTGACGACTATCTGACCAAACCGTTCGCATTTTCAGAATTGCTCGCGCGCGTCGAGGCACTCGGTCGACGGGTGCAACCTGAAGAACAAAAAACCAGTTATGTCGTTGGCGATCTTGTTCTTGACCGCCTGTCGCACCGTGTCAGTCGTGGTGGCGAGGCGATCCAACTGCAGCCGCGTGAATATCGGCTGCTTGAATATCTCATGAAACATGCCGGCCAGGTCGTGACCCGAACGATGCTGCTGGAAGGGGTTTGGGACTATCATTTCGATCCGCAGACGAATGTGATCGATGTGCACATTTCGCGGTTGCGCGGCAAGATCGACAAAAACTACGATACGCCGCTCCTCCACACGGTGCGCGGGGCCGGTTACGTCATGCGTGACGGCGACGACGGTTGAAGGCCATGTTCTGGCGCACCAGCGGAATACGGATCACCCTGCCAATCATGGCGCTTTTTCTGCTCGCCTCGACGTTGGTCGTCAGTGCGATCTACTGGCAGACGCGGGATATTCTCACGACCCGCAATGTCTCAAGCGTGATTGCCGAGACGCGCGCGTTGAGTGAAGTTGCCGTTCGCGACGGGTCGGCGACATTGCTCGCGACATTGCGATCACGGCGCTCAGGCTCTCCGGATATGATCTATGGCCTCGCGAACTCGGAAGGACAGACCGTCTGGCTCGGCGGTGTCCCGAGTTGGCCGGAAGCGCTGGCGCGCGACAACAAGACAGGCGTTTTCAATTTCCAGGGTGAGCAGAGCGACAATGTGGCGGCGCCCAACTCGGTGCCGTCGGGAAATTCGAACCTCGCCATTGGCGCAACATTGCGTTTGCCGGATGGAACGCGGTTGCTGGTGGCGCGCGACGTCACGGAGCAGCGTGATCTGGCCAATGCGATCCGCAATTGGTTCATGATCGGCATGGCCATGCTTGCGCTGGTCGCCGTGATCGCGGGATGGGGGATCAATCACATTCTCATGTCGCGCCTTAATGCGATGACGCGCACAGCTGACGGCATCATGACCGGTGACCTTTCACAGCGCATCCCATTGACCACCAACGACGACGAGTTCGATGCCCTGGCATCACATCTCAACCGCATGCTGGATCGCATCGACAGCCTGATGCAGGGATTGCGCGAAGTATCAGATAACATTGCACACGATCTCAAAACGCCGCTTAACCGTCTGCGCATACGGGCTGAAGAAGCCTTGCGCGACCCGCGCGGTGATGCGGCCTGCCGCGCGGGCTTGGAGACGACGCTGGTTGAGGCTGATGAATTGATCCGCACGTTCAATGCCCTGTTGCGTGTTGCACGGTTGGAGGCCGGTGCGCTCGGCGACAATCTCGAGACGTTTGATGCTGCCGCCCTGATGCACGACCTTGCGGAATTCTATGAACCGGTCATCGAGGAGGCATCAGCCAGTCTCCAGGTCATTGCCGCCGAACCACTACAACTGAGTGCCGATCGCCAATTGATCTCGCAAGCGATGACCAACCTGATTGAGAACGCGCTCAAGTACGGCTTGGGCGATACGTTGGATACTGCCCGCCGTACGATCGAATTGGGTGTCAGGCGGACGGAAGGTGGTGCTCAGTTGTGGATTGCCGATCGGGGATTCGGTATACAGACAGCGGATTATGGCCGCGTGCTAAAGCGCTTCGTGCGACTCGACGCGGCGCGCAGCAAACCGGGCACCGGGCTTGGCCTGAGCCTCGCCGCGGCGGTGGTGCGCCAGCATGGCGGCACCATTGAGCTGGCTGACAATCAACCAGGCCTCAAAGTGATATTGCATCTTCCGATGGAGCGTCTTGCTGGACGCGTGATAGCATCAACGGACACGTTGCCCGGCAACGCGACGCGGCCGCCATCGGCGCGCGTCCATGGCAAGACCACGACGGTGGAAATATGACCGAACAGCTACCGCTCTGGCAGCAAGTCTCGACGACACCATACGTCGCCGATCAGCAACGCGCTGCGGCCTTTCTCAGTGACCTTCGCGAAAACTGGCAGGCAGCGGATTTGGGCGCCGAAGCGATGGCATTGCTCGACGAACAGGTCGTGGAGGATCTGCTCGGTGGCACAATGACCAGTTCGCGGTATCTGAGCATGGTGTTGCTGCAGGATGCGGAACGCGCACATCGCGTGCTGACGAGTGATCCGGATCGACACCTCGACTTTCTGATTGCCGAATTGCGTGCCGCCACGTCCGATGGGGCGCCGCAGAAAGCATGGATGACGCGATTGCGCGCGTATAAATCCGAAGCGGCCTTGCTCATTGCGCTCGCGGATCTGGGCGGCGTCTGGCCAATCATGCGCGCGACGCAGGCGCTCACCCAAACCGCCGATGCGGCGTGCGCAGCGGCGATCGCCTATTTGTTTGCCGAGGCCGCACGCAAAGGGGACTGGCTCGTCGAGGAGGAGGGCGACAGCCCCGATCGCGACTCCGGCTACTTCGTGCTCGCCATGGGCAAGCATGGCGCGTTCGAGCTCAACTATTCCAGTGACATCGATCTCATTGTTTTCTACGACCCGGAACGCAGCCGACTGCGCCATGGGATCGAGCCGCCGGCGTTTTTTGTCAAAATGACTCGCGATCTCGTCAAATTGCTGAACGAGCGCACGGCGGACGGTTACGTGTTCCGGACGGACCTGCGCTTGCGCCCCGATCCCGGTGCGACTCAGGTTGCGATTTCAGTCAACTCGGCATTGCACTATTACGAGAGCTTCGGTCAGAACTGGGAACGCGCGGCAATGATCAAGGCGCGGGCCGTGGCCGGTGACATCGAAACCGGTCAGCGTTTTCTTAGTGAGTTGGCGCCGTTTATCTGGCGCAAGTATCTCGACTTCGCGGCGATCGCCGACATACATGCCATGAAGCGTCAGATCCACGCGCATCGTGGCTTCGCAAAGATCGCGGTTGCCGGACATAACATCAAACTCGGACGCGGTGGGATTCGCGAAATCGAGTTTTTTGTTCAGACGCAGCAGTTGATAGCTGGTGGCCGCCAACCGGAGCTGCGCTCGCGGCCGACGCTCGATACGCTCAAAGAATTGTCGGAGCGGGGCTGGATTACGTCAGAAGTCGCCAGCGATATGAGCGAGGCATACCAATTTCTGCGCGCGATCGAGCATCGAATTCAGATGACCGCGGACGAGCAGACGCATCAATTGCCGGCCGATGAGGAAGCGCTGACCACGCTTGGCCATTTTGCCGGTTACGCATCGCTGACAGTTTTTTCGGAAGCGCTGCTCAAAAGGCTGGAGACCGTGCAGACGCACTATTCGGCTCTGTTCGAAGATGGCCCCGAACTCAGTTCTGCGACCGCCAACCTGGTGCTTGCCGGCGAAGACGACGACCCCGATACGGTAGAATCGCTTTCGGTGATGGGGTTTTCGCAGCCGACACAGGTGCTCAATACCATTCGTTCATGGCATCGTGGCCGCTATCCTGCGGTCCGATCCGAGGGTGCCCGGGCTCGGTTGACCGAGGTTCAGCCGGTCTTGGTTGAGGCGCTGTCGCAGACCGTCAACCCGGATGCCGCATTGGTTGGCTTTGATCGCTTCCTGTCGACACTGCCAGCCGGTGTGCAACTCTTTGCACTGCTCAAGGCGCACCCCGATTTGATGCGGCTGGTCGCACTCATTATGGGCAGTGCACCGCGCCTGGCGCAAATCCTGTCGCGGCATCGGCGGGTGTTCGACGCGGTGCTCGATCCGCGCATCATGGGGACGTTACCGACGGAATCCGAGGTCCGCGAGTTGATCAGTGCGGAACTTGGCGCGGCGCCGGATCTGGAAAGTGTGCTGGATCGCGCGCGCATTATCGGTCGAGAGCAGATGTTCTTGATTGGGATCCGGCTTCTGACCGGCCTGATCCAGGCTGACGAGGCTGGCCCGGCATACACACTGATCGCTGAGGAACTCATTCGGCACATGCACACCGCCGTCGAGGCAGACCTGCAGGCGCGTCACGGGAAAGTCCCCGGTGGCGGTGCCTGCGTGCTGGCGATGGGGCGCCTGGGTGGGCGGGAAATGACCGCGACCAGTGATGTTGATTTGATCGTCGTCTATGATTTCGATGCTGATGCGAAAATGACGGACGGTCCGAAGCCGCTAGCCATCAGTGCCTATTACGCGCGACTGACACAGCGATTGATCAGCGCGATTTCGGCGCCGACTGCCGAGGGCCGGCTTTACGAGGTCGATATGCGGTTGCGTCCCTCCGGCAACAAAGGTCCGGTTGCTACACAATTTTCGAGCTTCGAGGGCTATCAGAAGAACGAGGCCTGGACCTGGGAACATATGGCACTTACCCGGGCGCGGGTCATCGCCGGGCCCGCGGACCTGGCCGAACGGGTTGAAGAGGCAATTAAGCGCATTCTGACTGCGCCGCGCGATCCGACCAAGCTGGTCAACGATGTGTGCGAAATGCGCGAGCGCATCTGGGCGGACAAGGGCACGGATGATACGTGGGCGTTGAAGCAGACCCGGGGCGGATTGGTCGACGTCGAATTCATCGCCCAGTATCTGCAACTCAGAAATGCATCTGCCCATCCGGAGGTGCTGGACGGTCATACGATCGCGGCTTTGCAGAAATTGGAGGCGCGTGGCCTGATCGATGCCGGTGACGCCGAGGCACTGATCCACGCCGCCGGCCTGCTCAACACGATGGCGCATCTGACACGGATCTGTTCAGAGGACATCTTTGCCCCTGAGAAGGCGCCCGATGGGCTGAAATCCTTGCTCGCCAACGCATGCGGCGAGCCTGAACTGGGCCAAGTCGAGCTGAAACTGGTCGAAAGTCAGGCCATTGTCCGGCAGCTCTATGACAAGCTTGTTCGCAGTCCGGCGGAGTAAAAAAACCGGCAGCGGGCGACGGAATTCTCGTGACGTGACGTTTACCTCCCATAGGCGCGGCAGTTCGCTCTTTTGCCAACTGCGCCTTGGACGTAACAACACATGAGCGAGTTCAAATCACATGAGCAAGACATTCTGGATAACAGCCGGTGTCGCGGTGGCGGCGGTCGGCCTGACTGCCATCGTTGCGAACGCGGAACGTGGTCGCCATGATGGACGCGGCTACGGTGGCCATCACGGTGGTTACGAGCATGGCGGCTGGGGCCGCCACGGGCGTTGGGGCGGCGATGAGCGGCGTGGCCGGCGCGGGAAACGGCGCCGCGAGATGACAAAAGAAGAATTCGACGGCAAGACGCGCGCAAAATTCGCCAAATGGGATGTGAACAGCGACGGCGTCGTCGACGCAAGCGAAGCTGAAGCCCGGATTTCCGATCGTATGGAACGACGTTTCGGGCGCCGCCGTGGACATCGGTTGCAACGGATGATGCAACGGCTGGATGCCGATCGTGATGGCAAGGTCACGCAGCAGGAAATTGAAGCGCGCGTGACCGAGCGGTTTAAACGCATGGATATCACCGGCGACGGCCAGATCACCGATGCGGATCTACCGCCGATGCTCAGGGGGCGAGACTTTCTCAGCCGCGAGCCCGGCGC
Source organism: Hyphomicrobiaceae bacterium (assembly GCA_049116495.1). Taxonomy (GTDB): domain Bacteria; phylum Pseudomonadota; class Alphaproteobacteria; order Rhizobiales; family Hyphomicrobiaceae; genus CAJQQK01. Next base: position 5,219 of record JAGDYV010000124.1, on the reverse strand, counting down.
GCGACGGCATGGCTGGGGCCGTGGCCGTCACCATGGTCGCCGCGGACATCGGCGTGGCCGGCGGATGCTGCGCCACCTTGCCGGCGCGGATACCAACAAGGATGGAGCGGTCACGATCCAGGAACTACAGGATCGGGCGACGAAGCGGTTTGCGCGCTGGGATCGTAACAAGGACGGCGTGATCGACCAATCCGATCGTGACACATTGCGCAAGGAGGTGCTCGATTATCGTGTGTTGCGCTTCCTGCACCGGTTTGGCGCCGGCAAGGATGGCAAGCTGACCATGGAACAGTTTGTGAAGCACCGTGATGCGCGTTTCGCAAAGATGGATGTTGACGGCAGTGGCGTGATCGAGCGGAGCGAACGGCGTGGCCGTGGCGGTCATCATCGCGGGCGGCGTTGGCACCGGGATCATCACGGAGATCGTGGCGGTCGAAGGGGACGTGAAGGAAATCAACGCGATACGCAATAGCTCCATACCGGGCGATAACGGCTACACAGTCGATATCGCGGAATAGTCTACCCGCCGCGCGTGGCTTTACGGCGTGCGGCGGGTAAACTGCGTCGGCAAAGTGGGAATCGTCAGAGGCTATGTCTGTGGCTGCCAAACGCATCGTGACGCATGAAGAGGCCGCCACAGGAAATGTGGTGCCCCTGCCTGCGCGCCAACCGCCACGCGGCGCGAATGCCGTGCGGGAGACGGATGACGACGATGATGCCGAACTGCTCGGCCGGATCGCTGCCGGTGACCGGCTGGCGTTCACATTGCTGATGCAGCGTCATCTAAGCGCCGTGCTCGCCACCGCCCGGCGCATTGTGCGCGATGAAGCAGAGGCCGAGGACATCGCACAGGAGTCGTTCCTGCGTCTCTGGCACACGGCAAGGACACTTGAGGCAGGTGAGTATGGCATGCGGCCATGGCTGCGACGCGTGGCTTCGAACCTGGCGATCGATTGCCTGCGCAAAGCCAAGCGGCTTGACGTCACCGACGAGTTGCCGGAACAGATCGAGGAACCAGGCCAACTAAAGGCACTGGATGCGAGCGAAGTCTCATCCCGTGTCGAGGAGGCACTGGCCGGTTTGCCGCCGCGCCAGCGAGTTGCTGTCAGCCTGTTTCATTTCGATGACATGAGCCAGCGCGATGTCGCGGCAATGATGGAGCTGACAGAAGATGCGCTGGAGTCGTTGCTGGCACGCGGCCGGCGTCGGTTGCGCGATATCCTCAAAGATGATTGGCAGGAATTGCTGGCCCAATCAAACGGCCACGCTTGAGCAGGAGAGAAGACATGGTGACCCGGAACAGCGATCAGGATCGCATCGCCACCCTGCTAGCGGCGTATGGCAGCGACATCTCGCGCTGGCCGCCTGATGGGCGTGCCGCCGTTGAAGCTTTGCCGGCAGATGAGCGGGCGGCATTGCTGCGCGAGGATTGGGCGTTGGACCGGTTGATTGTCGACGCTGCAGAGGCGGGGGCCCAGACGCCGCCGTCAGATGACCTGATCGCGCGGATATTGGCGGCAACACCCGCACAGGAGATCGCTGAGCCGCGAAACCGATCAAGCGGAGAGGTCGTGGCGTTGCGTGTCGCAAAAAGCGCAGATCCGGCCGGATCGACCGATGGCGGACGCCCTGTTCGCGATTGGGTTGCAGCCGCCGCACTGATGGCTGCATCGTTGGCGCTTGGGATTTTCGTCGGCTCGACCGACCGCGGCCAGATCGTCACGCAAAGTGTGGGAGATTTGGCCGGTGTCAGCCTTTCGGCATCATCCGTGCAAATGACCGCATTGGATGAAGCGCTGCAGAGCCAAGATGACGAGGACATTTTATGACCGTGACGCCACCACTTGAAGCGCCGCCGGAGGCATCTGTGGTGCGGCGGGCGCCACGCTGGATGTGGATCGTGCTGGTGCTGTCCGTTGCGATCAACCTGGTCATTGCCGGTATGGCGATTGCCGCGATGCTGCATTTCCGCAAAGGCGGTCACGGCGGCTCAATGTCTCGGTTCGCGCGATATGTCGACACTTTGCCTGAGCAGCGACGCAGCAAATTAAGAGACATGCTCGATAGCCACCGCAGTCGAATTCGGCCGCTGCGCCGAAGACTGCGCAAAGCTCGGCGGGCGGCACGTGATGCATTTAAGGCGGAACCATATGCACGCGAGGATCTGGCCAAGGCATATGCCGACGTCGCGGAAGCGCGGATCGCGTTGACCAAGGCCCGTCAGGCATTGTTCCCAAACTTGGCGGAACTACTGACGGTTGAAGAGCGACGGGAGTTTCTGCGCCGACGTCACCACCGGCGGCGGCATCGCTGGTGACGTCGCGACGCTAAGTGATGATCCAGGCGGCGCGGCGTTGACCGCTGGCGTTTAATGAAGCTGCAATTCGCGCTGGGCCACGAGCGGCAGACGGATGGTGGCAATCCAGGTGCTCGGCGCGCTGACCTCAAACGTAATCTTGCCGCCAGCGGCCTCGACGCCAAGCCGCGCCAGCATGAGACTGAGTTCCGCGCCGGGGCTCAACTCCGTATCACCACGGACGAGTGCCGGATCACAACCGTCGACGCGGAAGTGAATGTCAACGTAACCGAAACCAGCCTGCGTCGAGCTAACGGTACAGGACGCGGCAGCATCGGTGGCCAGCATGACGCCGCTGCCCCACAGGTATGGCAGGGCGTCGGCGAGGGCCGCTCGGTTGCCCTCAACGACTTGGCCGCCGTCAATCTCAATCGACCAGGACTCATTGCCGATCGCAGACATCTTACGGAATTGCTCCAGCGATGACGCAATGGTGCCGGCAAGGTCGATGGCTTCGCGCTTATGGCCGGGAGGAGATGCGAGCAATTCCGTAACGGCGAGTGTTTTCTCTGTCGCCTCCTGGAAATACTCGGCAGATTTGCGAATTTCCGCGATGTAGTCGCGATAGCGCTCGTGCCCGACCGGTCCAAGCACTTCCTGCTGCATCATCTCCGAAAAGCCGATGACAGCGTTGAGAGGCGTGCGCAGGTCGTGACTGACACGCGCCTTTAGCCGAAGGAGTTGCTCGACGTCACCGGGCGCCTGAGCGTGGCGAAGCGGGAACCGGGTGACCGGCACGGATGTTTGCGGTGGAGACGACGGGCGGCGGCCGGGTGCGGCTGCCGGATCGGCGGAGATGCGAGAGAGTGCGAGGTAGGCGACAAAGGCGGCTGTCAGAATCGTTATGGTGCCGAACATCTGCAATGCAAATGGGTCAATACCGGGTGCTGTCAGTGTCATTGTAAGCGCGAGGCCGATGAGCAGGATGGATTGCAAAATAGCAGCGGCGACCAGGGTCCCAGGTGCCTGATTGGTCGCCGCACCAACCTCTGCCGCCTGCGCAAAGCTCCGCCGCAGCTTGGCGGACATGGTCCTGACCATAGCAAAAACCCCTCATTTTTTTGCAATCGCGCCCTCGGCGAGCCCCACACCAACCGAATCGCTGACACTATTACGCCTCATTTCGATTCGGCTGTCGAGGAGATTAAATCGAAATCGTCGAAGCGTTTTAATCTACCATCTTCGAGGCGATCTCGTAGACGTCGTTGGAAATGCCGGACTTGGCGACGATCGTGTTGAGCGCGGCTGCCGCCAACCCGCGACGTTTTGGCTCTAAAGTTCGCCAACTGCGAAAAGCGTTGAGAAGGCGAGCCGCGATCTGGGGATTGATCCTGTCGAGGAACAGAACCTGCTGGGCGAGAAAACGATAGCCGCTGCCGTCCGCCTTGTTGAACTGTGACGGATTGCCGAGTGCGAACATGCCGACGAGAGCACGCACCTTGTTGGGCGTCTCCATCGAGAACAGCGGGTCTTTCATGAGCCGGCGAATATTGCGCAATGTGGTTGCCCGAGGTGCTGCGGCTTGAGCGCTGAACCAGGTATCGATGACGATATGATCGTCGCGCCATTGCCGGCGGAAGGCATCGAGCGCAACGTCGGCGTCCTTGCCACCACTGGCAGCGAGGAGATAGAGCGCGTGGCTCTGGTCGGTCATGTTGTTGGCGTTCTTGAAATGCGCCATCAGCCGGGCTTTGTCAGCCTTGCTGTTTCGCGCAACGAGAAGTGACAAGGCGCCGTTGCGCAACGCACGACGCCCGGCATTGTCGGCATCGGGACTGAACGGGCCACCGTCGCCAGAGTGCGCCGCATAGACGGCCTCAAGTTGCGCTCCAAGCCGTTTCGCCAAGCGTTTAGCGAACACCGTCCGGGATTTGTGGACGGCACCCGGGTCGACGTCACGGCCGATCGCGCGGGCAATGTCTGACTCGGACGGGATCTTGATGATTTCCGCGAGATAGGCAGGTGACAGCGAGCCGTTGCTGAGTGTCTGACTGAGGCCGTCGGCAAACGCGTCCGCACGCGCGAGGCTGGCTGGATCCGTAACGTTGTCAGCTAGGGCAACCATGATCCGCGTCGCAAAGTCGACGCCGGCCTGCCAGCGCGCGAATAGGTCGGTGTCATGCGCGATCAGAAACGCCAACTCGGTGTCGCTGCGGTCGATCGTAAGATTGACAGGTGCTGAAAACCCACGCAGCAGCGACGCAACCGGTGCTTCGGCGACATTCGCAAAGCGGAATTTCTGGGTGCGCTTGGTGATGTGGAGAAGCCCATCGCGCACGGGATCACCGCTGGTCAGTTTGAGCGGCAGGTCTTTACCATCGGCGTCGAGCAATCCAACGCGCAATGGAATGTGCAACGCCTTCTTGCGTGTCTCGCCCGGCGTTGGCGGCAGCACCTGCTCGACCGTGAGGTCGACGGTCTTGGTCTTCGCGTTGTGCGAAACCTGGCAAACCAACTCGGGCGTACCTGCCTGATGATACCAGGTCTGGAATTGGTTGAGGTCCACCTTGGCGGCCTGTTCAAAGCACGCGATGAAGGCCTCGATCGTTGTTGCCTCACCGTCATGGCGCTTGAAATAGAGGTCCATTCCCTTGCGAAAGCCCTCACGCCCGCAAATCGTCTGGATCATGCGGACCAGCTCGGCGCCCTTTTCATAAACGGTGGCGGTATAGAAGTTGTTGATCTCAATGTAGCTGGCCGGGCGCACCGGATGTGCCAGGGGACCTGCATCTTCCGGGAACTGATGGGCGCGCAGGTTTCGCACATCAGCAATGCGCCCGACGGTTGGGTCGCGTTCGTCGGCGGTGAACTCCTGATCGCGAAAAACGGTCAGGCCTTCCTTGAGGCAGAGCTGGAACCAGTC
>JAGDYV010000123.1:0-11449 GCA_049116495.1 Hyphomicrobiaceae bacterium | reverse complement strand
AATCATATGACGACGCACAATCCGCGAGTGACCGTCTATACTCTTCCTAAACAAAAAGAATTCTTGGCATCGGTGGAGGATGATCCTCAAATGAGTTTGTTCGATTGACTCAACGGCAGCCGGTTTTCGAACGGCCCGTAACGGCTTGGACGGTGCCTGCGCTGTCAATTTCGAAAGATGTTGCCCTACAAAGAGTGATCGAAAGAATCCCTGCAGCTGGTTGAACGTAGCTATTCAAATGCTGCGCCTGAAAAAATCGCATGGAGGCATCAGAAGGCCAATTGAAACCAATCTGATAACACAAGTATTGAAGTTGCGCGTTTAAACGGCTTCAATTTCAAAGAATACTGACTTAGCCAGTTGGATCAATGTACCAGTCGATCGGATCTGAATCCAAGGGTTCCCGAGCGATGCGAATTACGATCTCGGCAGCCTTGATCGATGCGCTAGTCGCAGGTTCCCTTCGCGCAATTTCGACGAGACGATCAATCATCTCGGGACAATGTTCTCGAGCATGCTCAATCGTTAGCGTTTTCATAGTTTTCTCGTTAGTATAAGAGGTCATTGTATTGGCTCTCAATCAATGCAAGATCCTTGAAGTTTATCGAGTTTATAGCCGAAATCCGGCACCACAGGTTGATTGAAGCATTTCTTATAGCTGATCGCGCTGACAATCTTTACCCTTGTGATGTTAGCGACACATCGGACGCTGGTCGGCGACAGCGAATTTCTGAAGGTATCAGTGGCTTCCTCAGGCTCAAGCAGGCAGGCATGCAGCAAATTGCCTTGACCAACGGTGAGGGCGTCCAAAGGACCCATTCTTCAAGTAGGTCAACACGGGGCTCGGCAATATCGCAAGCGCAATTACCGGTATTTCCCGCTCGCGTGATCCTCAACATAACGAGCGCAATCTCGCTCTCATTGTTGCGCGAAGCGCGCTCACGCCTTACCGGCTGATCGCTAAAGTCAGATCGTCGGTAGAGATGGTCGGGTATTCAGATTCAATTTTGATCGCTCATCCTGCATGCTCGCCGACGCTCATCTCTCCGAGGTTTTCGCAAGTTGGGACTGATCCAAGGCCTGACAGTATAGAAATTTGGGAAACATAATCGATCAACGAATTGCGCAAACGGTTTTCACACGGATAGCCTAGCATGATGACTGAGAGTTTTCACACAATCTGGGCCAAAGGCGGAAGTGGCAGTAGATGCGCACGACTCGATGTATCAACATTTTTCGGCACCTGATGTGCCGTATCGCAAGGCACCTCCTCGCGCTTCTCAACCCGCCCTTTGAACGGCGAGAACATCTCACGAAAGCAACGATTGTTCTCACTAAGAATCCGAACGATGTTTGCGCCCTCTTTTGACTGACAGAGAACTTGGCTTGTCGCTTGAGAGAGCCGGATGGGCTTGTCTGCCCGCAAAGCTGACGGTGTCGCGGCTCGAACCGGCGGGATCAGGTGATCCATGAGAGATGAGGTCTCACCCGGCTTCCGCAAAGACTTGAAAGCGATCCATTGATAAACGGGATCGCGGTCTTTCGCCGCTACCTTCAGGGAGATGTCACCGGTTGTGGGGCAGGATCCCACCTGCACAACCGTGGTAGTTCCAGTTGAGAGCGCGCGATACCCGACCTTGCACTCCCCATTCTTTTCCCAAAGTCTAGCCTGCTCCAATCTTGCCGGAACTTCCCACCAAGGTACATCATGCTTCCATCCATAGTAGATATTGGCCGCAGTTGGAATGGCACCAAGGACGGGAATGCCAACCGCGATGATGCGTAGGATGGTGGTCCAACGTGAAAAAAGTAATGTTCGCTCGCTCATTTAAGGCCTCCTTGCGGTGCTGAAAGCATTAAGAGTTATGGGCCTGTAGTGTCGCGAGTGACCTCTCACAGAGGAGCTAACCGTAACCGAGGCTAGCTCCGAGTCCTCATGTCAAATTTTTCCCGATCTTAGCGGCGGCGACCACGACGGTGACACCAACGTCCCGGGACATAATAGCACTGCCGAAGACGACGGTATCTCCATCGACGACACCGACCGCGCCTACTCCAACGCGCACAAATCCGCCGATAGCGAAAACGGCAACGCCTCCTCCACCGCGTATGGCAGTGGAAGCGGCGACGATAGTGAATTGGCTGTAACAAAGTATTGGCCGAACCGAACTCCACTGCCGCCAAAGCCGGAGCCAACTGGCCGGCCGCGGCTGCCCTTGAGCCGGTGCTTCCCAAGCCTAACGCCACTCCGATCGCGAGCAGGCTGGCTGCAACTACACGTAACATTTTCACGAGTTTGTTTTCTTTCTTGCTTTTACTCATCAGACGCCCTGCATTTGCATCTCATATCCCAGCGCTAACCGGATGATCATGATCCGCCGGTCGAGCACCATCTAAATCATTATAGTCACGCGTCGCGTCTCGACATTGATGTTGGTCATTGCCCCCAAATTACTTGAAGCCCATCTGCCTCGAGGCGGTTGAGTTGCCATGCCGCAAACGCGGAATATGCCACTTTCGAGACCCAACATCCGCGGCAAAAGCGGTGATGGCGACGGAGTGCAATTTGTACCCTGCACCATATGCTCAACAAAGCTGAGTGGCCCGCCTTGTACGCTCACCATACAGGGACGTCTGGTGTCACATGTCCTGGCATCTAGCCAGATCAGCGCAATAGGCAGGAGTGGCTACGTTTGGGTGACCCAGACCAGCACTGATGCCTGACCGCGACGAAAAGCCAGTAGCGTTTGATCGCAATCAAGGCCGCCATTGCCCAAACCGCCCATACTACTCTTTGATAATGAGCTGAAAGGAGTAGACAGGATGATGGCCCGAAGAGCAGTGTTTTTTGCAGCCGCCTTCGGTCTGGCTGCAGGTGCGATGTTTATCGCCCAAAACCCGGCACTCGCGCAGGCCGAATGTGATGATCCAAAGATCATCGAAAGGCTTCCTAACAATTGCCAAATAGAGCGCATTTCTGCGTCCGGCAACCAACGCCCGACTAGGATCTGGGCTCTTAGCTCTGCGCGGGATCACTGGCAAGACCAGGTGCTCAACAAGTACGGAGAGCGATATGCGCGCTGGAGCAGAGCTGCATGCCTCAAGGAAGAATGCGTGCCAGCTTCGCTTGGCGGCTTCAAGCGTTGCACGCTGACAGGCTATCCGTGTCTGACAAAACCGACGCCCAATGAATTACTCACACTGAGCCGCGACGAGATCCGGCAGATGCAGAGATTCTTAAATCGTTTTGGCGCTAAGCCGCGTCTAGTATTAGACGGCAAATTCGGCCGATCGACCACATCTGCACTTGAAGCGTGGCAACGCCTAGCGGACTACAAGGTCGATGGTTTGCCGACCCGAGAAAATCTCGACCGCCTGCGCCAGCACCGCCGGACGACTGGTAGCACGGACGGTGGCTTGCAACGCCTCACGCGTACAGAAATCCGCGAAATGCAGCGCCGGCTCAACCAGTTTGGCTACGGCCTCAAAGTGGACGGTTATTTCGGTCGCAGCAGCCGGCGCGCCTTGCGTCGCTTTCAGCGCCGCCATGCCCTTCCTGCGCGCGGCAAGGCAACGCGGCGCGCGCTACGGCAGCTGCGGCGGCGTACGGCGTGATGCATATGTCCGGCAGCCATCAACGGGCGCAATTCTGAGCAGCTATGCAATACGCTACGGCGTGGTGCGAAGACAACCAGCAGCTGTCACTGGGCACCTGCAAGCAGCCATCCGAGGCGACTGGATTCTCGCCAACGAAAAAAAGGCGTCGCCTAACGCGGTCTGCGGCGTACGCTCACAAGGAGTGCACGATGATGATGTTTAGAGTTTGCGCGGTGGTGCTTGTGCTGTCGATCTTATCCGCCTCGGCGAGCCAAGCTGATTACTGCTATCGATATAAGATTGGAAGCCCGGAATGGTGGGGCTGCATGCGAGATGAAATCAACCCGAATTGACGACGAACGCTGAGCATGGGCGCGCCCTGCGATTGGCTCCAAGTAGACTATCGCGCGCTGTCGTTGACGTAGAGAGGAGAAGCCCATATCCGCATACCGCAAAAGCTCCATGTGCCGCACCTGCGTTAGTTTTGCACTTCCGCATTGTTAACGCACATCTGATGATCTGACTGCGTCATAGTCCGGAAATGGGTCAAAATTTGAAAGGCTCAACCCGAGAAGGTATCTTCCGCAATCCGCTCAACTTCTAGCCTGATACGCTCAGTAGCGGTCTGGTCTGCACCGGCCTACGCAACGTTGCTAGCGAAGAGCACGTTGCGTTCCATTGCTGGCGGATTGGGTCGCATCTTTGAACGAGCCAAATCATGATCTCTATGTTCCACATGGTCGGAAAGACCAAGCTATCGATGCCAAACAACGTCGTCGTTATCCTGACGACTACCGCTCTCTATTTCGGATTGGCGATAGCGACCATTTCCCCAATTTTTGCGTCTGATGGAGCCCTGCAGCTTGAAAAGAGCGCATGTTATATTTTCGGAGGTCGTGAGGACTGTCGTACGGTCCGCGTATTCGACGCCGAGGAGTGCATTGTAAAACTATACCCGAAGCCGCTGCCGAACATCGATCCGGCCGAGTTGGCCTGTCTGAGGGACGAAGTCGAGACGAAGAAGCTGAATTTGCGCAAAGCACTGCCTCGGAACCTGACCATTTCGGGTCGTATCAACGTAGCCGGCCCGGGTGCCGTCGAAGTGTTGGTCAGGTTCGATAAGAACGGTGCGGCGGTGTGGGCGTCCAAACCTGCTGACACCTTTGAACTCAAAAGCGATCCGCTAAGGGCTCGCAGGGCGCTTCGCAGGATCGCCACGGAGCTGTGTGTTGGCCCGAGCCGAATGGTCGGCGGCGGCACAAACGGCGGCGAAATTGGCGCCAAGGAAGCCTTCAAGAGCGCGGCCGAAGGCAAGATCACCCTGGTTGATATCCGGCTCCTCCGCGAATGGCGGCGCACGGGTGTGGGTGCCAACGCAATTCCCATAACCATGCATCAGAATATCTATCGATTTGTCGAACGCCTCAAGGAGGTGACGGCCGGCAATGACCGGCCAATCGCCTTGATTTGTGCCGAAGGCGTCCGCTCGGCGACGATGCAGAAGACACTTATGGAATTTGGTTTCAAAGGTGTCATCGACGTGCACGATGGCATGGAAGGCAACCGGGCGGGAACTGGTTGGATCAAGTCGGGACTGCCAGTCACATCGTACAGCCTCAACAAGGCGGAAGCAGTCAGATAGCTTGCCACATCCGCTTTGCGGCGCTTAGCGTTGCGTGCAGGACGCGCAATCGGCGCAGCGTTTGGCTGATGTTCGAAGACATAACTAAGAGGCGGACGCCATGACGATTTCTCCTTTTGTGACAGCTGGCTGGCTGGCAGACCACATCGATGATGATGATGGACGGCTAATCGAAATCGGCTCCAGCACCGGCGAAATGTATAAGGGCGGTCATGTCCCTGGAGCCATCTGGCTCAACTGGAAGTCGGCCTGCTGGCATGAGTGTCAACACCACTCGGACGGTGCACCACTGCGCCGGAGTAAAAGTGCGCCACCGGATCGACGGGCCTGTCCTCCGCGATCTTGATGTTTTCCGCGTTGCGTGTTTGGCCGAGTTATCGTGATTGTCGGGGCAGGCCCGTCGAAGATCTTTACTTTGGTGTTTCGGGCTTACGTCGGTTGCGGCTTTGATTGAGACGGTAGCTCTCGCCATTTGCCTCAAGAATCGTGACGTGGTGCGTGATGCGGTCGAGAAGCGCACCAGTTAGACGTTCAGAGCCGAAGGTTTGCGTCCATTCGTCGAACGGCAGGTTTGATGTGACGATGACGGAGCCTCGCTCGTAGCGCTCAGAGAAGACTTCGAACAGTAGCTCTGCGCCGGTTTTTGAGAGCGGAACAAAGCCAAGTTCATCGATAATCAGCAGGTCTTGCCCAGCGATCTGCTTGAGGTGACGCAGCATGCGGCGCTCATCACGGGCTTCCATCAGTGCGGTGATCCGTCGCTCGACCATGCGGCGTTCGCGTTCGATCAGTTCCAGTTTACTGAGCCGCAGCAGGTAACTGACATGATCGACGTTGTCCTCGGCGCATTGGCGCGCCAGCTTGGCATGCTCTGCCAGGAAGGTCGGCAGCCTGAGCTTCTTGAGATGATGAGCGAGCAACATCTGCGGCGCATCACTCATGACGACGCCTCTTGAAGCAGGCTCATATAGGCCTCGGCTTTGGTCGTCTCGACATTGGCTTTGGGGAGATAGGGATAAAAGTCCAGATCGAGACGTGGCGGTCTGCGCTCAATCTGACAAAGCACCAGATGCTTCACCGCATCATAGCCGATCGCGCCCATTGCTAAAGCCAGCTCGATCGCCTGTTCGACGACGCGCAGCTCAAAGGTCTCGAACAGGCGCAGCACCTGAACATACTAGCGTTTGCCCGGTTTACCGAGACGTGCTTCCAGGAGCCGGTGCAGTGTTACGAAGCATTCCGGCAGATCCCATCCCACGAGAGGGGCTGCCTGATCCAGTGCCCCGATCTTTTGCTCCAGCAAGGGCAGATAGTGCAGCGGGTCAAAGACAAAGTCCGCCTTCTCCCACGATCGTGGGTGTCGGGCGATCTCCTCGGTTCTGCAGGCGATGACGACCTTATCGACGTAGCCCCGCACCATCACGTTACGATGGCCATAGGCAACGGGCACCGAGTAGTCACTGCCGCGATACCGCACCAGCGACAGCGAACTGACTTGCCCCGGTTGTTTGTGGCAGGCATCGAACGGAACCGCTGGCAACCCGGACAGGAGGTTCTGATCCGCGACTAGGCGTTCTGTAATCATCTTGTCATAGCCACGTAGGAGATCGCTCTGGCGTTTGAGGCACTGCTCTTCCAACCAGGCGTTAAGCGCAGCAAAACTCTCGATCCGTGGGCGCGGAACCATAAAGTTGCGCCGCGCAAATCCGACCAGCCCCTCCACCTTGCCTTTATCGTTGCCTTTACCTGGACGACCAAAGCGATCGCGAAACAGATAATGTGATTGCAAACTTGAGAATGTCTCGGTGCGTTTACGCGTACCGTCGCCGAGTATCCTGGCCACGGCGATCTTCGTATTGTCATAGAGGATCGACAGGGGGACGCCGCCGAAGAAAGCGAACGCGCTGACGTGACCATCACAGAACGCTTCCGTGACCAAAGGGGGGAGGCAGCATTTCGTTCCGTGATAGATGCTGCATTGGCGAATTCTGAGCGTCTGAAGAAGGACGATTTGATCGAGAAGTGCCAGGAGATCGAGCCATTCGCGGGCAAGCCTACCATCGAGAGGTTGTGGTCACGAGACGCTCCTGAGCAGTCGCAAAAGGGCGGGCGTCCACCTAAACGGCCGTAAAACCAAAATATAATCGAACTACCAAATTTCGCAGAGGGCTTTTTTCTTCAAGGCTCTCATTGTCAATCTGTCTGCATCCACTTGGTCTTCAGTTGGAGCAGAAAATGTCAGGCGATTCGGTTCGAGAAATTGAATGCCTACGGTCAGGAGAGCAGCGTCTTGCTGCCTGGCCTGGGCTGATCTTACATAGCTCCACGGCGAGACCCACGCTAGTGTCAGCCCGCGAAATTCTTCGCTGGATCGAACAAGGTAGCGTAGCGAACCTCGATCTAGGTTTCGTGGGCCTTTTTGGGTGAAAGTTCCGCGCGAAGCCGTTTGGTTCTACCTTGGTGAGCTAAGTAGGCAGCGCCAAATCCTATCTTCCCGGTTCCAGCATCCTTGTACTCTTTTCGGCTTGGAGGCACGCACGGATTTGCTCCAGATCGAGGACTTCTTCTGCCTCCAGTTTCCTGATGAGGGCCAGCGTCTCGTCCTTGTGTTCGGCGATGATTTTTTTTGCGGCATCCTCCGCCTGTCCAAGCAACGCCATGACTGCACGATCGACCTTGGCTGCCGTCTCGTCGGCGTAATCCCGAGGCTGCGCGATCGCTTGTCCTAGGAATGGATGCTCTTCATGCTGGCGCAAATCGATCGCACCGATTTCTTCACTCATTCCCCATTTGGCGACCATCGATCGAGCGATCTGCGTTGCACGGCTGATATCATCGTCAGCGCCTGAGCTAACGGTCCCGAGCAGTAGTTTCTCCGCGACGCGACCGGCGAGCAAGGTGATCAACTGCGCGCGAAGATAGCTCTCTGGCAAGGTGTGACGCTCGTTCTCGCTCAGCATATGCGTGCCGCCCAGGCTTCGTCCCCTTGGAATGATCGTGACTTTGTAGAGTGGATCGGCATCGGGCGTGAAAAACGCCACCACGGTGTGGCCTGCCTCGTGCACAGCCAGGCGATGATGTTCCTCCGGCTGTATTGCAAGTGTGCGCACGGTGCCCATCATCACCTTGTCGCGAGCTTCCTGGAGGTCGCCCTTCCTTATTCGCTCGCCATTGCGGCGCGCAGCACTGATGGCAGCCTCGTTTAAGAGGTTCTTCAAGTCAGCTCCCGAGAAGCCGGGGGTTCCAGCGGCAATCAGATCGAGGTCTCCGGCATCCGCCAAGGGGAGATTACGCGCGTGAATACCGAGAATGTCACGCCTGGCATTCTTGTCGGGCAGATTGAGCAGCACGTGGCGGTCGAACCGTCCGGGGCGCAGTAGTGCCGGGTCCAGAACATCCGGCCGGTTGGTTGCCGCAAGAACGACGACAGCCTCTTTCTCTTCAAAGCCATCTAGTTCCGCCAGAATCTGGTTGAGTGTCTGCTCACGCTCATCGTGTCCGCCTCCGAGACCGGTGCCGCGCGTGCGTCCGATGCTGTCGAGTTCATCGATGAAGATGACTGCCGGTGCCGCCTTTCGTGCGGCCCGAAACATCTGTCTTACCCGTCCGGCGCCAACACCGACAAAGACTTCGATGAATTCCGATCCCGAAGTCGAGAAGAAGGGGACATTGGCTTCGCCGGCGAGCGCCTTTGCAAGCAGCGTCTTGCCTGTGCCCGGAGGTCCCATCAGCAATACACCGTGAGGTACTTCCGCTCCGACGCGACTGAAGCGGTCAGGTTCGCGCAGAAACTCGACGAGTTCAGCGACCTCTTTCTTTGCCTGATCTTGTCCAGCGACGTCATCGAACGTGACACGGCTGCGCTGCTCGGTTGGCCTGGAAAAGCGCCCCGAGAAGAGATCGCCCAGGCCGCGTGACCCGAGCCCCCCCATTGATCCGAGCGTTCCACGCCGCAGCACCATGAACAACGCGAGGATCAAGACCCAGGGAAGGATGTATGTCAGAATTGATTCGGGTCGCTGTTTGCGCGCTGAAATCCGCACATCGTGCTTCTCGAGCAGGGACAGCAGACCTGGATCGCCCTGGATTGGCGTTACGGCACGGTAGTGTGTCTCACCTTTCTTCGCTGTGATCGTCTGCTTTTCGAGCACGACTTCTGCAATGTCGCCGTTGCGGATGAGCGTTTTGATCTCGCTATAAGCGACATTCTGCGCGCCCGGTTCCGTTGGCAGTCCGGCAATGGAAATGAGGAGCAAGGCGGCGACTACCGCCAGCCAAATGGCGATCGGGCTCCAGTTGTTGCTTTTCCCGGGGCCGTTTTGCTGTGGGCTTGACCGATCGTTCGGCATTCCATCCCCAAACGAAGTGCGTGCTCGCCTGTCTACGCTTTACTCACGACGGATCGTGTCAACTCTTGTCGTTCTATTGAGAGGGCGTATTTTTTACCACGCTCCCAGGTTCCAGAGCCACTTAGTGAACCACCATTGTGCCCTTGGCCCTTTGACTCGTATCAATGAAGGTCGCCAAATATGCGGACTAGCTTGTTGATGGCGAATGAGAAAACCAGAACGATGAGCATGGCCCGCAGCAAGCGAACGACATCACAAAGATCGACCAAATCGGCAACGAAATCCAGCCGCTGCAAGACAGCGCTATGCCCGGGCAAACGCGTATTAAAGTGGCGTGGCGGTCAAGGTCCCGACGGTAGGCCGCTGAACGTTTATGCCTGTTCGCAGTGCGGCAGGAAATGGCCGGTCTGAAGGGCGCTGCCATAGCTAGGAAGATGATCCTGGCGGAAACATTGCGGCTTTGACTTCGTGAAGGATGATGCATGACATTTGCAGAAATTGCGGATCCCAACTACGAGCCGAACATGTATGCGAGAAGTGGCACTGGCATAGCTGCAAGGGCCACTGCTGTGATGAATGGCGTGAAGGAAAACAAGCCGCTGGTACCTGCAAGCAAAGCAATTCCGCCACCTCCGCCGACAATTGCATTGCCAGGAACATTGAGCAGCACGACAATGGCAACATAGCGATATTTAATGAGCGTCGATACAAACCGTTTGGGAGCGCCGCTCAACAATAACGCGAGCCGTTGGTTCGAGTTGAGCGGCGCAAGCTGTTTGACTAACTCCTCTGTGCGCTCCAGGCTGACGAACCGGAATACCGACGCAGTGGCCTTAAGCGGCAGAAACCGCCCGATCAGAAACGATATTGTCAGAGAGGCAATAGTGGCAACATAGATCAATGGCACAATGTCCCGACCAAAAGCCGCAAGCAGTCCGAGGCTGATCTCTATGCCTGGCACGAATGGGATGGCCAGGAGGACGACATACAAGATCACACCGGCCCAAACGGCATAGTGAATCACTGCTTGATGGCCGTTGGTACCCTCGAACTCGAAATGCTCTTGAAGCCACGCGCCACCTAAGTGACCACCGCCGAGAAGCAGGCCATAGATAAGCAGCAGTATAAGCCAACGTTTCCAACGTGAACTCACTTAGAACAGCCATTCGCAATTGAGGCGGTGTTCGTCGAATGACAAGCACAATCGAGGTTCTGCAACTGTCGCTGCCCGAAGCTGCACGATTGCATAGATCTGGAAGCGATTTGTGAGTGCTTCATCGTGTAACCAGCACGGGGACAGATGTGTGAGAGAGAACTTTCTGAGTTTGACTTCCAAGTATGAGCTTGGTCAATCCAGTTCTTCCATGCGAACCCATAACAATGAGATCACATGCAGCGTCAGTGGCTGTATCAACGATCGACTGCGATGGGTCGTCATGCGTTGTGCATCGGGTCGCGCAAGCTACGCCGGCTTGCTTTGCCGCTGCGTTCGCGCGTTCTAATAGTTGATCGGCATGCTTCTGCGCACCCCTTTCATACTCTGCCGGGGGTAAGGCCACCATGACCTCGGATGGTGCGACGGTATGGAGTGGCTTTATTACAGTTAGCACCGTTATGCGTGCGCTCAGCGCTGCTGCAAGTGCAATCCCGTGGTGCATTGATTTTTCGGCCAGTTCTGATCCATCCGTGGTCAACAATATGTGCTTGTACATAAAAACTTCCTGTCCCTCTTGGCGTCGACTGAGCATGTTCAACATGACCGAGGTTGTTCGGCAATTCTAGTTCGAACTTGCTCGACGGTGGAAATAGGTCACAGTTGGCAACCACGCCGCCCTTGCCGATTGTGCGTCGTCATATGATT
>JAGDYV010000122.1:0-52735 GCA_049116495.1 Hyphomicrobiaceae bacterium | reverse complement strand
CTTGGGGCTGCCTTGGGGGTGCAAGTGATGATCCGCGCGAATATGTGCCGCGTTACCGCGTGCTGTCGCTGTTCAGGACGACCGGTATGGTTGCGAAAATGAGCTTGAGGTCGGTCAACAAGGACTGTGACCGGACATAGTCGACATCCAACTTGAGCATATCGTCGGTGCTCGCCCGCCCCCGGCATGTCACTTGTGCGAGACCAGTAATGCCGGGGAGGACTTCGTGCCGCTCGTAGTGGCGCGGCTGGAGGTGTCTGAGTTCGTGCTCGTTCATCGGCCGTGGACCGACCAGGCTCATGTCGCCGATGAGCACGTTGAGCAACTGTGGCAGTTCATCAATGCCGGTCATGCGAAGCCAGCGCCCGACGACACCGTCTGATTGACCGTTGACCGTGCGGAATTTCAGCAGCGCAAAGCGTTTGCCAAACCGGCCAACGCGCGTTTGCCTCAGGAAGACGGGGCCTGTGCCCTCCAAACGAATGACTGCGGCTGCGATCACAAAGAGCGGCGCCAGGAGAACGAGTGCGATGCCGGCGACTGTGACGTCGAACGCCCGCTTGCACACTGCGCTATTGCTCGGCCGGTGTGCTGTGGAAGTGATAGGTGGGTGCATGGCTTATACGATCTCCACCTGCAGGCGCGTGCGGTTTGACGGCTGCGTCAGCTGGACCTGCAAGTTGTTCGATCTGGCAGCCCGTCGCGATTGGCGCAGGCTTTCTGCTGCGCGTGCGTTACCGACATGCACACTCTCCCAATAGCGACAATCTACGATTGTCAGCTCCACGGTGCCCTGCATTCTGTTGCTCCACAAAGTCCTTATATGTCCCAAGGTCCGAGACGGCACGAAGCTACGTCGCGCGAGCTCAACTTTCTGGAACCTTTTATTTATCGGAACGACGGACTGTTTTTTGGCTGCCGTTCCGTTTGGTTTTTCTTGCCGTCTTCGCTCGCCATCATGGCGATCCCAATGCACGTTGCTGTCGACATGAATGCATCGTTCTTGATGCCAATTCCCACCAATCAAAGTCACTCTTTTCGCAACGTTGGAGGCGCCGGACATTTCTTGTTTTTCGTTAATCCGCGTTCTATCAAGGGCTCCCTGACCGAGGTGCTCACGATGAACAGAACGCTCAGTGACACTACCGATTGCAACGGCTAAATCCATTGGAATGCCGGGCAGTGGTTAATCTTGGGCAGAGTCATTTGGCACTTTATTCAATCGCATATAACTGTTTATTTGTCGTATCTTATTGCATTTAATTCGTTCTATAGATCGTGCGTGTGGAGGCTTGGCTGTGCGCGAGTTGGCTAGGTCTGGAATTGAGCTTCATTGCATGCGTGCGCCGATTTTTGAACGGACCGGAACTGGTGGGCTCGCATGACTCCGACTAAGTTTTTGACCGGTTGTCGAGTTAAGTTTGATGAGACGAATGTCTTCTTTTGTGGAGGCAGGCATTCAACCAAATGCGGGTTGGCAATTGTCTGTGCGACCTGCGTTTGAATTGCGATTGGATTTCTGTTCAGTGGATTTGTGCAATGTCCGAACGCGCACGCCCTCGATGCCGAGTGAAGCGCTGGCGCCCGCGAGGCGCCCTTGTTGCCATCCCATTGGCGCTGCGAGACTTGTACGGTGTGCGTGGCCGTTGCAAACTGTTGCGGAAACCATGTTGAGGGGGAGATTGCACAAATGCCGAGACAACAGATCACATCGGACAAAATCGGGCCGCCAAGCGGCCACTTCAGTCAGGCGACGATGGTGGAGGCGCGCGGACGTCTCGTTTTCATATCGGGCATGTTGGCCAAAGGCGGTGACGGAGCGCTCATAGGTATTGGCGACGTTGAAGCGCAAACCCGGCAGGTTTGCGAAAATCTCAAAGCTGCAGTTGAAGTTGCCGGCGGTTCACTGGAAGATATTTGCCGCGTCGATGTCTATGTGCGCAACATGGAGCACTTCGACACCATTCACAAAGTTCGGCGTGAATACTTCTCAACGCCGGCGCCGGCGTCGACAATGGTGGAGGTCACCAAGATGACGTCACCGGAAGCGCTGATCGAGATCAATGCCATCGCCGTTGTACAGTAAGCTCGCGTGGGACAAGGCGGCCCAGCTACAACTTTGCATGAAGCCTTGGAAAAGTTTGGAGAACTCAATGCAGGACATCGCCGCTCAAAAATCCGGATTGAAAGTGCTCACGGATGCGCAGGTCAGCGCGTATGAGATGGACGGTTTTCTCGGCCTTGATGGGTTTGTTGAAAAGCCGTGGCTTGCCAAGCTGCAGCAGGTCACGCAGCAAATGATCGAGGAGAGCCGCAGCGTTGAGCAGTCCAACGACAAATTTGATGTCGAGCCGGATCATACAGCTGAAAGCCCGCGGTTGCGCCGCCTGATGAAACCGCAAGACCATGATCCGGTCTATGCCGATTTCGCGATGAACGGACCGATCGTTGATATTGCCGAAGACCTGCTCGGTCCCGATCTGAAATTTCATCACGGCAAACTGAATTTCAAATGGTCGGGTGGTGGCGCCGAGATCAAATGGCATCAGGACATTCCGTTCTGGCCGCACACGGCCTACAATGTCCTGACGATCGGCGTCGCGCTGGATGATATTGATGACCTGATGGGGCCGATGGGCGTTGTGCCCGGAAGCCACAAAGGTCCGGTCTACGATCATTACAATCGCGACGGCAATTGGTGTGGCTATATTGATGATGCCGATGTTGCCGGGATCGATATCGGCAAGACCCACTATCTCAAAGGTCCCGCCGGCAGCGTGTCGGTGCACCATTGCCGCGCCGTGCATGGTTCGATGCCGAACATGCATCCGACACGGGCACGCCCGTTCCTGCTGTTCGCCTACTCAGCGGCCAATTGCCTGCCATTGATGCCGCACAATCAGAAGAGCCGCTATGACGGCGCCATTGTGCGCGGCAATCATCCGGCTTACCCACTGTTCGAAGGCGAACCGTGCAAGCTGCCGCCAATGCGCTCGAAGATGTCTCGGTCGATTTTCCAGGCGCAGCAGGGCAGCTAGCGGGAGATGTCCTGGTGCTCTGGTGTTCTGGATCGAACACGTGATTCCGGGTGAACGTCGGATCGTGTTCGTGAATCTAGAACACAATCAGAAAGTTGTCTCGTGTTCCTGCGGAGACGCTTGGGCACCAAGCATCGGAGTCGGAACACTAGAACCCGCGCGTAATGCAGCCGAGAATGAACAGCACGTTGGCGGCAAGCAGGAGCCAATAGCCTTGGTCGCCCACAAACGGAATGGTGATGCCGAATTTGGTCAGAATGCCCGCTACGACGAGTGCGAAGGCGATAAAGAATGTCAGGATGTTCGGCGGCTTGATGAGACCCATGCAGGCTCCAATCTATGACGGCTCCAATCGCCGAATCGGCGGTGTTCCAAAAACTAGCATGCCGTGACCCAAGGATCAGCCCGGTTGCTGCCCGGTGAGACCTGGAGCTGTCGGCTCAAACCAGACGCCGGTGCCGATCGCGAGAATTTCGACGGCGCCGTCCGTAATCACCGGGTGCGATACACGCAAACCGACGACAGCATCGTAGCCGGCGGCGCGGGCGCGCTCTTCGAGCGTTTCAAGCGCTCGCTCAATCGTCATGTTAAGTAGTTTTTCGTAACGCAACATCTTGCCACCCAGCGTGTTGGTGACGGCTTCTCGCAAATCGCGCAGGACGTTCGCGCCGTTGACAGCGGTGGCATGCAGCACGCCGCCATAGCGGACGGGTGTGGCGCCGAGGGTATCTGTCGTCACCATCTGTATCTTATGACTGCCCGGAGGCTGTGATGTCTCAATCATGATGTTGCTGCTGCCTTGCCGCGGCGTCGACGCCCGAAGAGCAGTGAGCGTAGCATCATCAAGAAGAACAGCGTCAAGAAACCGGCGGCCACGACAACCGCTGGATGCTTGTCCCAGATCAGAATCGGATTGACGCGCCCGTCCCAGACCAGTTGCACGTGTCGCAGCACCGCCGTGATATCCAGCAGCGGCGGATCGGACAGCATCATCCCGACAGCTGCCGTCTGGTCACGGCTTGCGAGGATGGCATCGCGCACCCTTGCGTTACCGAGACTGCGCATTTTCGCTGGGCTGCCGGCAACGACGCGGAGTACGCGTTGACTGGCGTCTGGACCAAGCCCGGTCAGGTAGCCCGACAATGTCTGCAATTCAGCTTCCGTCAGGCTGCGGGACAGATTGACGAGCTTGTCGCGATCCAGCTCCAACAAGACATCGCGTGCTTCGCGCCCGATGCCGGCAACGCGCGCCATTGCCAGGCGATCGTTCAACGCCAGGATCCGGGCAAGGCTTGCCTGTGACAACTCGGTTGGCTTGGCGCGCTTGTGAATGTCGAAGGCAATCACTTTGTCGAGTTGGTCACCGGCCAATGCTGTCCAGGCCAGGGCTTGCGGCAATGATTGTTGTTCGCGCGCGATCTGCATGCCCGCATCCGGCATCTTGTTGAGCGCGATCTGCAGGGTGCCGTCCTTGAGGCGTTGCTGAACGGCGCCTTCACCTTCCTGCTTGAGGATGATCGCGACGATTTCATCGAGTCGTGGTAGTTGCGTCGGGCGGGCGGCATCGAGAAACGACTTGAACGCGTCGTCCTGTTCGGCCAATTGCACCACCTTGGCGTGCGCGCGCCGAAAATCATGCCAGATATCGACGATTTTGTCAGCGGTTCGCGATGCCAACTCATCAAGATGTCCATTGATTTGTTCGCGAATGGAATTCGCCAGTTCTTCACGCACCTTCGCTTTGCTCTCAGGCGACTTCATTTCCGTCGCGACGATCGGCAGGACGCCGTGTCGCAGTTCCCAGAATTCTTTTGCGATCAGCACAATGCCAACGCCGCCGGCAACGACGGAAACGAGCCGGCCGAGGATTGAACCGACCAATCGTTGCCCGATGCGCTGGGCCATGCGTGCCATCTGACGGCGGACCAGGAGCAGCACGGCGCCGGTGATGCCGGATGACGTCTCGAGCAGCACACGGCCGCTGCTGACCTGGGCCTGGTTGGCCTTGGGGTCGATTTGAAACGCCGCGCTTGCGTCCTTGTTGACGGAGCGGGCCACCGTTGAGCCGTAACGCGGGCCGAGATAGGCCTGCAGGCAGCGCTGGGCGGGCGGGGCGGCATCGGCCGTCGTCAAGACAATGGCGCGGCCGATCTCGCGACCGACATTGTTTGCCAGCTCTTCCAAGGCGCTTTTGATGGCTTCTGACCGGTAGGTGCGTTCCGCAGTGGCTTTCGCAAGTTCCTGCGCCTGTTTGCGGTAGGCCAACGACTTGAGCAACGCGCTCCAGGCCGTTTCGTCACGGACTTGTGCGACCGCAATGTCGACGCGCTGGTCAACAATCGTATCAACACCGCCGATCCGCCATTGGTCGGTGACAATCGCATTGTAGTCGAGATCGGCTGTACCTGCGCGCAGAGCGTTAAGGGTGATCGTCCGAATGGCCTTGCGAAAAGCCATTTCATCGGTAGTCTGACAATTTTGATAGTCCTGCCGCGAAAAATCCAATGCCGTGTCCGCGTGCGAACGTAGCGCGGCTGACGGGCGCTGCTGTGCCCAAACGGGGCCGATTTGCGCTGTCAGCAGGGCGAGCGCGCTTATTGCGGAAATGCCACGACGTACGAGGGTCAACTCGATATCCTTCTTCGTCGGCTGTTGATGGGTGTGTTCCGTGTCACTTAGGGAGCATTCGTGCGGTTATTGGGGCCAGCCGTTTGAAATGCGCAGAAAGTGATTTTATGAGCACTCTGGTTGCTGCGACAACCTGTCTCATACGGCAAATCGGGGCGCGCTTCGATATATGCCCAGATTAAAACACAGCGCATAGCGTTAACTCATATTTGTGAAAGGGATTTTCAATTCTCGTTGGATAATTTCAATTAGGGAACGGAGAAAGTCATGGTTAATCCGTGATTAGGGCACCGTTTTTGCAGGGACTTTTCCAAACAGGCGGCAAATAGACACGATCTTGCGCAAGCGGATTGCATCACGGTCATGGCGAACAGACTGGCAACTTTGGGCATCGATCAGGTTCGATCAATCAGGCGTCAATGTGCCGCCCGGTAGGAAGAAAAGCCCGATGGATCAAGGCGAATGCCGAATTGTTGAGAGGCTTGTGGGGTTGCGTTCCCGTTGGCCGCCTGTTACGACCCGCCGCCGAGGGATGTGATAGTTCATACACGACGATAATGAGCGTAAGTAACGACATGAATATGCTGGGTAATACTCGGAATGAAGATGGCCAGCTGATGCTGCAGGGGGGGCGTACCGGCTTTTTGCTGATGCACGGCCTCGGTGGTACGCCTGTCGAACTTCGCTTTGTTGCGCAGGGCCTCAATAGAGCCGGTTATACCGTGCTTTGCCCTTTGATGACGGGGCATGGCGGCTCAGATATGATGCTGAGCGCAACCAGTTGGAAAGACTGGGTGGCGTCTGCCGAAGCAGCTCTCGACCGCCTCCGCGAAACCTGCGATCATATCATAATTGGCGGGCTTTCAGCCGGATCAATTGTGGCGTTGCATGTCGCTGCGAAACGCCAGGATGATATCGATGGCGTTGTGCTTTATTCGCCGACGTTTTGGCCAAACGGTTGGGCTATTCCTTGGTATTTTCCGGCGTTTCGTTTGATTACCCAAAAATGGTTCGCCAATCTAATAAGTCTCAGCGAACGAGCGCCCTATGGCATTAAAGACGACCGTATTCGCCGCTTTGTGCTCGAATCTTTGCAAAGTGGCGGTCGGCCTCTTTCCGAGATATTCGGCCGCCGGGGGGGAACCGTTTTTGAATTCAGGAAAATGGCAACCGCGGCCCGTCGCATTCTTGGCACACTGAATAAACCGACGCTGATCTGCCACGCCCGCCAGGATGACCAATCGAACCTTTCGAACGCGATGTTGGTGCAACAGCATATGAAGGGGCCGGTCGAGATGCTCGTACTCGATGATTCCTACCATATGATCACGCTGGACCGGCAACGCGTGCGTGTCGTCGAGCGCACTTTGGCCTATGCCGAGCGTCTGGAACTCGAAACGGCACAGCCGCAGGGTATTTCCGGCAACAAAAAGGGCGGATCGCTCAACTTGGTGGCGAAGCCGACCGCCAGCTAGGCCGGTTCGCAAGTCACCGCCTGCGACATGTTGGCTCGCTGGCATGTGCCGACGTCAACGGTTTGTCCCGAACTCTAAGACTTTACCGTTCTGCACTTGGCGAGATCGGCTGGCGCACGCCGCCAGATAAACGATCTGCCAAACAGGCGCGTGCCAAGATAGCCCGTGATGCGTAACTGCTTGGCGCTCAATTTCTCGATGGCGACATTGTAACTCTTGCCAACCTTCGGGTCGTAGATGCGCCCACCGTCCCAAGTTCCATCATTCTGCGGCTGAACGCCCCAAATGATTTGGAGGCCGCAGATCGGCTTGCTGCGCCGCTTGGGGCTGGGATTATAGGCGTCGCGCAATGGTCTGCCGGCCTTGTTGACCGGGACGCGCAGCCAGAAAATCCGTCCGCATAACCTGGGGCCGCATTGGTACATCTGCACAGCCGCTTTGCCGGTGTCGTTGTACCAGATGCCGGTGACGTTGCTGGTCGCCTGCGCTGGAACGGCGGCCATAACAGCGAAACCTGCGATGAGAAGACGCGCGACCCTTGTAACAGGGCGCTTGAGCCAACATCTACCTGACGATTGACGAGGCCCGCGTCGTGAAAGGTGCCGATAGCTGATCAATGGAGGTCTCTTGGAGTTCATGCCGTAATCGCCTATCTTGTTTATGGCCCGCTTTTGGCATCAGAAAGAGCTTCGTAGTATAAAAATGGGATCGTGGTTACCCTATGGCAACCAAGTTCATCTAAAACCTGACATAAGGGCGTAACATTCAGAATCTGTTTGCTATTCCCGGAACGACCTTCTCGCAATTTTGTGTTTGGTGCGTAGCAATATCAAGCGGGTAGGCTTAAATCGGCTTCAAGGTGAAGCGATCCCGTCGGCAAAGGCGGTGAAATCACGCGTTTGCCTTTTTTGCATTGTCTGAACAAGGCACGGTCCTTGCTGGGTTACACTCACAGTGTCAGCTGGGATTTTTCTTTCTATGGCTGGGCTGAAAAGCCTGCATCTGCAACTTGAATGCTAAAGAACGGCAGTCGGAATGATCCTCACACTAGCGCTCCGTAATTTGTTTCACGATCGCATTCGGCTTGGCGTCACGCTGGTCGGGATTCTGTTCGCGGTCGTGCTCGTTGCCGTGCAGCTTGGTCTGTATGCCGGGACCAGCAAGATGATCGTCTCGATGGTTGAAAAGGCGAAGGGCGAACTTTGGATCGTGCCCTACGGCGCTGATAGCTTTGAGGGGTCCGGGACCCTGACGGGGAGTGAGCGTCATGCGGCGCTGTCGACACCCGGTGTCGCGCGGGCCGTTCCGATTGTTGCATCGTTTTCCAAATGGCAGCGGCCAGGCGGCGGCGAGCAGTTGTGCGTGATTGTTGGTACAGACCCGGCTGATGACGGTTTGGCACCTTGGAACATCGTTTCCGGAAACTTTGAATCGCTGAAACTGCCCGATGCTGTTGCCATTGACCGGACCTATTACAAGGATCTTGGCGTCGATGGGCTCAACGCCACCGCCGAGGTGAGAGGGTCGCGCGTGCGCGTCACCGCGCTGACGCACGGCATTCGATCGTTCACGACGACGCCCTATATTTTTACGACGCTGAATCGCGCACGCAGTATCCTTAAAATGCCGGCGGACGCATCGACCTTTTACTTGATCCAGCTGCAGGCCGGCGCCGACCGGGATGCGGTCCAGGCCGAGCTGTCGCGTCGGCTGCCCGACGTTGAAGTCGTCACCAAGGCCGAGATGAAGCGCCGCAGCATTGCTCACTGGCTGTTCGGGACGGGTGCAGGCGCAGCCCTGATCGGTGGGGCGCTGCTTGGTACGCTGGTTGGCACGGTGATCGTCGCGCAGACGCTCTATTCAAGCACCAAGGATCATCTCAATGAGTTCGCAACGCTGCGTGCTCTTGGTTCGTCCTCGGGTTACATTCACAAGGTGATCCTGGCGCAGGCGGCGCTGAGTGCCATCCTTGGTTATGCGCTCGGCATGTCGATCGCGATGCTGGTGGTGATGGTCAGTGTCGATACGTCATTTCCCATCATCATGACACCGCAATTGGCGTTCGGCTTGTTCGCACTGACGCTCGGTATGTGCGCAGCCTCTGCGACCGGTGCGATCATGAAAGTTATGAAGTTAGATCCGGCAATGGTGTTCAACCGATGAGTACACAACCTGTCGTCAACGTACGCGGTATCGTCAAAGAGCTCGGTCAGGGCGCCGCCATGGTGCGCGCACTCGATGGGGTGTCGATCAGTCTAAACCCTGGTGAGTTGACATTGCTTATGGGGCCGTCAGGCAGTGGCAAGACCACGCTGCTGTCGATCCTTGGTTGCATTCTGACACCCACGGAAGGCAGCATAACGATTGCCGGCGAAGATACCGAAGGTCTCTCACCGGAAGGGCTTGCAGACTTGCGCCGGCGCCATGTCGGCTTTGTGTTCCAGTCCTACAACCTGTTCCCGACGCTCAACGCGCTGGAGAATGTGCGTCTTGCGCTGGACGTGCGCGGCGAGAAATACGCCGACACCGTCATCAAGGCCGAGACTGCGTTGCGCGAAGTCGGTCTGGCGCATCGACTGCGCAGTTTTCCAGGCAGCATGTCGGGCGGGGAGCAGCAGCGTGTCGCTGTTGCGCGTGCACTTGCCAGCCGACCGTCGATCATTCTCGCAGACGAGCCGACCGCAGCGCTTGATAGCGAAAACGGTCATGCGGTTATGGAGCTGCTGGCCGATATTGCGAAGGACGAAAGCCGCGCGGTGCTGGCCGTGACGCACGATCCGCGCACCCACGCCTATGCCGACCGCATCATCCGCATTGAGGATGGCAAAATCATCGACGACGAGCGCCGTGTTACGTCCGGCGACAACGTCACCCGTTATGACCTAAAGAGAAAGCGTAAACTCCATGCCTAAGGCTGAACCGCATTCTGATTCACGCGTCTTCGACAAGACGATCGTAACGTTACTAGCTGCCGGCTTTGCAGCGATTGGCCTGACCGGACTGGTTGTCAACTTGACGCCGGACAAGGCGCCTTTGCTTGCGGCCAAATCAGCCAATGTCCAGGCGGCGGCTGCGCAAAATGTGTCGGTACAGCCAACTGCAAACGTTGTCTGGGCGACGTCTGCGCCGGGTCGTGTTGAACCCAAAGGCGGCAAAATCGAAATGCGGCCGGAAGCGACCGGCCGGATCATGAAGCTTCATGCCCGCGTTGGCGACGATGTGCGCAAGGATGACCTGATCGCCGAGTTGCGTGACGATGAGGCTTTGGCGCGGCTGGTGCAGGCCCGTGCCGAGGTTGCGGTCCGTCTCGGCGAGCGCGACGAGGACACCGAGGAGCCCGAGAAAAACCAACTGGTGCTCGACCGGCGTAAGGCGGCCGATGAACTCGCTGCTGCCGAGCGTGCATTGCAAGACAAATGGCGTGCGTTTGACAACGTCTATCTTGATCACCGGGCCGGGCGTGCGAGCGAGAAAGATCTCCAGTCTGCGCGTGATGCGATCAAGACGGCTGGCGAAGAAGTGACGAACAAAGCCGGTGCCTTGACGATTATCAGGGCCAAGGCGGACATGCCGCTGCCAACGCGGCTGGACTCCGGCCTGACGCTTGCGCGTGCTGATCTTCGGCTGGCCGAAATTGCCTACAACAACACGCGGATCCGTGCCCCGATCAACGGCACATTGCTGCGCTTCGATGGCAAGACCGGTGAAATGGCATCGTCCAGCGCTCGACTGCCTCTCGCGGTGTTCGGCGATATGTCGGCGATCCAAATTACAGCGGAAGTACAGGAGCGTGATGTCAGCAAGGTCCGTGTCGGGCAGGCCGTCGTCGTCCGCTCGAACGCTTTTGGCGACTCTGAGTTCGCAGGAAAGGTTACGGAAGTTGCACCGATGGTCGGTTCACCGGGCTTGCGTGCACAGGGACCGGGTCAGCAGCTTGACGCTGAAGTTCTCGAAGTGAAGATCGAGCTTGAAGGCAAGCCACCGGTCATGCCGGGCATGCGCGTTGATGTCTTCTTCAAGGCTGAAGAACGTGTATCGGCTGTCGCGAAGTAAACCGACGTAAAGAACAGTTTTTCGGACAATAAAATTCAGAAAGGGCGCCTCAGCGGGCGCCCTTTTCGTTTGCAATCAATTGCCGGCAACGCGCTCTTGCGGACCGTGAGTGCGAGACCTCAAACCATGCCGCGTGCAGCGGCGTCGACGTGCGCGCGCAGGTCAGGCGCAATGCCGAGGCGATCGGCGAGCACCGCGAGGAACTGCTGCTCGGCGCCGGTGTCCGGCTCGATCGCGACGCGGGCTGCCGTGTAGAGTTGCAATGCTTCCGTCTGGTTGGACACGCCGTCGACGAGGTCGTCGATGCTCGCCGGATTGTTGAGTTCGTTTGCAAGGAATTCTTCGGCGCCGGCATCAAGCCCTTGTTGTGACATTGTCCCGATCATCTGTTCCTGTTCGCTTGCATCGATCCGGCCATCGGCTGCGGCAGCGGCGATCATGCCGCGGATGTAGGTAACGGCAGCTGCATCACTCACTTCATCGGCTTCAAATCCGGTGCCGGCAGGCGCAGCTTCCGGCTCGATCCGCTCGTTGACCAGCGGGCGACCCTGGCTGTAGTTCTGATAAGCCTTGTAGGCGAGACCGCCGACGACAGCCAAGGCACCAAGCTTGGCGGCACCCATCGCAAGCGAACGTCCGGTTTGCGTGCCAAAGACCAGGGCACCAAGCCCGCCGAGCGCAGCGGCGGCACCAACCTTGTTATTCGACATGAAATCGGTGAGTTGCCCAAGCACGTCCTGCGCGTTGGCGCCGCTGCCGCCGATCTTCTCGAGCATTTCGCGCATCGTATCCTGTGCGTTCTCGCCAGCCTTGCCAGCCGCCTGGCGGCCCTGGCCCAGGACCTCGCCGAGCAGATCTCCCAGCCCGCCGCCACTATTGCTGCCGGTGTTGCGGTCATTCGCATCGGGCAATTCGCGCATGCCGCCGGAGGGGGCCTGGTCGCCACCCTTTTGTTGCGTGAACTGGCGCAAGAGGTCTTCGAGTGGGTTGCTGCCCGATGACGTGCCGCCGCCGCGCTCGTTCGAGCTATTGGCATTGTTGCCGCCGGGACCGAATTGGCGCATCAGGTCTTCAAGAACGTTGCCGCCGCCTCCCGATTGGCCCGCAGGCTGGGCCCGGCCGCCGCCTTGATTGCCGCCTTCGGTAAACTGGCGCAACAGGTCGCCGAGGTCGGGCATGCCGTCCGCGGCCCCCCGGCCACCTGACGCTCTGCCGCCCTGATCTCCTGCGCCTTTGACCATCATCTCGAAAAGGCTTTTGGCATCAAACATGGGGGGACTCCTGAACGGGTTGCGCAGCATTGCGCCTGGCAGGCGCATGCCGACATTTCGAAATACTGAAACGCATCAAACCTTACCCTAGCATCGGAGGGGTTGGTTTGACGAGACGTGCTGCGGAAAATCTGTCTTTCATCTCAGAGGCTTCCGTCGTTCAGAGCCGTTATTCAGCCGGATCGACGGTTGGTTCGTCCTTTGGTCCGATGAAGCGGCTGAAGACACGCCACAGCCATTGTCCGATATCGTCCATCAGAACGTAGACCGCCGGCACGAACACCAACGTCAGTACGGTTGACGAAATCAGGCCGCCAATCACGGCAATCGCCATCGGCGCACGGAACTCACCGCCAGAATCGAGCGCTAGCGCCGAGGGAAGCATGCCGCCGCACATTGCGATTGTTGTCATGATGATCGGACGCGAGCGCTTGCGACCGGCATCGACGATGGCAGCCGATCGCTCGATGCCACGGGCAATTTCCTCGTTGGCGAAATCGACCAGCATGATCGCGTTCTTGGTGACGACGCCCATCAGCATCAAGATCCCGATCACGACCGGCAGGCTGATGGCGTTTTGTGTGATGGCGAGGGCGACGATCGCACCGCCGATCGAGAGCGGCAGCGAGAACAGAATGGTGATCGGTTGCAGGAAACTGGCAAACAGCAACACCAGCACGGCAAACACCATCATAAGACCGGCACTCATCGCCTTGCCGAAATTCTCGAACACTTCGGCCATCACTTCGGCGTCGCCAAATTGTTTTAGGCGCAATCCGTCGGACAGCGCCTTGGCGGATGGTAGGTTCTCGACGGCCTTGACGGCATCGCCGAGCGCGACACCGGATGCGAGATCCGCCCCCAACGTCACCTGACGCTGGCGATCGAAACGATCGATCGCGGTCGGGCCTTGCGCGAGTTGAAAATCTGCCACGGCGGCGAGCGGGACCATTTTGCCGCTGGCCGTGCGCACTTTGAGTGTCTTCAAGAGATCGAGTTCGCTGCGCGCCTGTCGGGTCAATTGAACACGGATCGGAATCTGGCGATCGCGTTCACTGAAGCGTGCCAGTGCCGGTCCGACATCGCCAATGGTTGCGATCCGCACGACATCTGCGATTGCACTGGTGGTCACACCGAGTTCGGCTGCGATTTCGGTCTTCGGGACGACACGCAGCTCCGGGCGCTCAAGCCCGGCGGTGGAATTCGGCAGCACGAGTTCGCTGAGACCGCGCATTTCGCGCGTGATCTTGGCGGCCTCGCGATTGACAGCCTCGCCGTCGCGGCCGGTCACAACCATCTGGAACAGGCGCTGGCCGTTCTCCTCAAAAAACCAGAATCGAATATCGGGGACCGGGTTGAGCAGCTTGATGAACTCGGTCTTCACCTCGCCAAGCGACAGCGCCCGTTCGGCTTTCGGTTGTAATGTGACCAACAACGTTGCCTTGCGCACCTCGCTGCCAGAGCCAAGGATGCGGCCACCGTCGACAAAAACCTTCTCGACATCCTCTCGCGCCTTCAGGTCGCGCGCGATGCGGCGGCTGACTTTACGCGTGTCCGCGAGTGTCGAGCCTGGCGGCAGTTCCAACGCGATGAACATCCGCCCGGTATCTTCCGGCGGCAGGAAGCCCGACGGGATCAGATACATCGATGCAATTGACCCTGCGAAAACGAACAGACCGAAGATGACGGTGATGATACGGTGGCGCACCGACCAGGCCACGAGGCGCGTATAGGTTCTGAGCAAAGCGCCTTCATGGTCGTTGTGCGGGATGTCGCGCATGAAGTAGGCCGCAAGCAGCGGCGTGATCAATCGGGCCACGAGCAGCGAAAAGAACACGGCCGCGGCAACCGTCAACCCGAACTGCCTGAAATACTGCCCGGCGATGCCATCCATGAAGCTGACGGGCACGAACACGGCGATGATCGTCGTCGTAATCGCGATGACCGCAAGCCCGATCTCATCGGCGGCTTCGAGGGATGCGCGATAGGGTGATTTGCCCATCTTGATATGTCGCACGATGTTCTCGATCTCGACGATCGCGTCATCGACGAGGATCCCTGTCACAATCGTAATGGCAAGCAGGCTGACGAGATTGAGCGAAAAGCCAAACGCAGACATTGCCCAAAACGTCGGGATAACGGAGAGCGGCAACGCGATCGCGGCAATGACGGTCGCGCGCATGTCGCGCAAGAATATGAACACCACGAACACCGCCAGGATCGCACCTTCGATCAGTGTCTTCATCGTCGATTCATAGACGCCGCGCGTATAACTGACCGTGTCATCGATGCGACTAAGCTCAACGGCCGGGTGTGCTTTGCGCAGCCCTTCGATGGCCTCTTCAACGGCAGCCGCCACCGTGATCTCGCTCGCGCCTTTCGATCGTGTGATCGAGAACGCGACAGCCGGTTTGCCGTCGAGGTCGGCAAAAAACTGCGGTTCTTCCCAGGTATCTTTGACCGTGCCGAGTTCGTTGAGCCGCACATTGCGCCCGCCCGGCAACGCAATCTTGGTCTCGCCGAGTGCCTTGAGCGTGGTCTTGCCAGCGAGTGTGCGGATTGCCTGGCGACGGCCGGACATCTCCGCGCGCCCGCCGGCGATATCAACATTGGTCGCGCGCAACTGCCGATTGACTTCGCCTGCCGTGATGCCGAGGGCGAGGAGTTTTTCAGGCGCGAGGTCAATGCGAACCTCGCGGTCGACACCGCCGATGCGCGCCACTTGCGCGATCCCTTTGACTCCCTGCAGCGTGCGAATGATCGTGTCATCGACCAGCCAGGAAAGCTCGGTGGGCGTCATGGTTGGCGCACGTGCGCTGTAGGTCAAGATCGGCAGGCCGGCGATATCGAGCCGCTGTACGACAGGGTCGTCGATCGTGCTTGGTAACTCGGACCGCAGGCGGTCGACCGCGTCCTTGACGTCGTTCGTTGCCCGGTCAATTGGAATGCCAAGATCGAACTCCAGCGTCGTCGTCGTGGCGCCTTCGACGACATTGGAAAGGATGTGCTTGACGCCGGTGATCCCGGCGACCGCGTTCTCGACCTTCTTGGTGACCTGTGTCTCGAGCTCGACCGGCGATGCACCCGGCTGTGTGATCTGAACGGTCACAACCGGGATATCAATGTTGGGGAAGCGCTTCACCGGCATGCTGCGAAACGTCGTGATGCCGAGCGTCATGAGCACCATGAAGAGCACCAGCGATGGTACCGGGTTGCGGATTGCCCAGGCTGAAATGTTCATGCGCATGTCAGCCTGCCTTTGGTCGGGCGGCGGGCTTCGTCGCACGACCGTTGCTGCTTGCCGGCTCAATCGGCGTGATGGGTTCGCCATCGCCGAGGAACGTGCCGGCTTTCGCGATCACCAGATCGTTGCCGGTGAGGCCCTTGCGAACTTCGATGTAGCCCATGCTGACGAGCCCGGTGGTGAGACGTCGCATGCGTACTTTGCTGTCCTGGACGACGAGGACGTAGGGGCCGTCGCGGTCGCGCATGACGGCGTTTTCCGGCAGTCCCAAGCCGCGTCCGTTGGCCGTTTCAATGATGCCGGTAACGAACGTTCCGACGCGCAAATTGGCATTCCGGCCGATGAAAATCCGAACATGTCCGAGCCGTGTTTCGGGATCGACACGGGGACTGACAAGGCGTACCTGGCCCGTGAGCGGGGGCTGACCACTGACCTCGATACGGACCGTCTGGTCGAGGGCGAGGCGGTGCAGTTGATCGCTGGTCACTTCGCCGTCTAGTTCGATCTCGCCGGCTTGCGCGATGCGGAACATGGCGTCACCGGTTGCGGTCGCGATGGCACCGACCTTGGCCGAACGTGACAGGATGAGGCCGCCGACGGGGGCGTGGATTTCCGTGCGTGACCGGCGCCACAGGAGTTCGCGGCGCTTGGCTTGGGCGTCGGCGTGTTCGCTCTCGGCGACTTTGAGGTTGTCCTTTGCGATCGCGAGCGCGGCGCGGGCTGCCGTCGCAACCGACTGGCGCTGATCGAGGGTGCTCTCTGAGAGATAGCCGGACCGGCTGAGCGGCTTGGCGCGCCGCAGTGCGGCGGCGGCTTCGGTCAGTTGCGCCTCGGCCTGGGTGATGGCGCTGCCGGCGCGCGCAATGCCCGCTTTTGCCCGTTGCAAGGAGGCGTCGTTCTGGGCAACCAGCGCGTCCAGGTTCTCCGTTGCGAGGCGGGCGAGCAGTTGACCTTTGGCAACAGTGTCACCCGGTTCAACGAACAGCGCGCTGATCCGCTGGCCTTCAATTTGCGGCGCGACGAGGACCTCTTCACGCGCCACCAATGAACCGTTGATGCGCAGTGTTTCGGAGAACGAGCGCATTGCCGGTCGTACAACGCTGACGGCTGGTGGCCGCAGTGCGGTTGCTGATCGCTGCTTTGCGGTGTTGCCGTGATCGAGGGAGGCAATCGCTGGTAGATGACCGGTGCCCCATAGCGCGCCGCCAATGATGGCCGCGATGGCAACGGTCCAACCAATCCATTTTGAGATTTTCATGAGGTTTCCACCTCCTCTGCAATCGCTGGCACAGGGGATGCCTGGGCGTCTTTCAGGCCGATCAGCATAGCGACCAGGGCGAGTACGGACGGCAGCGTGGTGGTGGCGTCGAACGTCGGGTCAATCGCGCGACGCCAGAGCAGGCCATCACCGATGACCTGCATCAGTTTGGCGGCCTCGGCGGCGGGCAGAGCAGGGGTTGCCCGGCCCTCCTGTGCCAATCGCTCAACCAGCGAAACG
The DNA here is from genome assembly GCA_049116495.1 of Hyphomicrobiaceae bacterium. GTDB lineage: Bacteria > Pseudomonadota > Alphaproteobacteria > Rhizobiales > Hyphomicrobiaceae > CAJQQK01. The sequence continues at coordinate 35,528 of JAGDYV010000122.1, read as the reverse complement.
AGACTGTCGCCAATGGTTTCATCGCAGGCGCGAAACATTTCTCGGACGGCCTCGTTGCGCGTCGATTCGGCGCCGATCTCGACCGTCATGGCGAGCCGGTAGCGCTCTTGTTCGACAAAGTAATGTGACGCCAGTTCATTAAGCGCGCCAAGCACGTCAGGGGCGTCGGCAATGCCGGCGAATCGTTCGCTGAACTCGCTGCGGTCGCGTTCGCAAATGCCCGCAATCAACGCTTCTTTCGAATCGAAATAGACATAGAGCGCGCCCGGGCTGACGTCTGCCTCACGGCAGATCATCTGTATCGTGGTCGCGTGGAAACCGTTCTGCGCAAAGCATTTTTCAGCCGTATCGAGGATATGGCTGCGGCGCGCGAGTTGCGTTTCTGGCTTCAATTTCGGCATCGGGACGCGCTCTTCCAGGTGAATGATCGACCAATCACAACGCAGCATAAAGCGAACGTTCGTTTTCTTTGTGGCGATGTCATGCCGTGATTGTGCCGTCGCGGTCAAGCTGCGGTTTATACGCAAAGCGACAGCGGCGCGCCGAATTTCAACGTGATCTCAGAAGCTTATGCAACGTAAGGGGCTTCGGCGCCCGACCGGTGATCCCGACCAACTGATGGTGCCGGTTCAGTACGCGTTCTTCGCGCCAATCACGGTGCTCACCGTGCGGAAAATGATCGACAGGTCCAGCCACAGGGACCAGTTCGCGATGTATTCCAGATCGGCGGAGATGCGTTTTTGAATATCGTCCGGTGTGCGTGCTTCGCCGCGCAGGCCGCGGACCTGGGCGAGGCCCGTAATGCCCGGTTTGACCTGATGACGGTTGGCATACTGCTCCAGCATCTCGCCCCATTTCTCGTCGTGGATCAGGGCATGGGGCCGCGGGCCGACAAGCGACATCTGACCAACGAGTACATTGACGAGTTGTGGCAGTTCATCGAGGCTGCTGCGGCGCAATATGCGCCCGACGAACGTAACCCGCGTATCGTTGTTTGTCGCCTGACGCACGTCATCGCCGTTTTCCTGAACGGTCATCGAGCGAAATTTGAGAACTTCGATGACTTTCTGGTTCAGTCCGCGACGGCGCTGGCGGAACAGTACGGGGCCGCGGCTGGTGAGCTTGATGGCGGCCGCGATGATAACGATGAACGGCAGGGCCATGATCAGCAGTGAGGCACTTATCAGGATGTCTTCGGCGCGTTTGACGATTGGTGCCCAATCGGCGAGGGGGCGCTCCTTGATGTTGATCAGGCCGACCGGGCCGAGGCTCGAAACCTTGTGGCCGCCGGTTCCGGTGACCAGGTCATTCGAGAAATGAGTAACGGCATGCACTGTAACCGGCAGTTGTTCCAGTTCACGGGTAATGTGTGCGAGGCGGCCATCGGCGACCTGGGGCAGGGCAACGATGATGCGATCGACACGGCCATCGCGACCGGCCTGGATCAAATCGCCGAGCTGTCCGCTGGTCGGTAATTTCTGTTCTTCAATTCGTTCCTGATCGGTTCGATCATCGAACGCCCCGATGAACTGCAGACCGTCCCCGGCTTCGCGAATGTAATGCTCAACGCGTTCCGCGATCTTGCCGACGCCGTAGACGGCAATCCGTTCGTCGAAAATCTGCGCGCTTGCGAGAGACGCGAAAACGTCACGGACCGTGGCGCGGTAAAGGATCAGCATCGCCGATGCTGCGCAGAACCAGATCAGCGGCCATGTCACCATGATCGTGTCCGATGGCGCGCCGACCGGCACGCCAAGTCCAAGCACCGCAATCATGGCGATGCCGGTTGACATCATGATCCGGTCAGGGCGCACGGGAAAGGAACTCATGCGACGGGTGTCGTAAAGCCGCCAATGACTGAGGCAGGGGTAGGCGACGAGGCAGGCAAGGAGACCGGAGCGAACCAGTTCAAGCCGGCGCGGAAATTGATCGACCAGCGTCGTGAGCAGGAGGCATGGCACGAGGAGAGCGACAATGATGATCAACATGTCGCCGAACCCGACGATGTCGGCTGCGACTTTTCGTGACCAGCGCGCCCGCACGACCGCCGATTGGCGATGGCTGCGGGGTAGGGCGGAGCCACCCTCGAGCACGTTGCTGGCGACCGTTCGCTCGGCCATGTGTTGGCATCTCCGTTGACTTGCCGTGTGACCGGAACAAACTTGTGGCGCCAGACTGTTGATCTTTGCGGTGTTGGCTGGCCAACTCAACTGCTTGAGCCCCCGAAACCCGGAGACAAATGCTTGTAAGGCAGGCCATCTCCACGTGTCGCCGATAGTCGGCCATCGGCATGAAAATTGGGTTTCAAATTTATGACCCAACGGTGAGTCAGTGGTGCTGTCTGGGACAGTCGCAGGGCGTCACCGGGGGGCGCTCTGCTCAGCCGTTGCGGCGGCGGCGTGGCACCGGGCGATGCGCGAGCACGGCGCCGCTGTTGATGTCGTAGGCGCACACTGAGGTTTGTCCGCCGTTCTCGGTCTCGATCACGATCACCGGGTCTTGATAGCGCGCCGCCCATTGGCGGTGACTTGTCTGCCAAAGCTGGACATCAAGGTTCTTGTTGCCGATTTCGAGCTTGATCCGCACGGGCGTTGATAAGGAACCAGGGTTCACCGCGTATTGCTGGCAAGCGGCAACGGCATACGACCGATAGGCATTGATTATAGTATTGTTAGCCGCCTGCTGGCGGATATGATGCTGTGTCGCGACCTTTCCGATCGCCAAGACTATCAGCAGAAACAATATGACACGCATGACTTGGGACCTCGAAAAACGCCGATACCGCCCCTCACCCCTACGGCAAGATAACCGCCAGTTTTTCGAAGTCCGGTAAATAAACGGTTAAACTTCCGACGATCTCATCCGGTCAGCAGGTTTCCGACGCGCTCGATGGCTCGTTTGATGTTCTCGGTGGAATTGGCGTACGAGAAGCGAATATAACCCTCGCCGTGCACGCCAAAGCTGGTGCCGGCAACGGTCGCAATGCCGGCCTTTTCGAGCATCGCGTTTTGCAGTTCCTTGGCGCTCATGCCGGTGCCGGTGATGTTTGGAAACGCATAGAAGGCGCCGCCCGGTTCTATGCAGGTAAAGCCCGGCAATTGATTGAGGGCTGGGACAATGACGCGGCGGCGTTCATCAAAGGCGGTGACCATTTCGCGCACCGCATCCTGCGGCCCTTCAAGGGCTGCGATGCCGGCAAACTGGGTCGGGGCGTTCACACACGAGTGGCAGTTGACCGCCAGACGCACAACCGGCTCGACCAGCGCCGCCGGCCAAACCGAAAAGCCAAGCCGCCAACCGGTCATCGCATAGGTCTTCGACCAACCATCGAGCATGATTAGGCGATCGCGCAGTTGCGGATAGCGCAGCAAGCTGATGTGCTCACGCCCGTCATACAGCATCTGGCTGTAGATCTCATCGGAGAGCAGTGCGACATCAGGGTGCTTTTCGAGGCCGGCGACAAGTTTCTCGATTTCTTCGCCCGGCACGGCACCGCCGGTCGGGTTCCCCGGTGTGTTGATGATGATCAGCCGCGTCTTGGGTGTGATCTGCGCGAGCACTTCATCGGCACTGAAGGCAAAGCCGTTCTCTTCGCGCAAGGCGATCGGGATCGGTTCCGAGCCGACATACTCGATCATCGAGCGATAGATCGGGAACCCGGGATCCGGATACATGATCTCGGTGCCGGGGCCGCCGAACATCATGATCGCAAAGAACATCGTCGGCTTGCCGCCCGGCATGATCACGACATTGCCGGGATCGACATCGACGTCGTGTCGCTTGTGCAGGTCAGCGCAAACGGCTGCGCGCAATTCTGGAATGCCTTGCGCCGGGGTGTACCCATGATGGCCGTCGCGTAGAGCCTTGATTGCGGCTTCAACGACATGCTCTGGCGTTTTGAAGTCCGGCTGGCCGATGCCAAGATTGATGACATCCTGACCTTGCGCCTGCAACTCGGCGGCGCGCGCCAGCACTTCGAAGGCGGTTTCCGTACCAAGTCGGCTCATGCCGTCTGCCAGCGTTACCATGGTCGTATCCTCTTTTTGCAGATCGTTTACCGCCTTCTATGCACGCATCGGACGGCGGGCGAAAGGCCGCCGCGGCATGGGAAGCCCGAAATCACCTGTTGGAACGATATCTGCACTCTCGGATCGGAAAAACGGGGGCTGAAAAGAAAAAATTCCGTTTGTGAGCCAGGTAACAGATCGGTCGGCCGCCCGGGGTTAAGTTCATCTCATCAGACACGGAACAACAACGACCCAGACCAAACAAACAACCTTATCGGAGACAAAGAACATGACCCGCAAATTCACCCTGATCGCCGCCGCAGCAGCTTTCGCCATCACCGGCATGTCGCTGACAGCAACCGATGCCGAAGCCAAACGCGGCGGCTCTCGTTACAAGCAGTGGGAGTATGACTCTCGCCACCCAGTCAAAGGCTACGAAGGTTTCGCTGGCGGTGTCAGCGGCTCCTACTGCAGCTACCGCCGTGAGCCAGAGCGGAAATGCTGGTTCACACGCGGCGGTTACGAAAAGTGCAAAATCGTCAGCTGGCGCCTGATCCAGAAGTGCTACTAGGCGCCTCTGCAGCGATCAAAACGACATCACATAAAGGAGCGGAGAGGTGAAAAGCCTCTCCGTTTTTTGTGTTGTTTGGCCGGTCTGCGAGGAGAGCGGCGAAATCAACCGCGGCAACGGCGGGTTGATGTCCGTGAGGTTCGAACAATGCAAGCTGAAATAGCTCCGGATTCGATGTGTCGTCATCACCCAGCCCTTAGTTCGACGTTTGATTGACCCGCGTTTGCGGTGGCGGAACCATAACAATTCGTAAAGATCACTGAGTTATGCTCGTGGCGGAATTGGAGCCGAGGCCGAGCAAGTAAATGCACTCAGTGCAATGGCTTGGGCAAACCGAGGGAAAAGATCCTGCATCGTTCGCATGACACGTACACGTTAGCACCAGGCACCGGGTCACAGGGTCGAGTTGCTGCCCTGGATGGGCTGCGCGGCATGGCCATCCTACTGGTCATTGTTTGGCACTATGCGGTCGAGCCGGCTCTCGATACGTCACCCGACGCATCCCTGTCGCGTGCGTTGTCAGCTTTTTCTTGGGCTTGGGCTGGCGTCGACTTGTTCTTCGTGCTGTCAGGCTTTCTGATCGGTCGCGTATTGTTTGAGGGCTTCGGAAAACCAGGTTTCTTGTTAGGCTTCTACGCCGGTCGAGCGGCTCGGCTGATGCCTGCCTATCTCGCGGTCGTTGCATTTTACTTCGCGGCGCGGCCCTTTTTGGCTGATCCATCATCGGCGTCGGCCATGTGGTTGTTTGCGGGGAACGGTACCCTCGCTGACGCTGTCCCGGTCTGGGCCTATTTGATCCACGTGCAGAATATCTATCAGGCGGTTGGCTCGGTAACCGGCGGGCACGGTCTGGCAATGACCTGGTCGCTCGCGGTCGAAGAGCAATTCTATCTGATCTTGCCGATCCTCATTGCGTTGACACCACGATCTCAAATGGTACGCACCATCGTGATCCTGATTTGCGTCGCGCTGGCGTTCAGAACGGCATTGCTGTCGTCCGGAGCGTCGCTCTATGCACCATATATCCTGCTGCCCGGTCGCTGGGATGCACTCCTTGCTGGTGTGCTGGTTGCATACCTTTGGCAAGATCCAGCATTCCGTCAGCAATGCCACGTCGCGCGACGATTCCTGGCGACAACGCTGATGCTTTCGATCGGCGGCCTATTGGTCTGCGGCTTTGCCTTCGATCTGTCCTGGTCACAATCGTGGATGCTGACCTTGGGTTTCAGTATCACTGCGGCAATTTCCGTCAACGCATTACTCGTCGCACTGGTGGCTGACGGAGTGATCAAACGCCTGTTTACAACGCGGTGGCTCTGCCGGCTTGGTGTCATTTCCTACGGCATTTACCTGGTGCATCAAATGGTGCTTGGTCTCATGCGCCACTTCATCGTGGGCCGAGTTCCACACATGGAGACGTTTGCCGATGCAGCAATTGCGGTCACGGCATTTGCAGTAACTGTTGCGATTGCCACCTTGTCGTGGCGCTGGTTCGAGCAGCCAATCATAAAAGCGGTCAAGGCGCGTCGGGATACGAAAATGCAGCACGTCCGAAGTGCCATCACCCCGGATATACGCACGCACCGAAAGGACGCGGTCTTATCACGCTAAGGTTGCGGCCTCAGGTTGCTAATCGTTTCTTCTTCTCAAATACAGCTCGATTCCTGAAATTGTGCAGGTTCTTGGGACGTTTCGCTACGCCGTAGCAAGTCGGCAGCTACATGGTGGCTGAGCGGACATTCCGGCGAGGAGACGCGACCGCCGAGATTGACCCGAAGGAGATGTTTTCCGTCGTCAGCAAGCTATATAGAGGAGCGCGATATTCAATCGCCGAACACTTTTTTATACCTGTCTCCACTGGTTCGAAAGTGATGTCGCATTGCGCGCTCGGCTGTCTCTGGATCGCCAGCCTTGATGGCGGCTAGCACAAGCGCGTGTTCGTTGAGGGTGCTTTGTGCCAACTGTCGTTGTTGACCGATGTCGAACGCACGCCAATTGATCCAAAATGGCCCTATTGCGGCAACCAGGGTCTCTGTAATCTCAACCAATAAGGCGTTCGGACTACGTCTTGAAAGTTCCGAATGAAAATCGATGTCCGCGCGACGAATTTCAAGTAGATCAATCTGCTCAGCATCAATCTGCCGCTGCATCTCTGTCTGGGATTTTTCTAGTAGATTAATACAGGCCTGATCTTGTATCTCGGCGGCATGCGCTGCCGATGCGCCATCGAGTAGTCTGCGGACTTCAAATACTTCTTCAAACCTCGTATCAAAGTCCAACTTGATATTGCATTGCTCCGTCTCCGAAAGGCCCGCAATGTAGTGTCCGTCCCCCCTTCGCGACACAATCAGTCTGTCGGCACGAAGCCGTTCGAGCGCTTTCCTCATGGTCGATCGAGCAACACCGTGCTGATCGGCAAGAGCCTGCTCAGTCGGCAGCCTAGGACCCGGCTCAAGCGAGCCGTCGAGCACTTGCAACAGAAGTAAATTGTACAAAGCGTCTGCCGTGAGCCTTTGACCGATCATTCCGAAGTTTGCCTTTGGCCAGATGTTGGCATTTGATCCTGGATGGCAAGAAGGTAATGCGCAACCTAGTCGTTGGTGAGACGTTCATCGAAACATCGTTGATCGATCAAACGAGCCTGATCCAAAATTTGTTTGAAAATCTTGGCCGCCAACCATCTGTCGTTGGCCGCAATTGCTTCATCATGAAAAACACGCAAACGGTCGAAATCATTGAATAGTTCGAGATTATCAGGTTGTAGTTTCGAGCTTTCAATTTCATCCATCGTAGGGCTCCACGCGCCATCCTTACAGATACTAATTCATTTTTAGCATGAATTTTTGCGGGTGAGCCAGTTACTTTGACTAGCTGCTGTGAGCCCCGTTTGGTCCCTCACTTGAATGGAGAGTCCGTCAACTAAGGAGACGGATATGAGGAAGTCACGATTTACCGAGGAGCAGATCATCGCGATCTTGGCCGAGCAGGAGCGCGGGATGGCGACGGCTGAGGTTTGCCGCAAGCACGGCGTCAACGAGGGCACGTTCTATAAGTGGAAAGCGAAGTTCGGTGGCATGCAGTTGTCGGATGCCAAGAAGCTCAAGACGCTGGAGACTGAGAATGCGCGGTTAAAGCGGCTGCTGGCGGACGCGATGCTCGACAATGTGGTTCTGAAAGACCTTCTGGGAAAGAACTGACGACGCCGGATCAGCGACGCGCGGCGGCTCTGCGGGCGATTGAAGCGCATGACATTTCGCAACGCAGGGCCTGCCGGCTCACTGGTGTCGATCCTAAGACGGTGCGTCGGGCACGTGTCCCCGACCACCCCGAGATCCGCGCCCGGATGCGCGAGATCGCGGCTGAACGCCGGCGGTTTGGATATCGGCGCATCGGTCTCATGCTGGAACGCGAGGGGATCAAAATGAACCACAAGAAGCTGCGCCGGCTCTACGCGCACGAGCGGCTTCAGGTTCGGCGCCGACGTGGCCGCAAGCGCGCGCGAGGCACACGTGCGCCAATGCCGTTGCCATCCGGGCCGAACACCCGCTGGAGTTTGGATTTCGTGTCGGATGTGTTCGGTATCGGTCGGCGCTTTCGTATCCTCGCCGTGATCGACGATTTTACGCGGGAATGCCTGGCACTCGTGGCCGATACGTCGCTGTCGGGCGCCCGTGTTGCACGCGAGCTTGACGATCTCATCCGGCGTCATGGCCGTCCGCAAACAATCGTCAGCGACAACGGCACGGAACTGACGAGCCGAGCAATCCTCAAATGGCAGAACGGGACAGGCGTCACCTGGCACTACATCCAGCCTGGCAAACCGCAGCAGAACGGCTTTATCGAAGCGTTCAACGAGCGGCTCAGAGACGAACTTCTCAACGAGGAGGTGTTCGATACGCTCGCAGCTGCGCGGCGGGCGTTGCTGCGCTGGCGGCATGATTACAACCATGTCCGCCCGCACTCTGCGCTCGGCGGTCTGACACCGGCACAGGTCCGTGCAGGCGGTTCAGGCCCCACCAAGGGGAAGGCCCGCCTCCCCCTCTCCGACCGCCATCACCCCAGCAGCGAGGTGAGGGCGACGGCGGCTCCGAGGGGAAGGCTCAGTGCCTGATGGCGAATGCAAAAAGAATGGAGGCTTCACGAAACAAAGACGACCGGATATGAAACCTGAGGACTCTCGAAATGATTGAGGGCGCCGAAGGGCTCACAGCACCTACGCCGCCTTCCCTTGCTGCCTTGATTTCGTCGAGTGTATGTCTCCAATTGATGCAGGCTCGCGCTGCATGGCTTGAAATACATCGAAGCGCGTTACATTTCCTGCCGCTCCCAATTAGTTGTCGCCCGACAGAGACTATAAGAAAGATACTCGACCAATACAGGGCAGCAGTTGTAGATGGATAGGATACCCGGAATTCTATTGCTTGTCGGATTGATCTTCCAAATCAGCGAACTGACGCTCGAGTTCCCAGATTTCCTTGAAACCCATTACCTCCGAAAACTTCATAAAATCGTACAATGGAACTGGTGACTCGTCCGATCCCGAGATAACGGCATCGTAACCACGGCGTAGGGCTTCTCCCATCGCGAGGAAACCGATGGCTGGATATATGGCGATCAGGTAGCCAAGTGCTTTTAACTTCTGAGCTGACAGAATAGGTGTGCTTCCGCCGTGGACCATGTTGGCCAGTAGGGGTTGATCAAAGGTACGGCCAATCTTTGCCATCTCATCTTCGCTCTCTGGCGACTCGATAAACAAAATGTCAGCGCCGGCCTTAGCAAAGGCCTCACCTCGACGAAGTGCCTCTTCAAGGCCGAGGCTCGTACGCGCGTCGGTTCGCGCGATAATCAAGAAATCCGGCGAGGAGCGCGCCTGATCGGCAACCTTGATCTTGGCGACCATGTCTTCTACGGGGATGACGCGTCGGCCAGGAGTATGGCCGCATTTCTTTGGAAATTCTTGATCTTCCAGTTGGATCGCGGAGACGCCAGCCGCCTCATATCCCCGTATCGTATGATGCACGTTAAGTAGACCGCCATAACCCGTGTCTGCGTCGGCGATCACCGGCTTGGTCGTTGACGCGGTAATGCGCACGATCCGATCGAGCATGTCGGTGTAAGTTGCTAGGCCAGCATCCGGCAGCCCGAGATGCGAGGCGACGAGCCCGTAGCCTGTCACGTATAGCGCTGACGCATCGGTCTGGTCAGCGACCTTTGTCGAGATCATGTCAAATACGCCAGGAGCCCCAACGAATGATCGTTCTGCGAGCATCTGCTTCAATTCCGGCCGTGCCATAGTGTGTCTCCCATACGCAATCTTGATTTGGAGCGCAGACGAGGCGCACACCATTGTGGAGAGTGCCTCGCCTAGTCCGTTCAATCTGGTCGAGCGCTTCTTCCATGAGATTACGTGCCAGCAACTCAGGCGCCATGCGCTTGTCAGCTGAGCTCCTTGAAATAGTCGATAACCTGCGTCTTGGGCACAACGTCTCCATACTTGGCGTTGATATCAAACAAATTGGCATCGTGGGGTGCGTCGTGGCGGTCGCCGGCGCACTCGCGCGGGACGATCACGCGATAGCCGTATTGGATCGCGTCAATCGCTGCGGCGCGGACGCAACCGCTGGTCGAGCAACCAATCAGGACTAACGTATCGACGCCGAGCCCCATCAATGTTGACTGTAGGGTGGTGCCGAAAAAGCAGCTCGGGTAATTTTTCACGATGACCAGATCTTCCGGCTCTGGTGTAATTTTGGAGTCGATCTCAGCCAAAGGCTCACCAGCCACCAATGCCCGCAGTGCCGGCACTTTCTTGACGAACAGTCCACCATCCATGCCAGACGGGTGATAAAGCACTTTGGTGTAAATAATCGGAACTTTTGCCGTCCGCGCGGCTGCCAGAAGCGGTACCGACTCGTCCACTGCGCTGACGACGCCCTCACCAAAAAATGGTGCGCCCTTGGTTGTGTAGGCATTGACAAAGTCAATGACGATGACCGCGGGGCGCGTGCCGAAGCCGATGTTGGTGTCGAACACTCCTTCGTAGTTCTGCTCGCGGTTCTCGCTCATGAATTGTCCTCCTGGATTGCGCTGTTGGCGTGAACGTTTGAGGCCGATTCGTCCCCGATCCGCATTCCCATAACCGCTGCCAGTTCAGTGCTGGAAAGTGGAAAGTGGCACGCTAGAGAATGGCCATCATCACCACCCGCACTCACGAGGGCAGGGTCGCTTTCGACACATTGCCGAGCCAGCGGTTCATTCCCGACAGATATCGTCGAAATGTCCTGCTGTCTCGCGATGAAGCGCGCCCGAAAACAGCGCGGATGGAACCGGCATCCCGTCGGAATGGCAGTTCCTGAACTGATTTCACCGTGTAATTCGACGCGTTTGCGTTGTTGCTCGATGTCCGGATCAGGAACCGGTACCGCTGACAAAAGCGAAATGGTGTAAGGATGACGCGGCATTGCGTAGAGCTTGTCGCGCGGCGCCGTTTCGACAATGCGTCCGAGGTAGAGGACTGCGACCCGATCGGAGATGTGGCGCACAACGGCGAGATCATGGGCAATAAACAAATAAGCAATGTCGGTTTCGCGCTGGATGCTGCGCAGCATATTGAGAATTTGCGCCTGGATTGACACGTCGAGCGCTGATACCGGTTCATCAAGGATCAGCAAACTGGGGTCCAGGACAAGCGCCCGCGCGACACCGATGCGTTGACGTTGGCCGCCGGAAAATTCATGCGGATAGCGCTCGCTCATGCGCGGATCGAGGCCGACCTGCTTGAGTATTCGTTCTATCCTGAATGGTATTTCGGCTCGCGGCGTCCCGTGAACGATCATCGGTTCGGCGACCAGTTCGCCGACTGTCATGCGAGGATCAAGTGACCCGAACGGGTCCTGGAACACCATCTGAATGTGTTGACGCCGCCGCCGCATCTCTCGAACCGGCAGCTTTGCAAGATCCTCGCCACCGAACAAGATTTGTCCGGACGTGGGGTCATCAAGCCGGAGAACGATTCGGCCGATCGTACTCTTGCCGCTACCGGTCTCGCCGACGAGCCCGAGTGTTTCGCCGCGACGAATGTGGAGGGAGACGCCGTCAACAGCCGTGACGGCGTGGCCGGTGCTGTTTCCGAATAGGCCGCGACCGCCGAATACTTTCCTCACATCACGCAGTTCGAGGATTTGTTCGTCTTGCGCTGGGGCCGGCTGACTGACGGTCATTCGTTCCCTCCTGGGCCGGCTAGTTCCTGCCAATGATGGCAAGCGGTGAGGTGGGTGCTCAAATCGGTCGCTGCGAGTGCCGGTATCGAGTTCGCACAATCGCTACGACCTTTGCCCAAGTAACAGCGCGCTTCAAAGGCGCAGCCAGGAGGTAATTCCGCTGGGTTCGGTGGTTGGCCTTCGATCGGCGTGAGTTCTGCGTCGGCCGGTGTGTGCAGGTGTGGAATCGAGCGGAACAACGAGACCGTGTATGGGTGCCGTGTGCGCTTGAAAACATCGCCAAGGCGGCCTTGCTCAACAACACGGCCGCCATACATCACGGCGACCCGATCTGCATGGCGCGCGACCAATCCCAGGTCATGCGTTATGAGCACCATACCCATGCCTGTTTCCGATTGGATACCCGCGAGGAGTTCGAGGATTTGCGCCTGAACAGTGACATCAAGCGCCGTAGTGGGTTCATCGGCAATCAAAACGGCCGGATCAAGCGCGATCGCCATCGCGATCAGAGCGCGCTGACGCATGCCGCCTGACAGCTGATGCGGGTAATCATCGATACGGCTCGACGCAGCGGGAATATGCACACGTTCAAGCAATCGGATGGCTTCCAGCCGAGCCTCGCGGCGGGAGATGCGGCGGTGCGCACGAATGGCTTCGATGATCTGCTCGCCAATCCGAAAGACGGGATTGAGACCTGACAATGGATCCTGAAAGACCATTGCGATTTCCGAACCGCGCAACGCCCGCAATTCTCGCGGCGGGAGTTTCAGAAGATCCTGACCAGAGAGACGTGCTTCTCCCCCAATGACACGGCCTGATTTAGGCAGCAGCCCCAAAGCCGACAGGAAGGTCATGGTTTTCCCCGAACCGGATTCGCCGACGACCGCGAGTGTTTCGCCGCGCGCCAGCGATAAGCTCACATCATTGACGACCACAGTTGGCTTCTCGTTGCCCGGAAACGCTGTCCGTAGATCACGTATCTCAAGATACGGAGCGCCCGTCTTGGACGACTCTAAACTGTCATTTGGGGACCTTGGCGAGTTATCTGAGATCGTCTGTGTCGCCATTACAAGATCCTGCCGGTTTGCCGTCGCATCTGCGGATCGAGCGTGTCGCGCAAACCGTCGCCGAGAAGGTTAAGCGCTATAACCGCAATGGCAATGCACAGTCCGGCAGAAAACGAGATCAACGGGTTCGTTGTAATCGTTGAATTGCCATCGGAAATAATGTTGCCCCAGGTCGCGGTCGGTGGCTGCACGCCCAACCCGAGAAAACTTAATCCCGCTTCCGCAAGTATGGCGGTCGCGGCGCTAACCGTGGCGACAACGATCACGGGTGGCATCGCATTGGGCACGATGTGGCGGAACAGAATGCGGGCCGGTGACATGCCGATTGCGCGCGACGATTCGATAAACAGACGCGGTTTGATAGTCAGCACCACCGAGCGCATCACCGCTGCGACACGGGGCGTAAACGCGATCGACACCGCTGTGATGACGGACTCGAGCGACGAACCCCGAGCGGCTACAAGAGCAAGTGCGAGCAGGAAACCGGGAAAGGCCAGCATGATATCATTGATGACCACAATGACCCGGTCCAGCCAGCCACCCGCAAATCCGGCGACCGCGCCAATCAACGTGCCAAGCGTCAACGAGATGAAGACCACCGCGAGGGCGACCTGCAAAGAGATCCGGGACCCCCAAATAATACGCGACAGAACATCCCGGCCGAATTGGTCCGTGCCAAGCCAGTAAGTTGAAGACGGATGTGCGAGTGTGTTGCCGAGGTCGGTGTGCGTCGGCGAATAAGGCGCCAGAAGCGGTGCCGCGATCGCAATAAGGACAAGCAAGATCAGAAGGGTCAGCCCAATCATGAGCCCTGGATGATAGATATACTTGTGGGCCCATTCGAACCTTGCGGGCCGGTTTGCCGTGCCTGCGGTTCGGACATGATCAGCTGTGTCGTCAGCGTCCGTCATGTGTTTCTCAATCGCGGATCGATGAAACCATAACTCACATCGAGCGTTACATTTATAACAACCACAATCGCGGCCAGGACGAGCACACCAGCCTGCACGAGCTGGTAGTCCCGCGCCAGAATGGCCTTCAGCAACGTCGACCCGACACCTGGTCGACTGAATACAACCTCGATCAAAATGGCATTGCCGAACGCCCAGGCGAATGTAACGCCGATCACCGCAAGTATCGGAATGAGCGCGTTGCGTAATGCATAGCGGAAAACGATCTTGCCTTCTGAGATGCCCATGGCCCGCGCCACACGGATATAATCTTGACTTAGAACTTCCAGCATCGCCGAGCGTGTCAGGCGCGCGATGTAGGCCGCAATCGAGAATCCGAACACAAGCGCTGGCAACAAGAGATAGTAGATGTTGACCCAGATGCTGTCGGAGTTCGTCGAGCCGAGCGCAGGGAAGATACTGAGCCAGTGCGCAAACACCAAAATCGCGACGAGGCCGAACCAGAATACCGGGAATGAAATGCCGGCCAGTGCACCAAGCATGATTGTTACGTCGATCCATGTACCTTGGTAGACCGCTGACATGATGCCAAGCGGAATGCCAAGCGCAATGGCGATCAGCAGTCCGAGCACGGCCAGGGCCGCCGACGATGGCAGGCTGGATGTGATCTCCGAGAGTGCGGGCTGCCCCGTGACAACCGATGATCCCAAATCGCCGGTTAACGCGCGACCCATGAAAATCAGATATTGCTCAAGCACCGGTCGATCGAGACCGAGTTGTGATCGCAAGGTCGCGAGCGCTTCTTTCGTCGCATAGTCGCCCAGAATGTAGGCAGCGGGATCGCCAGGGATCGCTCTCATAAGAAAGAAAGCGACCGTGACAATCCCGAGCATCGTAATGATCAACTGAATCAGCCGTCGACCGAGAAAGCCGATCATTCGTATCTATCCCTTCAGGCTTACTGGATAGGTATGGACCGTAAAGAGCGAGTTTTGCACGAAGCCCTGTACCGTGTTCGCGTGGGCGAGGAACAGCCGGTCCGCATAAAGTGGAATGACTGGAACATCGGTCATCACCTTTTGCAAAATGGCCTTGTAGGCGGCTTTACGAGCCGCTGGTTCGACTGCCGCACTCGCTTTTGCAAGCAGTTCATCGGCACCTTTGTAGCGTGCCGTGTTCATACCTGGCGGGAACGATTTTGTGGCGTAGAGAGTCACGAGCGGTGAATCCGGATCGGGTGGACCAACGACGCCCGTGACACACGACATGACGTTGCCACTGTTGCGAGCCTGCGTGTATGCGCCCCGTTCAAGGATCTTGATGCGTGTCTTGATGCCGACCTGAGTGAGGTCATTGGCGAGGGGAACCACCAGCTTATCGTACGGCGACAGGCCGACTGACGTCAGCTCGAAATTGAACGACGTAACGCCGGCTGCCTTGAGCAAGGCTTTCGCTTTGTCCGGATCGTACGGATATTGCGGCACGTCGTCGGTGTATTCGGCGAACGACGATGTCAACACTGTATGGCCGGTTGCTTTTGTTCCTTTGAAATAACCATCAACCAATGCCTTGCGGTTCATGGCATAGGCCATCGCCTGGCGAACACGTGCGTCGCCGAGCGGCTTGATCGTCGTATTCAGCACGAGATTGATCGTATGGTTGGCTTCGCGACTGACGACAGTGACGTTACTCTTGGTCTTGAGACGATCGATAATCTGCGGCTGCTGCAAGCCAAAGAAGATGTCGATTTCGCCCTTCTCCAGGGCAATTGCCGCCGCGGTCTCGTCCTTGACGAGACGCAGTACCAGCGTGTCGAACTTGGGCGCGCCTTCAAAATAATCTTTGTTGGCTGTCAGACTGACCTGGCTGCCGGTGGTCCATTTCTCGAACACGAACGGGCCGGTGCCAATCGGATCAAGTTTGGCTTTGGCGCCCATTTCGGTGATCGCCTTCTTCGAGACAATCCAACCTTGATTGAATGCAGTGACCTTATGCAGGAAACCGGCGTTCGGCTTGTCCAGCACCAGACGTACGGTATGCGCATCAGGCGTTTCAACCGCCGTCAGTCCTGCGAGCTGACCGCGGTACTTGCTCGCGGTCTTGGGATCAAGCACCCGGTCGAGTGAAAATTTCACATCTGCCGATGTGCAGGGACCATATCCTTTGTGAAAAGTCACACCTTTGCGCAGCTTGAAGGTTAGAACCTTGCCGCCGTCGGTGACCTCCCAGGATTCCGCAAGGTCGGGGACAATCTTGTTCGACGCCTGATCGTATTTGACGAGGCCGTTGAAAACATGTCCGGCGACCGTCTGGTTCTCAATCTGAAAGATTTGAGCGGGGTCGAGCACGGATATGTCGGAACCAATCCGCACCGTCAGCGTCTTACCGGCCGCATGCGCTGGCGACAGCGTTGCGAAGTTTATAGGTAATACGGCGAGGGCGCCTGCGCCGCCTGCCAGCCCGAGAAAATTACGCCGGCTTGTGCCGTTATTATGTTGATCAAACAAACTCATCGCTGCGCATCTCCTGCCAACTATAGGCCCACACCTGGAACGCAAAATACTTAGTCCACGGAGGTTCTGCGGTTTCCATCCGCTCCCAATGAGCGGGGACCGATCATGAAGCTGCGGCAGTTCGCGCACTGCGTCAATCTGACATTATCTATCAATCACATTAGTATTTGGACCAAATCTTGATGATTGGAACCGCGATGAAGCTCGGCGCCGGCACATCCGTCTTGCAGCTTGGGCGCGGCAATTGTCCGCCCAATTCGGCAGCGATCGGTGCAAGTTCCTGCATCCGCGCCAGTTGATCCTTGGTCAGTTTCGTCAGACCGTAGCGGGCTGCAAACGCTTCAATTTCGGCGGCGGAATATAGCGTGGATTTCGTCATCACAAAAATTCCATTCCAGCTAGAGCTGCGGTCTGCGCTGACGCCATGGCGTTGCGGCCTCATAGGCAGAAGCAAGCCGGTAGATACTTGCTTCATCTCCCCTGTTGGCAACAATCTGCCAATTGAGCGGCAGGCCTGTTTCCGAAAAACCCGTACATTGGATCATCGCTGGATGCGCGGACAAGTTGAACGGCGTCAGCATGGTGTCCTTGGTGAAGGCTGTCATTTCCGGCTCGACGCCAAGCCGCGGCGATACATGCAGGGTGCCAAATGTCACCAGTGCATCATAGCCTCGGATCAATCCGTCTATTGCATTCGCAATCGTCAATCGCTGGCGTTGTGCCGCGATGTAATCAACCGCACGCAGCATCGAGCCGAGCATTAATTTGTCCCGTAAGGCATGTCCCATATCGCCCGGCCGATCGCGCAATTCCATCTCGTGGATGGCAGCTGACTCCGCCGGGCCAATTATTGAGGTCACGTGAAAACACAATGAAGTTGCAACCGGAAGCTTGACCGGTATGACTTCAACTCCAAGTGCTTCCAAATCAAGCACGGCCTGATCAAAACCATCTGCCAGTTCTGGATCGGGATCGGCCATGCCAGGTCCCGTGTCAGTGACGACGGCGACACGCATGCCAGCGACGGGCTGACCGATTGCCCGGCGAAAGCCAAACTCACCGCGCGGATCCCAAGCCGTGCGATCAGCGATCGCCTCAAGCACGATGGCGGAATCTTCCACCGTCCAGGTGAACGGGCCGGGATTATCCAGCGAATAGCAGTTGGGCAGAATGCCATCGAGACTGAGCCTGCCCGGCGTTGGAATAATGCCGACCGTTCCGGTGCCGGCTGCCGGCAATCTCACCGATCCTGTTGTATCTGAGCCAAGCGCGAACATGGTCGTGCCAGCGGCTACAGAAACGCCCGCGCCGGTGCTTGAGCCACCTGGGAATCTCTCCGTATCCCAAGGGTTGCGTGCGGTCGGAAATGGCAGATCGTAATATTCGCCACCGTTGCCGGTGCCGTATTCCCATGTCGCTAGCTTCCCGATCAGAACCGCGCCGGCTGCTTTCAAGCGGCGAACCAGTTCGGCGTCACTATCCGGCACATTGTCGATGCGAAGTTTTGAATTGGCGGTTGCTGGCAGGCCTGTAGCGTCATAGTTGTCTTTGACTGCAAAGGGCAGGCCATGCAGCGGCCCTCGCCAGTGTCCTGCTGCGATCTCGTCAGTCGCTTCCGCCGCCGCCTTGCGGGCGCCCGCGGCGTCAACATGAATGAAGGAATGGATCTGCCCGTCGACGGCTTCAATTCGTTCGAGATATGTCTCCAGCAACGTTATCGGTGACAGTGAACCACTCAGAATGCTGTTTGAAGCTTCGGTGATTGTGAGAGGTTTTGTTTTGCCACTGTTGGCCGTCGTTTGCGCCGGACCACGTCCTGACATGAAGCCTCCGGTTTCTAGTCACCTAGTCAGAAAGGACTGCCGCGGCTGAAAATTGCTTTTGTAGATTGGGCGTTCGAGAGAGCCACTTCTCTCGAACGCATTCGTATGTCAGGCGTGTTGACCGGAAGACTATCCCCATACCTTTTCAGTCAGGGGCAAACCTTCGATGTCGGCAGCGGTCAACGGTCGATCAGGCTTGATGCCGACCTGCTCCAACAAGGCAGCAACCTGACGGACATGCTGCGTTGAATGCCATACAGTCCGCTCCAACATCTCATGGCGGGTCGTGCCGCCAAAATATGTTGGCACCTGGACGTCGAAGTCTTCACCGTTTGAGCTTATCGCCCATTTTTCAAAACGCGTTTTTACGGCCTCGCCAAATTCGGCAATGGCAGCACTCGTGGTCATGTCGTCCGGTGGCGGGCCGACCATGTTTTCGTAGCTGAGCTCGACTCCGGTCTCTTCCATGTCGAGAAAAGCCGTCGGGATTTGGAAGACATGATGCAACAGCACGCGCCACGAACGCGGACGATCCGGCAGCTCTTTCTCAAGATGCTCATCTGGCATTGATTTGACCAGACGGATAGCTGTTTCCAGAACGTGATCGTATCGTTTCTTCAGCTGATCTGGCGACAGCGTCGGAGCCGTATCGTCCTTCAGCCCAAGGAAATCGACGACATCCTTGATGACTTGGGCAAATACGAACTTGTCGCCTTGAGACACAACCGGGATCGTACGGGCTCCCAGTCTCTGCAGTTCCTCCATGCCGGTGGGATCGGCCAGCACGTTGACGGATTCGAATTCGATCTCACGGACCGACAGGTACTCTTTGACCCTGAGACAGCTGGTTCAATGAGGCTGCCAAAAAACCTTGATCGGGTGGGACATAAGATCTTCCTCTGCTTTTAGAATGCCGGGTTGTCTTACCATGCTGAACCGGATCGGTCTGCAAAGCAAAAAAACTAATCTAGAGAAGCTAGGTCACTGAAGTTTTACGCGCAAGTGCGCCACAGGATTGGCGTCTCACCGAGCAGTCGATACCGGTGGCAAATACTGCATGTTCGTTGATCGCGTTCCGGATTTTGACTTAGGTGCCAACCTAAGCCAAATGCCCGGTTTGTGGACTTCGCGTCGTTGTTGCGCCGCAGAGATGGACTTCGACGCGACGTCCGCTTTTTCGACTGAGCATTGATGACGTACTCGGAGCATGCTGCACCTGCTCGCGACCGTTTGTGGCCCAGGCCGAAGATCGCCTGCATTCCGCCATTGAAGGTCTCGCCGCCGTAACGTGCCGGCGAAAACAACCCGAGACTGGCGGGGTCGGCATGACGGTTGCCTTTTCGCCGCTGCACCGTCGCTCAGGTCTGGCGCGCGATGGCGTCGCGTACGGTCTCGAACTTGTGGTCGATGTGGGCGCGCAGGACTGTCGCCAAAGTGGCGCCGTCGCGGCTTTCCAGTGCCGCGATGATCTGTTCGTGTTCATCGACGGATTGGGCCCACCGCGCCGGCGACAGGTTGGCGCGGTAGCGGGCGCGTCGCACACGGCCGGCCAACTGGTGGTAGTGCGTCGCGAGCGTCTCGTTGTGCGCGGCCTCGACAAGCCGTTCGTGAAAAGCCTGATTGGCGGCGAAATACGATTTCAGATCCTTGCTGCGATAACCGGCAACGATGGCGTCATGCAGGGTGCGCAATGCCTTGAGGTCGTCATCGTCGGCATGGCTCGCGGCGAGTTCACCGGCGAGGGCTTCGAGAACGCCCATCACCGGAAACGTCTCGGCGAGTTCCGTCACGGAAAGCTCGGTGACGGTCGCGCCCCGGTTCGGCTCGATCGTGATCAGGCCCTCGGCGGTCAGCAGCTTCAAGGCTTCGCGTAGCGGCGTGCGCGAGACCCCGAAGCGCTGGCTCAGTTCGGCTTCCTGCAGGCGGCAGCCGGGTGCGAGATCGCCATCGAAGATCAACTGGCGCAACTGTTCGACCAACTGGACGGTCAGCGTCGGGCGCTTCTTGATCGGGCCGGGCCATGTCTGGGCGCGCGCCATCGGATCACAGCCCCATCGCGCCGGCAAGGATCACGGCGACATGCCGCGCCTCTCGCGCCGCACCGTCTTTGATCTGGTGGCGACACGAAAACCCGTCGGCCGCGATGATCGTCTCGCGATCGGCCGCCCGCACCGCTGGCAGCAGGTTCAGCTCGCCCATCGCCATCGACGTCTCGTAGGTCTCGGCCTGATAGCCGAAACTGCCGGCCATGCCGCAGCAACTGCTCTCGATCATGCGCGCTGAATAACCCTCGACCAGGTCCAGCGCCTGCGTCACGGTCCCGGCAACACCAAACGATTTCTGGTGGCAATGGCCGTGCACCAGCACGTCGGCCTTGGCCTGCGCGATTGGCGTTTCGATGCGACCGGCCGCCGCCTCACGCACGAGGAATTCCTCGAACAGCAGGGCCCGTTCGCTGAGGTCTGCCGTCACCTCGCCGGGATGCATCGCCTGGAACTCATCGCGCATCGAGAACAGGCACGACGGCTCAAGCCCGACGATCGTCGCACCGCGTTCAACGTGCGGCGTTACAGCCTCGATGAACCGTGCTGACTCGGCCTTGGCCTGATCGATCAAACCTGCGGACAAAAACGTGCGCCCACAACAGACCGGTCGGGAGCCCGCTAGCGGCTCGGCATGGCTGACATGATAGCCGAGTGCGACGAGGACTTTTTCGGCGGCCCGCAGGTTGTCCGGTTCAAAGTAGCGATTGAACGTATCGGCAAACAGCACGACGGCGCGTTGACCTTCGCTTGCGGCTGCTTGAGCGCCGTCCGGACGATACGGCCGCGCCTGCCAGGTCGGCAATTGGCGCTTGCTCGAAAATCCCGTCATTCGTTCCTGTAATCGCGCCAGGATCGACACCTTGGCTGGCAGATTGGCGAGGCCTGCGATGCGCGTGAGATATGGCGCATAACGCGGCAGATAGCCGACCAGCTTGTCGCGCCAGGTCGCCCCGAACCGCTTATGACGGGCGTGCTGCACCTCGGCTTTCATGCGTGCCATGTCGACGCCGGTCGGGCACTCGCGGCGGCATGCCTTGCATGACACACACAGCTGCATCGCCTCGGCGACATCATCGCGCGCCAATGCGTCCGGCCCGAGTTGCCCCGAGATCGCGAGCCGCAAGGTATTGGCCCGTCCGCGCGTTACATCACGCTCGTTGCGCGTCACGCGATAGCTCGGGCACATCGCGCCGCCTTCGAGCTTGCGGCACTCGCCATTGTTGTTGCACATCTCGACGGCGCCCTGTAAGCCGCCGGCGGCGCCAATATAGTCCGACCAATCCAGCGCCGTTTCGATGTCTTCCACCCGGTAGTCCGGCTTGAACCGAAACAGGCTGCGGTCATCCAGTTTCGACGGTCGCACGATCTTGCCCGGATTGAGCACGCCGCTTGGATCGAAGCGGTCCTTGATTTCCTCGAACAGCTGGATCGTGCGGCGGCCATACATTTTTTCGTGGAATTCGGAACGCACCAGGCCATCGCCGTGCTCGCCGGAGTGCGAGCCCTTGTATTCGCGCACCATGTCGAAGGCCGCTTCGGCGATGGCGCGCATCTTCCTGGTATCGTCCTCAAGCTTCAAGTTCAGCACCGGGCGCACGTGCAGGCAGCCGACCGAAGCGTGTGCATACCAAGTTCCCGTCGTGCCGTGACGCTCGAACACTTCGGTCAGGCGCTCAGTATAGTCCGCGAGGTGCTCGAGTGGCACCGCGCAATCCTCGATGAACGAGACCGGTTTGCCCTCGCTTTTCATCGACATCATGATGTTGAGGCCGGCAGCGCGTACCCCCCAGATCGCCTTCTGCTCGCCTGCGTCTGCAACCTTGACGACGGCGCCTGGTGCCCCGAGATCACCCATCAGTTCTTCCAGTTGATCGAGCCGGCACAGGTTCTCGGCTTGATCGTCCTCGGCGAACTCAACCAGCAGCAGTGCGTCCGGCTTGCCACGCACATAGGTTTCCATGATCGGCCGGAACATCGCGATGTCGGTTGCCAGTTCGATCAATGTCTTGTCGACCAGCTCGACCGCGACCGGCCCGAGCTTGACGATGTGCTGGGCAGCTTCCATGGCGGCGCGGAACGTCGTGAAATGGCACAACCCGAGGGCCTTGTTGGTCGGCTGGCGCGACAGTTTCAGGCGGATCTGCTTCGAGATCGCGAGCGTCCCTTCCGAGCCGCACAGCAGGGTTGCGGCATTGATCGGCTGGCCGGCTGCGTCGGGCAGGATCGAGTCGATCAGGTACCCGCCGACGCGCCGTGACACGTCGGGGAACGCACCGGCGATGTGTTCGGCTTCGCGCTGTCCGAAACGGCGCAGATCGCGAAACAGGTCGCGCACCGTGTCCGGTAGATTGGCTGCCTCGAAATTCGCGTCGAGTTCGCCAAAGTGCGCCTCGGTGCCATCCGCCAGCCAGGCATCGATCGCGCGTACGTTGTCGCGCATGATGCCATAGCGGATCGAGCGCGTGCCGCACGAATTGTTGCCGGTCATGCCGCCGATCGTCGCCCGGCTCGAGGTTGACACGTCGACGGGAAACCACAAGCCGGACGCCTTGATCTGGCGGTTGAGATCATCCATTACGATGCCCGGCTGCACCAACGCCTCGGCCTTGTCGAAATCCGTCTCGACGATACCGCTCAGATGCTTGGTGAAGTCGATCACCAACGCGCGCCCGATCGTCTGGCCCGATTGCGATGTGCCGCCACCACGCGGCAGCACCGCGACGCCTTCTTCCCTCGCAATTGCCAAGGCGGCGGCAACGTCGTCCATGCGCTTTGGCACGACGACGCCGACCGGTTCGATCTGGTAGAACGACGCGTCTGTCGAGTAGCGACCGCGGCTCGCCGTGTCGAACAGCACCTCGCCCTCGATCTCAGTCCGCAAGCGTTCAGCAACACGATGGTTCGGCGGTACGTGAATGTTCATGTAAGGCGCTCGCAAATGCCAAGTTAAAATAACCGAGAAGTTAGTGCCCGCGTTCGATCGGTCCTGTCAGTCAGCCCTTAAGGCTGGTGTGTTATACGGCCCAACCACTCCGTCTTCGCCACGCAGGCGCACGCCTGTCCGGGGAAATTCGACGTTGCGATCTGCCGTGCGCCCGCCTGCCCCCCCCCCCCACAGCGTCATTCCGGCGAAGGCCGGAACCCCTACGCATCGCCGCAAACGCTCGGTCCGAAGCAGCGCTCACGGGTCCCGGCCTGCGTCGGGATGACGACAAAGTTTGGCTCAGCCGCCCGTCGCGATTTCGAGTCCCAATCGACCAAAATCAGGGCGCCCCGAACGGAACCGGGCGCTTTCGCCAGGATTGGCCGGGTTTTTCCGGCCAGCCCTGGCCGTGCACAGGCATAACGCCGAGTTTGGCGATGCGCCGTGCCCTGGAAGGTTGCGACGGTCGCCGCCCGGCCATACGAATAAGGCAGACCGGCAGGAAGATTTCGCTTGCCCCTAGATTGTATACAATCTAAACGCTTGTCAATCCAAGTAACGCCAGGGAGTGGCCATCATGCCATCGAGCGCCAGCAACGAGCCACGCATCGCGGGCCGCCATTTTCTTCAAATTCCCGGCCCGTCGCCGGTGCCAGACCGCATTCTGCAGGCGATGGCGATGCCGGTCCTCGACCATCGCGGGCCTGAGTTTCAGAAGCTCGGCCACCGCGTGCTCTCCGGCATCAAGACGATCTTCAAAACCGAACAACCCGTGATTATTTATCCCGCTTCGGGCACCGGCGCCTGGGAGGCGGCACTCGCCAACACGATGTCGCCCGGTGACAAAGTCCTGATGTATGAGACCGGTCATTTCGCCTTCCTGTGGCAGGGGCTTGCCGAAAAGCTCGGGCTTGAGCCGGAGTTCATTGCAGGTGACTGGCGTGGCGGCGTTGATGCGGCCAAGATCGAAGCACGCCTGCGCGCCGATGATGATCACGAGATCCGCGCCGTCTGCGTCGTCCACAATGAAACCGCGACGGGGGCGACCTCGCACATCGACAAGGTGCGCGCCGCGATTGATGCTGCCGGACATCCAGCCCTGCTCATGGTCGACACCATTTCAGGCCTCGCCTCGGCCGATTATCGCCATGATGAATGGGGCGTCGACGTCACCATCTCGGGCAGCCAGAAGGGGCTGATGCTGCCGCCTGGAATTTCGTTCAATGCGGTGTCGGACAAGGCGCGCGCGGCTGCAATGCAGGCGACGTTGCCGAAAAGTTTCTGGGGCTGGGAAGAAATGATCGCCAACAACGAAAAGGGCTTCTTTCCCTATACACCGGCGACCAATCTGCTCTACGGCCTCGCCGAGGCGATTGACATGCTGCACGAGGAAGGCCTCGACAACGTCTTTGCGCGCCACCATCGACACGGTGAAGCGACGCGGCGCGCGGTCCGCTCCTGGGGCCTTGAGGTTCTTTGCCAGGACCCGGCGACCTACTCACCGGTGCTCACCGCCGTCGTCATGCCTGAGGGCCACAACGCCGATGCCTTCCGCGACGTCGTCCTCAAGAATTTCGACATGTCGCTCGGCACCGGCTTGTCGAAGATCGCCGGCAAGGTTTTCCGCATTGGACATCTCGGTGATATCAACGACCTGACTTTGGTTGGCGCGCTCTCCGGCGTCGAGATGTCACTCAGTCTTGCCGGCGTGCCACATTCAAAAGGTGGCGTGCAGGCCGCGATGGATTATCTCGCCGAAACCGCGCCGCAGATGCGATAAAGGGAACAGCGATGTCCAGCGAAGAACTGCTCTACGAGGTCAAGGACGAGATCGGTACGATTACGTTCAACCGGCCGCAGGCGCGCAACGCGCTTACCTTCGGGATGTATGAAAGCCTCGCCGAGATCTGCGAAAACGCGCCAACTGACGGCTCGGTCAAGGCGATCATTATCCGCGGCGCCGGTGACAAGGCGTTCGCCGCCGGCACCGACATCTCGCTGTTCAAGGATTTTTCGCCGGAAAAAGGCGTTGCCTACGAGAAAGGCGCTGAGAGGTTTTTCAGCGCCGTCTCGAAGTGCCCATTGCCAACGATTGCGGCGATCGCCGGCGCGTGCACCGGCGGCGGTGCCGGTATCGCCGGTTGCTGCGACATGCGGATTGCGTCGCGCGATCTCAAATTCGGTTTCCCGATTTCACGCACGCTTGGCAACACGCTTTCGGCCGATACGCTCTCGCGCCTGGTCAACCTGATCGGCGAAGCCAAGGTCATCGACCTCATCTACACCTCACGGCTCATCGAAGGTGACGAAGCGCTGCACATCGGCCTCGTCAACGAATTGCAGGACGATTGCGATGCGGTCATGGAGCGTGCCTGGGCGCTGGCCAGCCGTCTTAAACAGCATGCACCGCTGACCATGCGCTCCATCAAGACGATCCTGCGCCGCCTGCGCGAAGCTCAACCGAAAGTCGAGGACGGCGATGTCATCGGCGAGGTGTACGGCTCCGACGATTTTCGCGAAGGCATGGAAGCCTTCCTCGCCAAGCGCCGGCCCAACTGGACGGGACGTTGACCGGGGTAGTGCATTGCCGTGCACCCTGGCGGCGTCTGCTATTGGCCGCGCCTTGGAGCACCCAACCGGCGTCACCCCGTGCTTGTCACGCTGCCACCGGTTGAGGCGTTATCCGGTCGCGCCTGAGGACCATCGGGGCAAGACTGCGGCCATTGGCTCACCTTGCACAGAACACGGGGCTGTCAATCACGCCTTCGGCGCAAAGCGTGCATCGCGCCACGCGATGGCGGCCTTGAGGCCTTCCTCTTTGCGGATGCGGGAAAACTCCTGCTTCTCGAACGACGGCGTTGCGTTGATATCGACGTCGATGTCGAGCCCGGTCGCCAGCGCCTGACGCAGGCCCATCATGTCGTAGGCGCGGTTGACCGCCTGCTTCGATTTCTGCACCGAGTTGGCCGACGACTGCGCCACGTTGCGCGCCAGCCGTAGCGCTTCGGCTGTCACTTCCTCCGGCGCCACGACCTTGTTGACCAGCCCCATCTGCAGCGCGCGATCGGCCGGGATACGATCATCGCCGGTGAACAGCAGCTCTTTCGCCTGTTTCGGCCCGGTCACCCACGGAAACAGCATCGCGACCGCGCCCGATCCGAAGCGCGCTTCCGGTTCGCCGAAGAAGGCATCACTGGCGGCAACCGTCATATCGCAAGCCAGCGATACTTCCAGGGCACCTGCCAGGCAATAACCCTGAACGGCGGCAATCGTCGGTACCTTTGAGTTCCAGAAACTCATGATGAAGTCGAACTGCAACTCGAGCTGGTCGCGCCACTCGGCATGTGTTTCGAGTTTGCGTTCGGAGGCGGCCTTCAAGTCGAAACCGGCGGAAAACGCCCGGCCATGCCCGGAGACGATGATCACGCGGACGCCGTCGTCGCCGTTCAGCGCAGCGATGGCTGCCAGTGTTTCGCGCATCAACTCGTTGTTGAACGCGTTGAGCTGCGCCGGCCGGTTGAATTTCAGTTGCGCGATACCGTCGGCGCTCTCGGTCTCAATGTACGTGTAGGTCATAACTGGCCTCATGGTTTCCTAAGCCCACAATTTTCTGTGAGATATGCGGGCTCGGGGCAGGATGGACGTGGTAAGGGGTGGGATGCAAACTTCCTCCGGATTGATCTGCCACCGCTGCACAGGAAACTGACATGAGCGATAGCCTCACGACCGCCAAACCGCACACAATCGCATCCGTCGAAGCACTCGAGGCGCTTTACGGGGCAGCCTCCGAGCGTTCGTTGACCAAGGAAATTGACTATATCAGCGACCACTATCGCGCGTTCATCGAGAAATCGCCGTTCGTCGTGCTCGCCTCGATCGGCCCCGAGGGGCTCGACTGCTCGCCGCGCGGCGACCCGGCCGGCTTTGTGCGCGTTGCCGACAAGAAAACGGTGCTGCTGCCCGACCGGCGCGGCAACAACCGGCTCGACACGCTCAAGAACATCGTCCGTGACCCGCGCATCTCGCTGCTGTTCCTGGTGCCCGGCGTCGGCGAAACCCTGCGCATCAACGGCCGCGCCGAACTGTCGACGGATCCGGACCTCTGCGCCTCGTTTGAAATGCAAGGCAAGGCGCCGCGCAGTGTCGTTGTCGTCACCGCCGAGCGAGTGTATTTTCAATGCCAGAAGGCGCTGGCGCGTTCGCACCTGTGGTCACCCGACGCACTGGTGTCGCGTGACGAACTGCCGAGCGCCGGCGAAATCTTATCGGCACTGAGTGCGGAAGCCTTTGACCCCAAAGAATTTGACCAGAATTATCCCGAGCACATGAAGAAGACGATTTATTAGAACAGGACCGTGACCGCCGGGACGGGAATTACCCTCCGGGTTCAAAGGTTGTCGCCGTTGGGTTACACGCGGGGCAGGGCCACGGCATGACGCACGTCACGGGCCGCGCTAGCTCAACCTGCTGCTCATCTAATTTCTTTAAAATTCTGATTAGTATCGATGAATCGTAGGTTGGCTTAGCGGTCCACTGCGGGATCGTCACGGCACGACATCAACCGCGTAACCCAACAAGTCGTTGCGCATGTACGATCGGATATCCGGATCACGAACCGCCGCGCCTGTCCATTCGCGATGCGAGTGGCTGTAGATGAATTCTATCGGCGGGCCTGGCGGCGGACTGGTTGGACGGTGGATCAATCCTATTGAAAAGCCCTCAACACGGGGGGCGGTCTCGCCAAGCCCACACCGATGTCCTCAAAGGCCGTGCAAGCGCATCAAGGCGGTGAAATGCTGCGCGGCGGCCTGGTCGAGCTGTTGCATGTACTGGCGGTTGGTCTCGCGCACGACCGTATCCGGCAGGATCTTCAGCGGTCTGCCTGATGATTGCGCGATCACCTGCTGGCGACAGGCGCGTTCCAGGTAATAAAGCTCGTCGAACGCCAGCGCGATGCTCGGGGCACCGACGGATACGCCGTGCTGATCGAGGAAGAAGATGTCGGCGTGCGGGTTCTCGCGCTGGGCTTCGGCGATGCGCTCGCCCTCGTCGGCGTCGAGGGCGAGGCCGCCAAACCCCTGGTGGGCCATGCGGCCGTAAAAGCGTGTGGCCGTCTGATGCGCCATTTCCAGGCGACCATCCTCAACCATGGTAATCGACGTGGCGTAGGGCATGTGGACATGCAGAATACACTGATGCCGCGGGTTGGCGCGGTGACCGGCGATATGGATGTTGCGCGCCGTCGCCTCAACCTCACCGTCCCCTTCGTGAACGATACCGTCGCCGTCGATGAGCAACAGCTGCTCGGGGCGCATCTCGGCCCAATGCACACCGTATGGGTTGATCAGGTAGCGCTCCGCGTCGCCTGGCACGACAACCGAGAAATGATTGCAGATGCCTTCGTGGTAGTCATACTTCGCAGCCAGCCTGAGGGCTGCCGCTAATTCTCGTCGGAGCGTCGTTATCGTCGGGGTCATGGCAAGGAAACCTTGTCTGGATCGTTTTGGACATTTCAATTGAGCACTGCGCGTTTATCAGATGCTGCCAGCCATCGCCAGATCACGTGCGCTGTATTGGCCCAGGCAAAGGCCGAAAACTGACCCGACGGCGCTGATTCATCCGAGCCCGAGTGTTGACATGTCGCGCCGCACCCCCGATCCATGAGGCTGACGAGTGCTCACATCAGGCTTGAGGCAAATTATGACGGACGTGTCGGAGACCTGGACTTTCTTCAACGGCGCCTGGCATGAAGGCAATGTCGGAATGATGGGACCGCGCACGCATGCCCTCTGGCTCGGCAGCAGCGTGTTTGACGGGGCCCGTGCGTTCGACGGCGTGATGCCCGACCTCGATCGTCATTGTGCGCGGGTGAACACGTCGGCGATCAATCTCGGCCTCAAGGCGACGGTTGCGCAGGACGAATGGCTCGGCCTGGTCGATGAGGGTCTCAAGAAATTCCAGTCGAAAGAGGCGATCTACATCCGCCCGATGTACTGGGCCGAGCATGGCGGCTTCATGTCGGTACCGCCCGACCCGGAATCGACCACCTACATGCTGTGCCTGCATGTCGCCCCAATGATGGAGCCGACCGGTTTCTCGATCAGCGTATCGCCGTTCCGCCGCCCAACGATCGAGACCGCGCCGACCAACGCCAAGGCCGGCTGCCTCTATCCGAACAATGGCCGCGCGATCATGGAGGCGGCCGGGCGCGGTTTCGACAACGCGCTGGTCCTCGATATGCTGGGCAACGTCGCTGAAACCGCGACATCGAACATTTTCACCGTCAAGGATGGCGTCGTCTTCACACCCGTGCCGACCGGTGCGTTCCTCAACGGGATCACGCGCCAGCGCACCATCCAACTGCTGCGCGATGCCGGCCTCACCGTTATCGAGCAATCAATGACGGTTGACGATTTCCATGAAGCCGACGAGATCTTCTCATCGGGCAACTATGCCAAGGTCGTTTCGGTCAACCGCTTCGAGGATCGCCACCTGCAGCCGGGCCCGATCGCCAAACGCGCCCGCGACCTGTACCTGGAGTGGGCGCACAGCTAGACAACCAAGCATATGCCAATCGAGACGCAACGTTGACGACAAGCGAGCAAAGCCGATGCATTTCGCCCCGACCGAAGAACAAGCCGCGATCCAGGAAATGGCGCTCAATTTCGCCAAGGAACAGCTCGCGCCACACGCGCTTGAGTGGGACGAGACAGCGCACTTTCCCGTCGATGTGATCCGCCAGACCGCCGAACTCGGCATGGCGACAATCTACGTGCCGGAAGAACATGGCGGCTCGGGCCTCAGCCGGCTCGATGGCGCGCTGATCTTCGAGGCGCTGTCCTACGGCTGCCCGACGATCGCGTCGTACATCTCGATCCACAATATGGTTGCCTGGATGGTGTCGAAATACGCATCGGATGCGCAGCGCGCAAAATGGATGCCCAAACTCGCCAGCATGGAATGGCTCTCGAGCTACTGCCTGACCGAGCCGAGTTGTGGCTCGGATGCCGCCGCCCTGGCAACGCGGGCCGAACGTCGCGGCGACAAGTACATCCTCAACGGGGCCAAACAGTTCATCTCCGGCGCCGGGACGTCCGATTTCTATTTTGTATTCGTGCGCACCAGTGATGACGGCCCCAAGGGCGTGTCGGCAATTGCCGTTGAAAAGGATGCGCCCGGTCTCTCGTTCGGGGCCGCCGAGAAGAAGATGGGTTGGAACGCGCAACCAACGGCGCAGGTGCTGTTCGACAATTGCGAAGTCCCTGCCGAAAACCTGATCGGCGCGGAGGGCGAAGGGTTCCGGTTCGCGATGAGCGGCCTTGATGGCGGGCGCATCAACATTGGCGCGTGCTCGGTCGGTGCGGCCTGGTCCGCCGTCGACAAGACTCGCGATTATGTGTTCGAGCGCAAAGCGTTCGGCCAGGAAATCGGCAAGTTCCAGGCGATGCAGTTCAAGATCGCCGATATGGCCAGTGATCTTGAGGCGGCACGGCTGATGATCTATCGCGCCGCCGATGCGCTTGATCGCACCGACCCCAACGCCACGACCTATTCGGCGATGGGCAAGCAGTACGCCACCGACCTCGGTTTCAAGATCTGCAACGAGGCGCTGCAGGCGCACGGCGGCTACGGCTATCTGAAGGATTATGGCCTCGAAAAGCTGGTGCGCGACCTGCGCGTGCACCAGATCCTTGAGGGCACTAACGAAATCATGCGCGTCGTTGTTTCGCGCAATGTGTTGAGTGGCAACCGCGCCTGAACGCCAAGAGAGATGACCATTGACGGACAAGAAACTGACCGACTTCGATGCGCTGACGTTTGACTGCTACGGCACGCTGATCGACTGGGAAAGCGGCATGATCGCCGGCCTGAAGCCACTGACCGATCGGTTTGAGGGCTGCCTGACGCGCGACCAAATCCTTGAAGCACATGCCCGCCATGAGTCTGGCCAGCAGGCGCAAACGCCAGCCAAGAAGTACTACGAGTTGCTGCCGATCGTGTATCGCCGCCTTGCCGAAGAGTGGGGCATCGAGGTGGCGTGGGAGGAATGCGTCACCTATGGGCAATCGGTCAAGAACTGGCCGGCATTTGCAGATTCGGTGGAGGCGCTGGCCTACCTCAAGCAGCACTACAAGCTGGTGATCCTGTCAAACGTCGACAACACCAGTTTCGCCGCCAGCAATGCGCGCCTCGGGGTCCATTTCGATGCGATCTACAGTGCTGAAGATGTCGGCGCCTACAAGCCGTCGGATCGCAACTTTGACTACATGCTGCGCCACATGGGCAGGAACGGCATCGCCAAGGAGCGCATCCTGCACACCGCCGAGAGCCTGTTCCACGACCACAAGCCGGCCAACCGGCATGGCCTTGCGACCTGCTGGATCTATCGGCGCCATGCGCAGGAAGGTTTTGGCGCGACCATGGATCCCGGCGGCCAGCCCGATATCGATTTCCGCTTCAACAGCATGGCCGAACTGGCCGATGCGCACCGTCAGGCCGTGAACGGCTGAGCCGGCTCCACTTTCCTTCTCGACCCAGGCACCTCAACGCATGACACAACAGCCCACTGCCGACGACGAAATCATCGTGCGCATTGAAGGCCGCGCCGGACGGATCACGCTCAACCGACCGAAGGCCCTCAATGCATTGACCTACGATCAGGTCCTGGTCATTTCTGAGACCTTGGAGCGCTGGCGCACGGATGATGCCGTGCAACTTGTCATTCTGGATGGCCAAGGTGATCGTGCATTGTGTGCGGGTGGCGATGTCCTCAGTTTCTACGAGCGGCGCGATGACAAGGGCGTCTATGCCAAGCAGTTCTGGCGCGACGAGTACGTGCTGAACGCTGCGATCGCAGGTTATCCGAAACCCTATGTCGCGCTACAGGACGGCTTCGTGATGGGCGGCGGCATCGGGATCTCAGCGCACGCCAGCCACCGCATCGTGACCGAGCGCGCCATGCTCGCGATGCCGGAGACAACGATCGGGCTGGTGCCGGATGTCGGTGGCATGTGGCTCCTCGCCAATGCGCCCGGCCGGTTCGGCGAGTACTTGGGGCTGCTCGGCGAGCGCATGAATGCGGCCGACGCCATCGTGATGGGGTTTGCCGATACGTTCGTGTCGGTGGAAAAGTTGCCGGAGCTGGTCTCAGCCCTGATCGATCCGGCCGGCGATGCGGTCGGTGTCACCATTGCCGAATTCGCGGAAGCGCCACCGCCACCTGTGTTGATCAATCGACAGGAAGACGTCGACCAGATCTTTGCGCGTGACAGCGTTGAAGCGATTGTCGCAGCGCTCGATGCCGGCCGCGAGGAGTGGCAGCAAAAAGCGATCGCCGCTGCGCGATCGCGCTCGCCGCTGTCGTTGAAACTCACCCTTGCTGCGGTGCGCGCCGTACGGGAAATGTCGAGCGTGGAAGACGCGCTCAACCTCGAATACCGCCTGACGACACGCCTTTTCCTGTGTGGCGAATTCGTCGAGGGCGTTCGCGCACTTTTGGTCGACAAGGACAAGGCGCCGAAATGGCAACCACCGTCTCTGGAAGCCGTCAGCGATGCGTTGATCGCGGAGTTCATGGCACCGCTTGGTGAGGGCGAGGAACTCGGTTTGAAGCCGGCATGATGCCACCGCCCGTGTGCACGTCTACCCAGCCAGAGCGGCGAGCTTCTTTGCGACGAAATGGACGCGGTCCTGACCCCACATGATTTCGCCGTCCTCGAAGCGGTAGCTCGGCGCACCGAAGATGCCCTTTTCGACCGCTTCCTTGGTGTTGGCCTGCCAGATTGCGTCGAGTTCATCGGCTGATGGTGCAGCGGCAAGGACGGCGGCAACATCGACACCGGCGCGCCGACCAGCTTCCTCAATGACGGCCATGTCCCCGATGTTGAGGTCTTTTTCCCACAGCGATCGCCCGATTTCCGCCGATAGTCCGAGCGCGTTGCCGCCGGCAATCTTGGCGGCGATGACGGCATGGACGCCACGTGCTTCGTTGGAGGGGAAGTTATCAGGCTCAAGGATGATCGGAAGCCCCAGTTCATCGCGCCAACGCTTCAACTCGAACATCCGGTAAGCCTGGCGCTGTGGTGACCGCTTCGGCAAGGGCAGACCGCCGGTCTTGGAGAACACATCGCCGAAATTGGCCGGTTTGACGTCGACCTCGACGTTGTATTTTTCGACAAGCTCGATGAACCGGGCACTGCCGAGATAGGTCCACGGCGAATTCAGCGACAAGTAGTATTCCATCTTGATCATGACGGCAGGCTCCGGTTGGTCGGCAAAGGACAAGGGTTACTGGTGGCCGCGGATGAAGTTGATGATCGAAGAGAAATCCTTCTCGGCGACATCGGCCTGCTGCATATAGAGGCGCATGAGGTGCGTCGCCTCCGCCCCCATCGGCGTCGAGGCACCTGTTTGCAACGCCGCTTCCTGTGACAGCATCAGGTCTTTCGCCATCAGCTGGGTCATGAAACCGGGCTCGAAATTATTGTTGGCCGGCGAGGCCGGTACGGGGCCCGGCACCGGGCAATAATTGTTGACCGACCAGCAACTGCCTGACGACGTCGAAACGACATCGAACAGGGCCTGATGTGACAGCCCCAATTTCTCCGCCAGCACGAACCCCTCGCAGGCACCAATCATCGACACGGCGAGGATCATATTGTTGCAGATCTTGGCGGCCTGGCCAGCACCGGCATCCCCGCACATCACGATTTTGCCGGCCATGCCTTCGATCAGCGGCTTGGCTTTCGCGTAGGCGTCGTCCGTGCCGCCGACCATGAAGGTCAGCGTGCCGGCTTCGGCGCCCCCGACGCCGCCGGAGACCGGCGCATCGACACTGAGCATGTCCGCTGCCGCCGCCATCTCGTGGGCCTGGCTGGCAGCCGCAACGTCGATCGTCGAGCTGTCGATGAACACGGTGCCCTTGTTGGCCGTGTCAAGAATGCCACCGGAATAGACCTCGATGACGTGTTTGCCGACCGGCAGCATGGTGACGACGGCATCGCAGTCCTTGGCCGCATCATTGGCCGAAGCCGCCGCTTCGACACCCTTGGTCTTGGCGGCATCGAGATTGGCCGCGACGATATCGAAGCCGCGCACGGTGTGGCCGGCTTTGACCAGGTTGGCTGCCATGTGCAGGCCCATGTTGCCCAGGCCGATGAATCCGATCGTCGCCATTTTCGTTTCTCTCCAAAGAATGCAATCCGTTGCGCCGGACTGTAGTCCGTCGCTGCATGCGGATGAAGGCCTGACGACCAATTATTTGGCGACCGGATTGTGGCCCAAGATCGCGCGGCGGCAAGTTGGTCAGTGCTGACCCGGGCATGGCAGATCGCAAGGATAAGCGCCGCGCGTGTTTGGGCGCAGGGCGGCATTTGGTTGGCGGGACCGTGATTCGGATGTCCGATAGGACCTGCGGGACCCAACACGCCGCTGCGGTTCCAACTTTGCATCGGAAAACTAGCGCCTGAGTGCACGCCGCCGCTCTCGAGGCGTTCTTCGGCGGTCCCTACCAAGCTCTCAAACCACCGCCCGCAACGAGGCCTCGATCTGGCCGCTGCACCATGCGTCGCCGTACGCGGCATCGCTGCGCCGGCTTAGTTCGGCCTGCTCGGGGAACGCGCCGATGCGGTCCGAGAGCCCGGCAATCGCCGGTGCCGTCGCATCGAGCCGCGGGCGCAGCGTCGGCAGCTTCGCCGTCATGACACCCCATAGGCAGTACACGACAAGATCGGCAATGCCGGGCGCATCCGTGCCGAGCATGTAGCCAGCCTCGGGCGTCAGGCCATGACGCCGGCCGAGAACGTCGAACATCGTCATCCAGCGCGCAAGACGCGGCTGGAACGCGGCCCAGTCCTCAGGTGTCCACATTTGCGCGCCGTTGCCCCGGGTCATGTCGCCGAGTACATCGTTGGCGTCGGCGATCAGTTTGGCCGTCAATGCTGCGCGTTCTGCGTCATTCGGTGCGAGTTCGTATTTGGCGCCAAGGTAGGCGAGGATCGCCGGTGTCTGGGCGATCGAAAAACCGGTGGCATGATCCGTGAGCACCGGCGGTCCCATGTGCGGCACGAGTTGCGTGGCCGGTTCGGCTCCTTTTTGCGCAATCAGGTCATCGATCTCGGCATCAGTCCAAGTGGCGCCGACATGGGCCAGCACTGAGCGAACGAACTGGCCGCGAAACGGCAGCGGCCAGTAGTAGAGCGTGTAGTCCGTCATGCTCTGGTTTCCTTTGCGCCGCGCCGCCCGCGCGACCGGCGCTACTTCATTGTCGGGATAACGAATTCAGCGCCTTCACGGACGCCACTCGGCCAGCGCGTCGTGACGGTCTTGGTGCGCGTATAGAATTTGATCGAGTCCGGCCCGTGCTGGTTGAGATCACCGAACCCGGAGCGTTTCCAGCCGCCGAACGTGTAATACGCCAGCGGTACCGGGATCGGCACGTTGACGCCGA
>JAGDYV010000121.1:0-50053 GCA_049116495.1 Hyphomicrobiaceae bacterium | reverse complement strand
GTTCATTCTCTACTGGGGCATGTTGAGCTACATCACTCCGCCGGTCGCCCTGGCTGCCGTTGCAGCCTCCAGCATCGCCGGTTCGAATGCACTCAACACGGGTTTCCTGGCCATGCGCATGGGGCTGACCAATTTCATCCTGCCTTTCCTTTTCGTGTTGACGCCGACGCTCATCCTGCGCGGCGACACGTCAGCAATCTTGCTTGATGTGACCAGCGCGGTGATTGCGGTTTGGCTGATGGCATCGGCATTTGAGGGATGGCTCTATTACATCGGGCGTATCGAATGGATCTCGCGCATCGCCCTGCTGTTTGCCGCGATTGGCTTCCTGCTACCAAGCATCTATGCCGACATTGCCGGCGCCATCATCCTGGCCGTGGTCTATGTCCTGAACGGCATTCTCAAGGGGCGTGGCGGCGAAGCGACGGCCTGAAGCTCCAGCAGAAAATTTGGAGGCGGACGCCATGACAGATACCACAATCACTGGGTTCCGCACGACACTGCTGCGCGTGCCGTGGACGGCGGAGCCGCCTGACAACGGCATCATGCCGGCCAGCGAACGCGAATTCCTGCTGCTCGAAGTGATGACCAAGGGCGGCCTCACCGGCCTTGGTTATCTGCAGCCGCTCGCTGGTGGCCTTGAGACGCTTGACATGTGCCTCAAGGAGATGATTGCACCAAAAGTGATCGGCCGCGACGCCACTGAAATCGAAGGCATCTGGCAGACGCTTTGGCAATCAACCTACTGGCTCGGCCGCGGCGGTGTCGCAACCTGGGCGCTCTCAGCCGTCGACGTCGCGCTCTGGGACATTGTTGGCAAGCGTGCCGGCCTGCCGTTACACCGACTGTGGGGCAACTGCCGCGAAAAGGTTGCCGCTTACGGCTCCGGCGTCTGGCGCGGGCTCGACCGCGATCGCATGCTGGCCCGCGCCAAGCATTACACCGATCAAGGCCTTACCGCGATCAAGATGCAGGCCGGCCACATCCGCCCCTGGCGCGAAGACGTCGCCAATGTCCGGGAGATGCGCGACTTCGTCGGCGACAACGTTGAAATCATGATCGACGTCAACATGGGCTGGACCGCCGATACCGCGATCCAGGCTGGTCGATACTTTGATGAGTACGATCTTTACTGGCTCGAAGAACCCGTTGTTTGCGAAGATTTCGATGGCTATCAGCGGATTGCCTCGCATCTCAAGACGCGTGTCGTCGGCGGCGAGAGCCACTTCACGCGGTTTGACTTGCGCCCGTTCTTCAAGGTGCCATCGTCGCCTATCCTGCAGCCCGACCCGCAGCGTGGCGGCCTCACCGAATTGCGCAAAATCGCCGCCGCCGCAGAGACCTATGGCATCGCCATCGCCCCCCACCTATTCCACGAGTTGACCGTGCATCTGCTCGCGTCCATTCCGAACGCGAGCTATCTCGAATACATGGACTGGAACGACGACATGTACGTTGACGCGCGCTTACCCGTAGACGGCTTCATCACGCCACCGGAGGAACCCGGACACGGCGTGGCGTTCAAACCCGAGATCATCCGCGACTGTCGCATCGGTGGGCGAGAAGTGAGTTAAGCCGCATCAGCCTCCAAGTCGCATCATCTCTTACCGCGTCAGCGCATGAGCGATGATGACGACAACCACGAAAATCCAAAAGCCACCGACGAGCCAACGCGTGTTCCGCCGTTTGCCTTGATCGAGTTCGCGCCTGGTCAACTCAACATCAACGGCAACCAATCCGGCCTCGTCTCCGGCCTTTGCCAACTCGTCCTCAAGCCATTGCGTGACATCGGCACCGCGCTCCTTGAGTGCACGAGCACGGCGACGCAATTCCTCAACTTTGTCGGATTGATCGGTCATACCGTTCCCTCTATCGCAATATGCGGTCAAATCCTAGAGTTAGCGGCATCGGCAACAGGTCCATCAGAGCGCTTTTTTGAGGAGACAGGTCATGGCGCAATTCCGCTATATCGTCGATGACGTCGACGCATCCGTTGCATTCTACCGCGATCATCTTGGGTTTTCGCTGAATCAGCAATTCGGCCCGGCGATGGCCATTTTATCGCGCGACGACCTGCAGTTGTGGGTGGCCGGGCCATTGGCATCAGCGTCGAAACCGATGCCGGATGGAACCCAACCAAAACCTGGCGGCTGGTCTCGGTGTGTGCTGGTTGTGTCCGACATCGAAAATCTTGTCGCCGATCTGCGTGCAAAGGGTATCACGTTTCGCAACGACGTCCTTGAAGGCCCCGGCGGCAAGCAAATTCTGTGCGCTGACCCGTCCGGCAATATCGTCGAGTTATTCGAGCCAGCCTGAAGAAGCGGTCGTCGCCTTTGCCAGCCGCCAACTTGCGGCCTGCCGCTGCCCTCATCTGCCAATTTGGGTGAGCGCTAGAATTCCAAACCGACGACGACGGGCTTCGTCGCATGCCAGTTCTTTCCGGCCATCACCAGGCAGGACAGCCGTTGCGGCGTGGTTGTCACCAAGCTCCAGGAGCCGTTGGCCTTGTTGGCATAGGTCTCGATCATCATCGCGCCGTCGCCGGCCGTGCCGAGCATCACGCGTGACTCCGCGTATTGTTTTTTTAGGCGATTGACCACGACATCGCGCGGCGCGCAAAGCTGAGGCAATATCTGAGAGGAAACAGGTGTCGCTATGATCACCAAGGCAGCACCAAAAACAGTAACAAGTATCGTTTTCAAAAATCCCATAGGTGGGCTCCCGCTAGTTGGTTGCACCTCCCGGATATCTGTTTTTTGCTTACACAAATTCTGTCATGATTCGTCGCGCTTCTTGCGACATTTTGGCAACGCAACTTCGGCAAGGCGTTGCGAACGAGACCCGGCTTCACGCGCGCCTGCCCCACGGCAACGTCAATTCATACTTCGAACGTGCCAATCCGCCAGTTCATCTGAGAAAGTCGCAAGGGCCCGGCGGCGCTTTCCCGATCGCCCTGTCAAACGGTCAGTGGAACAGGCCGGCGCAACGTTTCACTGTGCAGCCGGCCATCGCCGCTCCCTGCGACCGCTCAGGTAAAGTCGAAACCAAGCTGCTTGAGGTCGGCACGTAGCGTCTTGCGCAGATCGTTGTTGAACTTGGCATTGATCTCGTGGCTCCAACTGTCAGGCGCCGTTGGCATACCGCGGCTCTCGTAGTGACCGGCGAGATCCTTGTCATACTGCGACAAGTGGACATCCTGCTCGGCGGCACGGCCTGCCCCCCAGCGTTCGTAGTGGACCGTTGCGAGGCGGTCCATCCGCGGTTTTTGCGGGGGCACCCGGTCAGGCCAACCAAGGCACATGCCAAACACGCAGAAGACGCGTTTCGGCAGCTTCAGGATCTCCGCTGTCTTGAGCGTGTTGTTGCGCACCGCGCCGATCATAAGGCCTTTGAGGCCAATCGACTCGGCAGCAAGATACGCCGACATTCCAACCAACGACGCATCGATGCTGGAGACGAGCCCCATTTCCAGATTGTTGTCATCGAGATTGCCGCCGTAACTCTGCTTGGCCATTTCCATGCGTGTCAGGTCGGCGCAGAACGCCAGAAACACCGGCGTGCGCGCAACGTGCTTCTGGCCGCCGGTGACCACCGACAACGCATCCTTGGTCGCCTGATCGCGCACCACAATGACACTGTATGACTGAATGTTCGACGACGTCGGCGCACGAAAGGCGGCTGCCAGCACCGCGTCAACCGTCGCATCATCGACAGGCTCATCCGTGTAGCTGCGCACGCTCACGCGCTGGTGCAGGAGTTCGATCGTTTCGCTGGTCAGCGTTCGGTTAGCGGGGGTTGCTTGCTCGCTCATGTGTTGTCCTCGTTGCCGCAATGATTGCGCTATTCGCTGCCGATAGATCGCATTTTACGGAATTGTTCAAGTTTCACTTCATGCTTCGCCGGGTTACGGCAAAAGAAGTTCAAATTTTACGCAATCAGTTCGCAGTTTGTTGAGAAAATCGGCGCTGTATGGGCTGACCGTGTGCGGGGAATCGAGATCATCAAGGACCGTTGTCAGCATGTCGAATTTCCATCGCTCAAAATCTCTGCCGCGCGTGCTGGTTGCCGGCAACGACGATGTCAGCCAGGCCATCTCCAAGGTGCACCAAAACGGCGAAGCGTGCGAGACGCACACCGCCCGGGATGGCGTTGGCGCCATGCACACGTTGCTCGGCAGCGCCTTTGACCTGGTGATCATTGACCTGGCCATGGCCCGCCTCGATGGTCTGCGGCTGATCGCACTGATACGGGCAACACCGGCCCTGAAGAACCTACCGGTCCTGGCCATCGCGTCGCCCCAGCAGCCGGCCTCCAGTCTCGACGGCATTTGCGCCGGCGCCGACGACTATTTGGCGCGGCCCCTCGAGTGGCCGCTGCTCGCCATGCGCATCCGGCAATTGACGGGCAGCGTCCAATCCTAGCCGCGATGCTGCGCCAGCCAGGGCATCATGATGCCGTTGAAGACATCCGGATGCTCAACGTTCGGGAAGTGGCGCGCATCCGCGATTTCCTCGTAGCGGCCGCCAGGAATACTTTCGGCGATTAGCTTGTTGCCGGCCGGCGGCGTTCCCTCGTCCTGGTCGCCACACACAACCAGCGTTGGCGTTTTGATGTTCTTGTGATCATCGCGGAAATCGAAATTGAGAATAGCTGCGCCGCAACCCAGATAGCCTGCCGGTGTCGTCCCCGCGATGGTCTCGCGGATCTGTTTCCAGCGCGCCGGATTGCGCGGCTTGTAGGCATCCGTGAACCAACGCTCCATGGTGCCGTCAGCCAGAACCGTGACATCGTTGGCCTCGCGAACCGCCTTGAGACGTGGCCCCCAGGCCGCATCGGCGCCATCCGGCGTTGCCGGCATGGTGTCACACAGCATTGCGGAAATCAGGCGGCCCGGATACTTGATGGCAAATGCCTGCCCGATCATGCCGCCGATCGACAAACCGACGAACTGCACCTTGTCGATACCGAGCGCATCGAGCGAAGCAGCGACGTCATCGGCAAGATCGGTCATCGTATAGTCGCCGGCCACCGGGTCACTGCCGCCGTGTCCGCGCATATCGAGCCGCAGAACGCGATACCCCTCGGCCAGCAGACCGGGCAATTGCTCCGCCCACATGCCACCGTCGGACGACAGCGAATGCGTGAAACATATTGTCGGACCATCATCGGGTCCGTTGAGGTCGTAGTAAATCTTGCGGCCGTCGAGATTGATCAGCATCCGTTACATCCTTCGGAAAGGTTGATTTCGCCTGCAGCATACTGCGCCGGCCCCATCGTGCCCAGCAGATCAGCGATAGATGCTACAGCGATTTCGCCGTCGCATGGTCGACCATGGTGCGTTGATCGCGCAGATAGAGCTGATAGAGAACCGGTTCAAAGATCGTGTTGACCGGCAGCGGCGGGCCGGATGGACGTGCGACATCCTTCGCAAACACCTGCGAGGCCTTGAACGTTGCATCCGTCAGGTAGTTCGTCGGCACGGTGATCGGCCCGGCGGCGACACCCTTTGTCATCGTTGCGACGTTAAAGCCCCAGACCCCGAATGCGGGGATCGGCAGGTGAAAACTCAGTGTCTCGGGGAAAACGGCGGCCAAGGTGCGTTCGATCGACCAGTACGTGCGGCGGGCGAAAAAGGGCGACGAACTCTGGGTAACGAGAACGCCGTCCGGGCTCATACGGCGCTTGAGCATCGTATAGAACTCTTGACTGTACAGTTTCGCGATTGCCTCGTTGTGTGGGTCCGGGAAATCCAGAATAACGCGGTCGTAGAGCGGCCCCGGTTTGTTGATGAAGACGAATGCGTCGATGTTGTAAACTTTGACGCGCCCATCGCGCAGCGCGCCCGCATTGAGCTGAACCAGGGGCGCGAAGTTTTTGCCCAGGTCCGTCATTGCCGGGTCGATATCAACAAGGTCGATGTGCTTCACGGATGCGTACTTCACGACCTCGCGCATCGCCAGCCCGTCACCACCGCCAAGCACGAGAATGCGCTCCGTCCTGCCTGGATAACTCATCACCGGATGGACGAGGGCTTCGTGATAGCGGTGCTCGTCGGATTGCGAGAATTGAATATGCCCGTCGATGAACAGGCGCAGATCACCCCGCTGCCAGTTGTTCGTCACAACCAGCGACTGATAAGGCGTCTGCTTTTTCCAGATCACCTGATCGAAGTAGAGGTTGTGCTGCGCCATGCTGGTCAGGCGCGTTCCCAAAAAGAGCAGCACGACGAGAAACGCCAGCACGCTCAACACCCAGATCAACAATGCCCTGGCATTGGGCAAATGGCTGCGCAGGTAAAACACATTGAGCAGCGCCACGAAGATATTGATCAGGCCGATGGCGAATGATGAACGCACCAGCCCGAGGTTGGGCAACAGCATCAGCGGGAACGCCACCGATCCGATCAGCGCGCCGACATAATCAAGCGACATGACATTGGCGATCGAGCGGCGGGTGCCGCTACCCTGGGCCAAAATGCGCGTCAGAATCGGGATCTCCAGTCCAACGAGCGCACCGATCGCGAAGATGAAAAAGAACATCACGATCTGATACAGAAAGGGCGCATAGGGAAACGCGAAGAACAACGCCAGCGAACAAATTCCACCAATCAGCGCGAGCACTATCTCAACGTAGATGAAACGCGCGATCAGATTGCCACCGATGAACTTGCTCAAATACGAGCCGATGCCCATCGCGAACATGAAAAACCCGATGGTGATCGAGAACTGATAGACGCTGTTGCCGAGCAGGTAACTCGAGACCGTACCGATGATCAGTTCATAGACGATGCCGCACAGCGCAACGATCGCGATCGAGGCAAGCAGCACCATGGCGTGGGCAGGCGACAAATCCGTATAGATCTGCGGGTCGCCCTCATGGCTTTCGGCAGGTGTCATGCCGTCGGCTGTCTCTGTGCTCATCGCCAGCTTTCCCGAGTTGTTGGCCGGGTTTCATCCGTCATCGCCGGATTCGGTGTAACATGCAGCCCTTTCCACAAACAAATTGCGCCGGGCGGTTGTTCAACCGGCCCGGCGCACGTGTCACTTTCGTCAAGCTGGAACCGTCCAGCACCCGCTACTTACCGCCGCGCAGGCCGCCAGAGCGGGCCCGGCTGCGGGCCTGGCTGTACGATGCCGGTGACGCGAGCTTGCGGTTCGAAAAGCTACCCGGCGCGATGCCGGCGGACCGCTGCCGGCCCATCATCGAACCGATCAATGCGCCTGCGATAAAGCCCATGCCGGAAAAACCATGGCTAGTGCCGGTGCCTGACGAATCGGTCGCAATCATGCGCTTATTTTGGGCATCAAGCTCAACCGTGAACAGGAGTGGTTCATCCGCATCAGCCACTTTGTTGCGGTTGGCGTCATCAACGCCGGTGAACTTGGCATCCTTGCCAAGGCGCGTTGCAATCAAGCCGGCGTGTAGCGGCGGCGTTCTGTTGAGTTCTTCCTGAAAGATATCGTTGAGCGTATTGAGGTGCTTATCCGTCGCTTTATCAATTTTGTTCTGCTTCAGGAAGCGATCGTACTTGTCCATCGCGACGACCGAGCGATTGAGGACTTCCGTAAGGTTGATGTTCGCTTTTTTGTCGCCACTGAGCGCGATATATCCGAGAACCGCGGCGCCAATGACACCGTACAAAACGTATTTCATGTCAGCCATCCTATTGCTCTCAATTGCGGGCTCATCGCATGCAACCAAGTCCGGATTGTGTCCAATTTGAGCGTGGTCATAAAGCACGCAATCGATAGGCTGTCCACATGCGTCCAGCTTTTAATAATCTTGAGCCGAACTGCGCAACGCACACAATAAAGGCCCCGTAGATCTCTACGGAGCCCGTCCAGCGTCGTTCGAAGCTGTTTCTGCTCGACGAATTATTTTCCGGCGCGAATACCACCTGATCGCGCACGGCCACGGGCGCGTGAGCCACTTGACGCCACTTTCCGGCCAATCGGAGCGTTGGCGACACGACGATTGTCGAAGTGCCCGCGTTTAACCCCGGCGTTGGTCTGCCGGTTCATCAGGCCACCAATCATAACGCCGGCGAAGAAGCCGCCGCTACGGCCCATCGTGCGGCCTGTCGCATGGCCCTGCGCCGCCGACGTGATGATGATGCGATCATTATCCGTGTCCAGCTCGATCTTGAACAGCTTCGGCTCCAGGTCATCGACCTTACCGTTCTTGTTGAGATCGCCATAGCCCATGATCGACGCGTCCTTATTGAGGGACGTGACGATCTTGGTCGGATGGAACTGCGGTGCGGCGTTAAGGTCGTGCTGGATCGTTTTGTTGAACTGATCGAACATCGCACTATCAACCGTCTTGTAGTCGTAACGGCGCAAATAGGCGTCGAAGTTCACAATGGTCTTGACGGTCCGATTAAGCACTTCACCGGTATTGATCGGCGCTGATCCGGATGGCGCGCCGCCGCACGCCGCCAGCGCGACGGGAAACGTCAGTGCGACTAGTGTGATTGCGTATCTGCGCATCGAAAAACTCCGGCCGGGAAATGTCGAATCGTCGTGCTGACAGCCGGCAGCCCCACGCGGACGCCATGCGTCATCGCAGTTCCGCCAGCCAATGTTCATGAAAGCTTAATTTGATGAACAAAGGCCTAATACGACGCTCGGATTGGCGCGGCCGGGCTCGGTCCTGAGAACCCGTCAGTGGCCGCCGCCCGCCCCTATCGCAGATGCAGTGAGCCGAGCTCCTGGTGAATGTTGGGTGCAAAATAATCAAGCAGGCGGCCGTGATGGGCAAAACCGGTTTCGCCGAACGCCTGGTTGAGATTGGCGCACAGATCCGACGGGACGGCGGCAAACAGAATGCGGGCCTTGCGCTTGTTGGCCTCATCGATCCAGTGTTTGAGAGCTGGATCGACGAGCGCCGGATCCGGTGCGCCTTCGGCCTCCTCCC
The DNA here is from genome assembly GCA_049116495.1 of Hyphomicrobiaceae bacterium. GTDB lineage: Bacteria > Pseudomonadota > Alphaproteobacteria > Rhizobiales > Hyphomicrobiaceae > CAJQQK01. Next base: position 41,137 of record JAGDYV010000121.1, on the reverse strand, counting down.
AAACCAGGCCCCAACCTGCCTCGCTCTCGTCGAGTTCTTCTATGTCGATGAACCGCACCGCACCGCCGCCCGGGTGATCGGAACGGCCAGGCGGGCGGACAAGATCAAGACCGTACGTCCAACGTGCTTCGCCGTTGGCATGATAATCCGGCAACTTGATCTCCAACGTCGCGCCCATCTTTTCATAGAACGCGCGGGCCGCTGCATACATGTCCTCGCCATCATCCATGTAGTCGCTGGTGTTGATGAACAGTTTGCGCACGCCATCGGCGCGCAACATTTCGGTCATCGCCTTGAACATGGTCGTGCCGAGACCTTGGCCCTGGCGCTCGATATCGACATAGGTCCACGACAGCCAGACGACGTCGTCGGTGTGCGGGTCGACATTGCCGCCGGTGACGCCGACGACCTTGCTGCCGTCGGCGAGCACGAACATGCCCTCGACATCCTCGCGCAGTTCCTCGCGCGCCTCTTCGAAGTCGTCCTCATCGTGTTGCGAGATGATGCGCAGCACGCTGCCCATGTCCTTGCGTTCCATCGGGCGCAACTGCGGACCGCCTTTGCCGCCGCCGAACATCGAAAGTACCATGGCTATGCTCCGTTGGTTTTGTCGCGCCAAGCCGCATCTGCTCTTGAGAGGCCGCGATATCCCTCATATGACAGCGCGCCACGGCGAGACTAGTTTATGGTCGGTGCATGACGCAATGATTGGGCGACGCGGAGGCACGCATGACTGCACATTCCGACAATCACGATTGGCTGCAACAGGTCAAGGAGGAAGCGCTCGAGCCGGACCTGCCGATCTGCGACCCGCATCACCACCTCTGGGATGCCCGTACCGGCGCCACGCAGCCGCGCTATCTGCTGCATGAAATGATCGACGACCTCGGCGGCGGGCACAACATTCGTTCGACCGTGTTTATCGAGTGCGGCGCGATGTTCGCCAAAGACCGCCCCTATGCCTTCCAACCGGTCGGCGAAACAGAATTCGTCAAGGGCATTGCCGCCATGAGCGATAGCGGCATGTACGGCGAGACGCGCATTGCAGCCGGCATTGTCGGCACCGTTGATCTCAAGATCGGCGATGAGAGCGGCGACGTGCTCGATGCCCATATCGAGGCAGCCGGCGGCCGCTTCCGCGGCATCCGGCTCGGCGCGCTGTGGCACCCGGAAGAGGCAATCCGCAACCATCGCACAAATCCGCCGGAGCATCTGTTGCTGCGTGACGACTTCCGGCAAGGTTTCAAGCATCTGGCGCCGCGGCAGATGTCGTTCGAGGCGTGGCTGTGTCACGAACAGATCCCCGACGTCACGGACCTCGCCCGCGCCTTTCCGGATACGACCATCGTGCTTGACCATTTCGGCGGGCCGCTCGGGATCGGATCCTATGCCGGACGCCAGGACGAGGTTTTCGAGGTGTGGAAGACGCATGTCGATGAGCTGGCCACATGCCCCAACGTCATGGCCAAACTCGGTGGCCTCAACATGGACGTCAACGGCTACGGTTGGGAGGACCGGCCGTTGCCGCCGACCGGCCAGGAACTGGCCGATGCGACGCGGCGCTATTTCGATCACATGATCGAGAAGTTTGGCGTCGAGCGCTGCATGTTCGAATCCAACTTCCCGGTCGACAAACTGTCGTGCAGCTACACGAGCCTGTGGAACTCGTTCAAGATCATGACGTCAAGCTTCTCCAAGGACGAACGCGCCGCCCTGTTCCACGACACGGCAACGCGAGTCTATCGATTGTGAACGCGAAGCAATGCCGCCCGCTGGTGTATGTTCGTTGGTGACACGAGCCCGGCGACGCAGCCGTCATCTAAGAGCCGGCACGGCCGCGCACTGCTTTGGCACTCAACAACAACGTTGGCTGCCAATGTTGCGGCATTTCATTTGCCGTTTGCGTTTGATCTGTTTACTCTGCAACCAGTGCAGAAGCGCGCGATCGGGCAGACTTCGTGTTGATTGATCGCAGTAAAAGACCGCAATCGTTTCACGACGAACGGTCCGGTTTTTTCTGCCACATAAGCGAACTCATGATCGCTGCGCCTTTTAGAAGGCCCGCCAGACGGCCGGCCGAAGGAGCGAACTATGGGTATCGCCATATCCCTTAAAGATTACTTGGAAGCACGCGACGTCGCGTTCGATTGCGTCACACACAAGCGCACGACGCGCGCCATGCAAAGTGCCGTCGTCAGCCACATTTCAGGGGAACGCCTGGCCAAGGCCGTCGTGCTGCGTCATCGCGACGGCTATGTCATGACCGTCCTACCGGCATCTCGCAACGTCAACATCGATGAGGTCGGTGGCTGGCTCAAGCAGCCGGTTTCCCTTGCGACGGAAGACGAGATTGCACCGCTGTTCCCCGATTGCGAAGTGGGCGCCATCCCGCCGGTCGGCGCTGCCTACGGCATGCAGACGCTGGTCGATCGTGAACTCGACGCGCAAGACGATATCTATTTCGAAGCCGGCGATCACAAGACACTGGTCCATCTGACCGGCAAACAGTTTCGGGAGCTGACGTCGTCGGAAACCCACGGCCGCTTTTGCGCAGCGTTGGATCTGGCAGGCGACGGCACGCACTATCACGGCGCCTGAATCACAACCGTCAACGCAGCCGCATCACGCACCCATGTAGATGCCGCCGTTGACATGGATGATCTGGCCGGTAACGTAGCCTTGCGCTGGATCACATAGGAATCGCACCGACGATGCGATCTCGTCGACGGTGCCCCTGCGTCCAACCGGCGGCTCGTTCGAACGCGGTGGCAGTGCGCCCGCGGAGGCCGGACGGACCGTTTCGATCATGCCCGGCGACACCATGTTGACGGTGACACCGCGATCGCCGAACTCAACGGCCAGCGCGCGCGTCAGGCCAGTCAGCCCCGCCTTCGCCGACAGGTTGTGCGCACGTCGATTGAGCCCGACATGCCATGATATTCCACCGAGCGTGACGATGCGTCCCCAACCTGCCTCGATCATCATTGGCAGCGTCGCTTGGGCCAAATGAAATGTCCCATCCAGCGAGATGTCGATCACACGTCGGAACGTTCCGTGATCCATGTCGAGGAAATCAACCAGTCCGCGCGCCGACGCATTGGCGATCACGATATCGATTTTGCCGAACGCGCGTTTGCCGGCTTCGATCATCTCATCGACCTGATCGCGATCAACGACATCGGCGACCGCGACAATCGCGCTTCCGCCACCAGCCCGAATCTCCTCTGCCACAGCTTCGGCCGCCGCAGCGTCCTGCAGGGTGTTGACCACGATATTGGCGCCGGCACGCGACAACGTTAACGCGGTCTCCCGGCCGATATTACGCGATGCTCCCGTGACCAGGGCAGTGTGTCCCGCGAGAGGTTGATCGGCCATGTTTCTGCTCCTTTTGAGCTCTTATGAATGGGGTAGCGGAGATGGGTCGTGGTCTTCGGCCAGATTGAACGTCTTTGGCAACCATTGAGATCAATTTCTGGAGCCCAGATCCTGGAAAATTCTTGCAAAATCCGGATGAGCTGCGCCATCATATTTATCCGACGTCGAGACCACAACACATGGAGGAACAGATGGTCAGTGAAGAGGAAATCAATCGCAGAAGCAGACAAGGCAAATTGGCCGGCGCACTCGCCATCATCTGGTGGATCGCCTCCATCGGCGGGATCATCTGGGTGATCAACGCCAACGCGTAGCCCCTCCGCCTGAACGCAGGCATCAGCACGTCCAGCACATTCGAACCATGCAGACCGCGACCGGTCTAACCAGTGCGCTTGCGCACCGGGCACGGCCGTTCAACGCCCGTGATCGGATCGAATTCAGATCGTTCGACGTGCGCCAGATTTCGTCCATAAATGTGCAACGACATCGAAAGCTCATCGGTGTCGTTGCGCACGCTATGGATTTCGTCGGGCAGCAGGCGGCAAACGTCGCCGTTCTTCATGACAACGTCATGGTCCTGCGATAGTTTGGCATAGCCCGGCTTCGAGCCATCGTCGTCGCGGCGCCACATGACATTGCGCTCCTCACCCTCGAGGCCGACCACCACGCCCCAGGTCTGGTGATCATGTGGTGCCACGCCGCGCCCCGGCAGCCAGCATACGGTTTCGACCAGGATCGTATTGTCGGGCTCTTCATGGAACACCGCGATGCCGATACCCTGACCATCCTCTGCCTCGTAGCAGCGCGGCTCAAGCCAACGGGTATCCTGTGCCAAAGGTTTGGCGAGCGCGGCGACGGCCTGTGTGATCTGTGCGGGATCATTCGTTGCGGCCAACACATCCTTGATACCTGCAACGAGATCCGGGATTGTCGAACTTGCCATGTTTAAAGCTCTCATTCGATTGGTGTTGGCTTTGCCAGTAAAAGCGGCAAGGCTAGCATCTCGCCAGCCGAAAGCAATCACACCGCTCTGAGCGGTGATTCCCACCACAACATCTCAAGGTGCTGCTCATGAAGCTCGCTCTCCACCACCTCAACCTGTGCACCAAGAACGTCAAGGAGATGGACGAATTCTACGCCGACGTGCTCGATATGAAACCGGAGCCGTCCATGGAAAAACTGCGCATCAAGGACGAAGGCTATGGCGGCAACGTCTCCTTCATCACCGATGGCAACTTGCAAATTCACATCGCGCAGACCGATCTCGGCGTGAACTTCAAAACCGGCCAGGCGATCAATCCCGTTGAACGCGGCCATATCGCCTATCGCACCGACGATATCGAAGCCTTCAAGAAGCGGCTCGACGACAAGGGCGTCCAGTATTCCGACTTCGGCGGCTGGGCGATGAGCGGCTGGCACCAGGTCTTCTTTTATGACCCGGACGGCAACATCGTCGAGGTCCACCAGGCACCGAAAGACTGAGCAAACTGCCGCTCATGCACCGTCGTCTCATGGGCGCCTACTGCGTCGGTGCAGGCGGCGGTTTTGTGAACATCGAAAGCAATCCCAGGATCGATAGAGGGATCAAACCTTCAAGCGCCATTATGCGCAGTGCGACGTTCGATTCGTAGTGATTGAACAGATAGCCCGCATTCCAAAGCCCAAGCGTTGCGCACCCGATACCAAGCGCCAGGATGCCGAACGCACGACCGCGCAACTCCGGCGGCGCAGTTGTATAGACCAGTGCATACTGCGTGCCCGAAAAGCAGCCGCCGCCGAAACTGGCAAATACCAGCGCAATGAACGTCGCGCTTGGCTCCAGCACGTACGACAACGTGATGAGCACGGTCAGATAAAAGGCCGGGCCGAAAAAATATACGGCAAAGAGCTGCTGTTGCCGGATGTAAATGCCGATCAACATCGACCCGATGACGCCGCCAAGCCCCTCGAAACTCGCCAAAGTGCCAATCGCCGCCGGTGAGAATCCAAAATCCTTGCTGCCGAACACCGGGATCATTGCCGCGAACGGATTGCAGAACAAGTTGTAGATAATCGTGATGCCCAGGATGATCATGAAGCGCGGATTGGTGAGGAGCGTCATCGCGCCCGAACGCGCCGGACCGCTGTTGTCTGCAGCCGCGGCGTCGGTCACCGGATCTGTCGGACGTTTCAATCGCAGCACCAGGATCAGGCCGATCAGATAGAGAACGAGGTTGAGCGAGAAAACTCCCGTCACACCGAACCACTGGAAGATGACGCCCCCCGCCAGCGGGCCGATGCCGCGCGTCGCGTAGTTGGTGATGCTGTCGATACCCATGGCTCGACCGATGCGCGCCGGTCCGACCGCATCGACCATGAACCGGCGCCGGATCGGCATGTCCGTCAGCCAGTAGATTCCGGTCGCCAGCGTCGTCGCCAAAATAATCGGATAGGTCGCCTGCCCGGTGTGGCTGAGATAGATCATGCCCGCCGACGTCATGATCATGGCCAGCAGGCACAGAATGAACAGTCGCTTGCGATCATAGCGGTCGGTCAATGCGCCGACGACGAAACCAAGTATCGCATAAGGTGCGACGCGGACGATCGCAAGAAGCGCAACAAGCGGTGGCGACTCAGTCAACTGGTAGGCGAAGATGCCGAGCGCCAGGAATTCCAACCAGCGCACAATCCCCGAGAGCAGGCCGAGTAGCCAACCACGGCGATAATCCGGAATCGCGAAGAGCGGTGTATTGACATCGGCTGGGCCGGTTGTGGGCGTGACGTGGCTCAAGCGCTGTCCTTGCTTCATTCTCGCAGCTGGCCATGCAATCATAGTTTGCCGAGTACGGCCACCGACACGTTATCACAACGCGAGTTTCTGCGAGGTTCCATGAAGATCATCGATGCACAGATCCACATCTGGGAGCAGGAAGTTGACGTCGTGCCGCCGCATCGCCGGAAGCCGTTCGGGCTCGATGAGGCGCTGCGCGAGATGGACGCGGCCGGCGTCCACGGCGCCGTCCTGCATCCGCCAAGCTGGGATCTGGGATCGCTGGCACTCGCACTTGACGCAGCAAAGCGCTACCCGGATCGGTTTGCGATCCTCGGCCGGATCGATCCGCTGGCGCCGGACCGTGTCGATCAACTCGCCCGCTGGCTCGATCAACCTGGCGTTCTCGGCCTGCGCTACACGTTCTTGAAGCCACACGAGCAAACCTGGATGGACGACGGTACGATGGACTGGCTGTGGCCGGAAGCTGAGAAGCTCAACGTGCCGATCGCACTCCTCTCCGATGGCTATCTGGCCCACGTCGATCGCATCGCCGAGCGCCATCCGGGGCTGCGCTTGATCGTCGATCATTTTGGCGTGCGGCGCGGCAACGTCGATGACGCCGCGTTCGCCAGCCTGCCTGATGTCCTGGCCCTTGCACGTCACCCCAATGTTGCCGTCAAAATAACAGGCGGGCCGCAGTACGTTTCCGATAATTATCCGTTTATTGGTCTACTGCCGCACTACCGTGCTATTCACGAAGCGTTTGGGTCGGCGCGCATGTTCTGGGGTACGGACATCACACGCATGCCATGCACGTGGCGGGAATGCGTCACAGCGTTCACCGAGCACCAGCCATGGTGTCCACCGGCGGATATGGCTCTGATCATGGGCGACGGCATCAAGCAGTGGCTTCGGTGGCGCACAGCTGCGACATAGTACAACATGCCTCAATCGGAGAATGAATGGCGGTCGAAATTGAACGCAAATTCCTGGTGGCCAACGAGACGTGGCGCGCCGGTGCTGCTCCTGGACAACACATTCGGCAGGCCTATCTCTCCGCTTCCGACACAAACTCCATTCGAATCCGCGTCGTTGATAGAATGCAAGCGTGGCTGACAATCAAGTCCGGCTATCGAGGCATCGAACGTGACGAATTCGAGTACGAAGTCCCCGTCAGCGATGCCGTGCAGATGCTGGAACTGCGGCAAAGCGGGATCATCGAAAAAATCCGCTATCCTGTCCCGGCCGGTGAGTTGTTATGGGAAGTCGATGTTTTCAGCGGCGCCAACGCCGGGCTCGTGATCGCCGAGGTTGAACTTGAAAGCGAAACGCAACGCCCGGCAATGCCCACCTGGACGGGCGCCGAAGTCACGGGCGAACTGCGCTATCAGAATTCGCGCTTGGCCGCCGTTCCATTTTCAACCTGGACGTCAACCGAGTAGCGTCTGCGCTTCCGTCCACAGCGACGTGACGATCTCGGTGGCTGACCGATCCTGGGCAAGGCCCGCCGACTGGCCGGCCCAGGCCTGCATACGGTCGATATCATCTTCCCTGACCGCTTCGCTGCGCATTGCTTGGGTCAAACCGCGCTGAACGGAATAAGGTGCCGGCTCCGGCGCGTCGGCCGCCGCGGCTTCGACCGCATACCGCGTCCGAATCGAGCGGCCCAACCGGCCGGAGAAAGCCCTGGTGGCGATGGTCTGCTCTGGCTTGGATTCACCGATCGCCTTGGCCCAGGCCGGCGCGATGCCGGCTTCCGGAGATCGCAGCAGGCCCGTGCCGATTTGGACCGCCGACGCACCAAGCGTCAACGCCGCCGCAACCCCGCGCGCGTCCGCAATGCCGCCGGTCGCCACCACGGGCACGTCGACAGCATCGGCGACAGCGGGGACCAGCGAGAATAGGCCGACCAGGGCGGCGTCGGCATCACCGGCATTGAACGCGCCGCGATGACCACCAGCCTCCATACCCTGGGCGACAACGACATCGGCGCCGGCAGCTTCCGCGGCGATGGCCTCGGCAACGGTGGTGACAGTTGCGAACCACTTGATGTTGGCCGCCTTGATGCGCTCGACGATGTCCTCCGGGTAGAGTCCCATGATCGACGAAATTATCTGCGGCCCCGCCGCAATCATTGCATCGCACTGCTTCTCAAAATCCGGCAGAGTTGCATCTCCGGCGTCCGCCGGCACGTCTGGGCCCCATTGAGCGAGGAAGCTACGGACCGCCGCTTCGTGCTCGGCGTCGCGATGCGGTTCCGGATCGGGGACCCAGAAATTCAGCTGGAAAGCGCCGTTCGTATTCTGGCGCACCTCGTCGACCCACTCATTGATTCCCTCGGGCTGCATCATCAGCGTGCCGCAGGCGCCCATGCCACCGGCATTGCCAACCGCAATGGCCAACGCCGGTGGACAGGCACCTGCCATCGGCGCCATTAGGATCGGCACGCGCAGTTCGTAGGCCTTGCAGAACGCCTCAGCGCGCGCGACGGCAGCATTGGTTCGAGACATGTATTGGATTGCTTTCTGAATTAGGTGGTGGCGATGCCGCGATAGATCTCGGCCATTGGCAGCTCGACGCCCCGGGCCCTTAAGCCAATCGCTGCATTCCGACCAGCGATTTCATCGGGAACGGATGGCCACGTTCCGTCCTCCCGCCGCTGCCAGAGCCAACAGATTGGCTCATCCTGGCTGGCGACAACGTAGGCTTCCAGTGTCGTAAAGGTCTGGTACTCGGCGAGTTTCTCGACGAAGTCGCGCGCACCGGAAGAGGGCGACAAGACTTCGACCATGACAATTGGCGCTTCCGAACGGCGGCGTTTCGGATCATCGGAGTTCATAGCCTCGACAACGATGTCCGGATATCTGATCGCATCATCCGTCTCGACACCAAAATCAACGGCCATTATCGACCAATTGTCCCGATCCAGGCATTCTCCTAGGGCCATTATGAAGTTTGTCACGATGTTGCTATGCGCCCAGCTGACATTCGTCATCTGCACGATGCGGCCCTCCTTCCACTCGTACTTGCGCTCCTGGCGCTCGACCCAGCGGCAGAAAGTGGCCTTGTCGACATAGCCGCCAGAGGGCCGCGGCTCGTAGGCCGGCGATTTATCTTCGGAGAATCCGGACATGGCAAATAGCCTAACGCAGATCGCGTGAGACCGGAACTCAGAATATCCAATCAGAGCTCGGCTCGGACGACTTCGATAAACCGCTCAATGCCGGCGATATGATCGCCGAGCGAGGTGCCTTCGATGCGTTTGTGATTGCGGCGGCGATAGGTGTTGTTGCACGTAATGTGCGTGACACCCGCGGCTTTCCAGAACGCGATAGCGCGTCGCCATTCGTCGGGATCGCCAACCGGTGACATCCAGACTTCCAATCCAAGCTCGGCCGGATCGCGCCCCGCTTCCCTGGCATAGCCGCGGAGCTTTTCGAACGAAGCGATCGCCTCGGGGCCCGGGCCATGCTCGAGCATCATCCAGCCATCGCCGAGCTTCGCGGTACGTCTGATCATGCGATCGGCATGCCCGCCAAACCAAACCGGGATCGTCCCTGCTGCCGGGCGCGGATTGATGCCGGCATCCGGTATCGTGTGCCATTTGCCATCGAACGTGACGTGCTTGTTGGCCCACAGAGCGCGCATCACGTCAACCTGCTCGGATGACCGCGCGCCGCGATTGTTCCAAGTTTCGTTGAGGCCGGTATATTCGGCTTCATTCCAGCCGATACCGACGCCGAGACGCAGGCGGCCGCCGGAGAGCACATCGACACATGCCGCCTGCTTGGCAACCAGCACCGTCTGGCGCTGCGCCAGGATCAGCACCTGTGTCGAAAACTCGATCTTGCGCGTTGCCGCTGCCAAAAAACCGAGCAGCACGAACGGATCGTGGAACAGGTCATCGGAGGTATTTTTCGCCCCCCAATCCGTCCGGCTCGCAACATTGACCCCAAGCACATGGTCGGTCGCGCAGAGATGGTCATAGCCCAGCGCCTCGGCGGCCTGCGCGAAAGTTGTCACGACCGACGGGTCGCCGCCGATATCACTGAGAGGCAGTGCGGCGCCCAGTTTGATCCGATCCGTCATGAAGCATCCCTCGTTATTGGTGGCGAAAGGGCGGTTGCGGTCCTCGCTTTGGCCAAGGCTATCACAAAGCAACTGGATTGCAGGCATCAAGCATCAACCATCGGTTTGACAGCACGGCGCGATGACGGTTCATTTGGGCGAAGAGAATTCAACAATCCGGAGGATCGCCCGATGTCAGACGCCTTTCAAACAGCCACATATGGTGCGCGCGAAGTCGGTTATGGCGAACGGCCGGCCGTCCTCGTCGTCGATTTCCAGCGCGGCTTTACCGATCCTGACTACACAATGGGTAAAAATCCGCGCATTCATGCCGCGCGCGATCAGACCGTCGGGCTCCTCGAAGCAGCGCGCCGGGCCAACATCCCGGTGGCGAGTTGCACGGTCGGCTGGCAATCCGATAAGGACATCCAATACTGGAAGGTCGATGCGCTACACGAGGAGTTTTTCATTGGCAGTGGTGCGCTCGACATCGACCCGCTGATCCACGACCCCGAGTATGATTTCACGTTCCTGAAATCAGCCCCCTCGATGTTCTTCCAGACGCCGATCACATCGTTCCTGACGAAGCATCGCATCGATACCGCAATCGTCACCGGCTGCGTGACGTCGGGCTGTGTGCGCGCCACCGTGATCGACTCGTTCAGCTACGGCTATCGAACAGTCGCCGTCGACGACTGCTGCGGTGATCCGGCTCAGGACAGTCATGAGGCCAACCTGCGCGATGTCGACCGCCGATATGCCGACGTCCGCCAGAGCAAAGATCTGATCGCCTACTTCGATGACATCCGCGGGCGCAACGAGGCTTGACGCCTATTTTTTATCGCCCCTTGAACTCCGGTTTGCGGCGCGCGGCGAAGGCTTCGATGCCTTCGCGGCCATCGTGATCCTTGACCTGCTTGGTGATGCTGGCAGACTCATCTTCGAGCTGTGTTTCGAGCGTGCCTGAGTAAGCCGACAGCAACAGGCGTTTGGCACCGCCATAGGCTTTCGTCGGCCCCGCGGCCAGTTGCGCGGCCAGCGCGCGCGCCTCGGCGAGCAACTGGTCACCTGGCAAAACCCGGGTCACGAGGCCCCAATCCAATGCCTCCTGCGCCGACAACCGGCGATTGGTCAGCACCAGTTCCTTGGCGCGCAGCAGGCCGACATGTTTGGCGAGAAAATACGTTGAACTGCCATCGGGCGTAATGCCGGCATTTGTGTAGGCGCAGGTGAAGGCGGCATCTTCGGATGCCATCACAACATCGCCGGACGCGACAAGACTGAGGCCACCGCCGGCCGCCATACCGTTGACAGCGATCACAAGCGGCGCATCCATGCGTTGAAATCGCGTGACCGCGGCATGCAGATAGGTCGCAAGCTCGGTGATATAGGCCGGCATGTCATCGCCTTGCGCGGCAAAGTCCTTGAGATCGCCGCCGGCACAAAACATCTTGCCACTGCCGGTCATGACCACGGCGCGGATCGCATCGTCGGCATCACAACGCTGCGCCACCGCGAACAGATCAAGCATCATGGTCCGGTTCATGGCGTTCACCGCCTCCGGCCGGTTGAGCGTGATGGTTGCGACGCCGTCGGCAACATCAAACGTCAGCGTTTCATAGGTCATAGCGATTTCCTTGGTGTTTCCCTGGGCGTCCTCTGGGCGTCCTCTGGGCGTTCCGGGCGTTCCGGGCGTGTCCTTCAATCCGTGGTCGCGGCGCATCCCGCGCCGGCAATTCTCAGCCGATACCGCCGACCTGCATAACGCGCGTGCCAGGCGCGGGCGGATCCTTTGGTGCACCGGCGAAACATTGCGCGATCGCCATCCACTGCGTTGCAACGGGACCGGTGACCTGCAACTTGGTATCGGCAATGTTACGCGTCTGGCAAACAACCTGACAGAATTCCTCTGCCAAGCCCTCCACGCGTTCATCATCTGAGGCCACGCCCCATGCCCAGGTATCGCCGGATGGCGCCTGCAATTGCACATACGGCATCGGCCCCGGCTCGGCTTGCTTGCGATTGGCAAACGTCCAGCCGAATGTATTGGTGCCAAGATGCGCGATATTCTTGATGCGATCCGTGTTGTCTCTTCTCAACCCGAGCAGATCGAAAATCTCCTGACCATGGGCCCAGGTCTCCATCAGCCGCGCAGTGATCGACGATCGCGCGCTCATATCAGGTCCCGCCCACTTGACGCGCTGCTTCGGGTCCGCGGCAGCAAAGCGTGGTGTCATTTCCTCATAGTAGGAGCGCCAGGCTTCGAGCAACGACCGCCCGTTGATACCGCCGAGACATTCGTTGCTCGTCGCCACAAAACCGACCTTCTCACGCAGGGTAGCAATCTTGGCGTATTCCGTCACGAACTTGTCCGGATCGTTCAACGACAGATCGGCCATGATATTGAAGTGATGCAGGTGTTGCAGAATGTCGTTGATCGTCCAATCGTTGAAAAGCGTCGGAACCGTAAACGCATCATCGGATACCGGCTTGAGTACCGCGTAGAGCGCCGCGCTTTCATCACAAAAATCCTGGGCCTGTTGCATCGCTCATTCTCCGCCTTGAAATCTCGTATCCGACTATCACAATTGCCGGGCAGCGTAGCGACCTGCGTCACATCCATTATATACGCAATCGAGTGGCGTCAGGTTCAATGCTAAAATCGCAGGCAATCCCTGAGAAGCAACAAGCAGGAGACGGCCATGCGCGGGCGGCAGGTGTTTATGGACAGTCTCGTGGCGCACGGTGTCACGCGCATTTTTGGCAATCCCGGTACCACCGAGAGCCCGTTGCTCGACAGCCTCGCCGCCTATCCGTCCATTAGTTATGTTACCGCACTGCAGGAGAGTATTGCGCTGTGCGCCGCCAGTTACTACGCGCAAGCCTCCGGCAATACCGGCATCGTCAGCCTGCACGTCGCACCAGGCCTCGGCAACGCCATTGGCATGCTGTACGGCGCGCTCAGGGCTGGTTCGCCGATGATCGTCACCGCCGGCCAGCAGGATACGCGGCTGCGGCTCAACAACCCGGTGCTTGGCCACGATCTCGTTGCAATGGCGGCGCCGGTCTCCAAATGGTCGGTGCAGGTCGAACGCGCCGATGAAATGGCGTCGATCCTGCGCCGCGCATTCAAGGTCGCCCACGACGGGCCGCCCGGCCCCGTTTTCGTCGGCCTCCCGATCGACGTGATGGAACAGGAAACCGACATCGGTGCCGCCATACCGGCATCGCTCCATCGCGCGCCGCTCCCCGCACCCGCCGCCATCGAGGAAGTCGCGGCGCTGATGCTGGCGGCCAGGCGGCCGGTCATCGTCACCGGCGATGACGTCGCGCGCAGCGGCGCCAACGCCGCCCTCGTGCAACTTGCCGAAGCGCTCGGCGCCTCGGTCTGGACCGAAGGCCTCAAGCTGCATTGCAGCTTTCCAACCGAGCACTCGTCGGCACGCCACGGTTTGCCGCTGGATGCCGGCGCCATCAAGCAGGCGCTCGGTGACAGCGATCTCGTCGTGCTCGTTGGCGGACCGTTCTTCGAAGACGTCTGGTATGCGAGCGACGGACCGTTCCCCGACGGCGCAAACGTCATCCACATCGAGTCCACGCCAGAGCGCTTGGCCCACAGCATTGCGCCAACCGCCGGCATCGTCGGCGACATTGGTGTCACCCTTAGCAGCTTGACGGGCGCGCTCGGGTCACAGGGCTCGGGCGCCTATCACGCCGAGGTAAAAACACGCAACACCGTGTTGGCGGAGCGCAAAGCCAAAGAGATAGCGGTCCAGAAGGCGCGCACTGAACGCGCCTGGGACCGCGAACCCATCTCGATGCCGCGCGTCATGACCGAAATCCGCGATGCCCTGCCAGACAACGCGATCGTCGTCGATGAGACCATCACCGCGAGCCTCGATCTCGCGCGCACGATCGATTTCGCAGGCGCCGGCGACTACTACGGCGCCCGCGGCGGCGGCATCGGTCAGGGCATTGCGGGCGCCCTTGGCATCGCTGTCGCCGAGCCCGACCGACCTGTGATCTGCCTCTCGGGCGACGGCTCGGCGATGTACGCAATCCAGGCACTTTGGACTGCAGCACACGTTGAGCTACCAATCGTCTTCGTCATTCTCGCCAACCGCGAGTATCGCGTCCTGAAACACAACATCGACGTTTACCGGCAGCGCTTCGACATTGCCAGCCAGGAGCCCTACGCGCACATGGACCTCGGCGAACCGCGGCTTGGCTTTGTTGAGATGGCAAGCGGCATGGGCGTCGCTGGCACCCATGTCACCGCTGCTGCCGACATTGGCCCGGCGATGCAGGCAGCGCTCGCATCGAAACGTCCCCATCTGATCGAAATAGACATCGAAGCCAAACGCTAACCGGCGAACGGAGGCCCTATGGCGCGCATTCCCATCATCGACGAAAACGAACCGACGACCGATCCTGCAACCCGACAGGCCTTGCTCGACGCCGGCGCCGCGCGTGGCCGCCTTCTCAACGTCTTCCGCGCACTCGCCAACCGCCCCGAGGCACTCACCGCGTTCTATGAGCTCATTCAGACGGTCTATCGGCGCGATTCCACGCTCAACCCACAGCACGGCGAGTTGGCCTACCTGACGGCGACCTCGGTCAACGACTGTTTTTATTGAATCCCCACCCATATTGCCCTCGGTCGGGGGCTGGGACTGTCGGACGAACAAATGCAGCATCTCACGGATGATCCGTTGCCTGCCGGCATCTACAGCGCGCCGGAAGCAGCGATCATCCGCTATGCGCAAAAATCCACGCGGCTCGAGCCGATCGATGATGCGACGTACGGCGATTTGGCGGCGCATTTTTCGCACCAGCAAATCATCGACATCTGCCTGACGGTCGGCCTCAGCAACATGGTCAACCGCTTTCACGCGACGTTCCAGACGGATGTCGACGAAAGCACCTTGGCCGAAGTCGGAGCCGGCAACACAGGCAACTGTCCGATCCGCCTCCCGAGGCATCCGGCAGACCGGTAGACAGGCAAGGTTACAATCATGTCAGGCCATCCAGGCACTCACATCATCGAGCAGTTCACGTTCGAGAACGGTCAGGAACTGCACGATGTCCGGGTTGGCTACGCCGCCCATGGCACACTCAATGCCACCCGCGATAATGCCGTTTTGATGCTGCCCGGGACCAGCAATAATCTTCACTGGCCCGACCAAATGCTCGGCCCAGGCAAGCCGTTCGACACCGACAAATACTTCTTCATTTCTACGGATGCGATCGGTGGCGGCACGTCGGCCCAACCGGGCGATGGTCTCGGCACGAAATTTCCACGCTATACGATCCGCGACATGGTGCGCGCCGAGCATGCCCTCGTGACAGATGGACTGGGTCTCGACCAGTTGCACGCGGTTACTGGTCCCTCGATGGGTTCCTTCCAAGGCGTCGAGTGGGGCATCAATTATCCGGGTTTCATGCGCGGCCTCGTCCTGATCGTACCGGCAGCGCGCAGCGATGCCCTCTTCGGGTCCATCGTCGAGACGCTGACGGCGATGGTCACCTCGCACCCCGGTTACCAGGACGGCAACTATACGGACAACCCGACCGAAGCGATCCGCAACGGCGGGCTTGTTTATTTTCCATGGATCTTCAGCGACGACTACCTGCGCACGCTGACGACCGAGGCTGAACACCGGTCTGCGATGCACGCGATCGGCGCGCAGTGGGCCCAGAACTGGGACGCGAACAGCATCCTATGGCGCTATAACGCATCGCGTCATCACGATGCGTCGAAACCGTTCGGCGGCGACATGACAGCCGCGCTGGCACAGATCAAGGCAAAATGCCTGCTCCTCGTCTCAACAACGGACCGGACGATCCCAGGCTATCTCTCTTCGGAGCTTTACGACGGCCTTGCGCACGCTGAATGGGTCGACATTCCGACAATCCTGGGCCATCTCGGCGGCTCCCGGCCGGCGCCGGGCACGCCGGAATACGCGATCATGCAAAACCACATTCCGGCATTTCTCGACGGTCTTCTGGAAACAACCTAGTTTTCTGGATCGAACACTTGATTCCGGGGGAACGTCGGATCGTGTTCGTG
Organism: Hyphomicrobiaceae bacterium; assembly: GCA_049116495.1. Classification (GTDB taxonomy): domain Bacteria; phylum Pseudomonadota; class Alphaproteobacteria; order Rhizobiales; family Hyphomicrobiaceae; genus CAJQQK01. The sequence goes on along the minus strand of JAGDYV010000121.1, from coordinate 24,872 downwards.
AATCCAGAACACAATCAAAAAGTTGTCTCGTGTTCCTGCGGAGACGCTTGGGAACCAAGCGTCGGAGTCGGAACACTAGGCTGACTGGCCAACTCGCAACTAGTCGACGTATCGCCGCCAGATTGCGCTCAGGATATCGGCATAGTTGTCCGACCACGCCGCCGTCTGTCGTGCATCGACCGCCCGCGCGCCCGGCAAACGCATTGCCTGCTCGATCGTCGCACGGTTGCGCGAAAGATAGACGACATGGCTCGGATGGTTGTCGATGCTGCGTTTGGCGTCCTTTTGCAGCACGGCTGCCATGTGCACACCAGGGATCTTGGCAACCGTCGCTGCCACAACACTTTCCAATTCCATATGACGGTTCGAGATATGGAAAGCGATCAAGCCATCAGCGGCAATCCGTGAAAGATAGAGATTGAGCGCCTCCTGCGTCAGCAGGTGCACCGGCACCGCATCGGATGAAAACGCATCGACGACGAGGTAATCGAACGTGCCGGTCGGCTGCTTGGCGAGCGTCAGGCGGGCGTCGCCGAGAACCGTTTTGGTATGCGGCGCACACCCTGACAGGAACGTGAAGTGTTTCGGGTCCCGCGCGATCGAGACCACAACCGGGTCGATCTCGAAATAGGTCAGCGTTTCGCCGGGCAGCAAGGCACAGGCAAGCGAGCCGGCACCCAAGCCGACGACACCGGCATTGAGTTTGATGCCTGGTTTACCGCTGCGCACAAGGTCGAACCCGCGAGCCATCGGCCCGTTGGCATGGTAGTACATGATCGGTTCCGCCCGGGCGAGCTTCGCACCCTTGTCGTCACGCAGTTTCTGTCCGCCATGAATGGTCGAACCGTGAATCAGAAGACGATGACGGCCATCGGGACTGTCGATAACGCGTGAGACACCAAAGAAGCTGCGCTCGCTGTAGCCGTCACTGTTCGATGTTGCCGCAAACAGCGTCACGACGATTGCCGCCACGCCCAAGAGTGCCAGGATCGCAGCGCGATCGGCGAACACGGTGATTGCGACGGCCAGTGCCAGCGAAACAACCAGGACGAGCGATGTCATTGCACCACCCGGCATCAGGCCTGTCGCGTGCAGAACAACAAGCGTGGCGACAGAACCGGCAACCATCAACCATTGTTGTCGCGTCAGCGTCTCGAGCGCGGCCTTGCGCAACGCGCCCCACACGCTGGGACGTGCGAACAGACCAACAATGATGAGCAGCGGATATTCGACCACGGAGTTGAACAACTGCGGCGCGATCAACGCTGCAAACATCCCACCAAGCACACCGCCCAGCGACATATAGAGATAGAACTCGGTGAGTTTCGCCGCCGCCGGGCGCGCCTGATAGAGCGCACGATGACTGACCAAAGTCGTGACCACGAAAGTTGCAAATCCGAGCAGCGCCTGCAGCACCGTGCCGCCGGCGTGCGGCATCACAACAAAAACAATCGCACTCGCCACCAGGATCGGATGCGCGCGCAGCACCGGTTGATGCGGGATCATCGACTCGTCCCGGAAAACGATCACGAACGTACCAAGGAACGTTGCCAGCGGGATGACCCACAGGAACGGCGCTGAAGCGATGTCCGTCGTGATGTGCGTTGTGAACGCAACCAGCAGCGCCGATGGAATAAACGCGAGCCCAATCCAGGTCAGGCGATCGCTGAGCGTGACACCGACGACATCTGCGTCAGGCGTTGCCGCAACCTCGCGCGTCGCAGCCTTGTTTTGGCTGGCGAGCATCAAGACCGCGCAGCCGCCGAGCATCAGCATCAGCATGCCGAAGCCGGTCGCCCAGATCGCGCGCTGCGCGTCGAGGCCGAACATCGGCTCAATCAGGAAGGGATAGGAAAGCAGTGACACCAGGGAGCCGAGGTTTGATGCACCGTATAGAAAGTAGGGGTCAGATGCGTGCGGATGACCGGAGCGCGAGAACCATGCCTGCAGCAGCGGCGCGTTCGCGGATGTTGCAAAAAACGGCAGGCCGACGCCAACGGCCAGCACAGAGACAAGCCAGAGATAGGTATTCCCACTCGATGGCTCATTGGCCCATTCCGGCAATGCGAACGGCAGCATAAGTGCTGCCGCCGCGCAGACAACAAGATGCACGATCGGCGCAAGCCATGCCGGCGCGAACCGGTTGAGGGAGTGTGCATAGCAATAGCCGGCGAGCAGCGCGGCTTGGAAAAAGCACATCGCCACGGCCCACACCGACGGCGACCCGCCAAGATGCGGCAGAACCATTTTGGCAAACAACGGCTGCACGGAAAACAGCAAAGACGCCGACGTCAACAACGCCACCGCAAACATGATCAGGCCCGCCCGCCCCGCTGCGACGGCAGCAAACTGATTGGCCATATGTTTGTGATCGAAATAGCTTGTTGTACTCGTTGACACGCCTGTCATCCCACGCTGGAAACACTGAGTTGCGCCCAAGCTACGCGCGAGGCCTTTTACGGTTAATGAACTCGGTCCGTCTTTTATCGACGATGGTTAGTGAACCGTTAGCAGACGGATCAGAACGGGCCGCCAACCGGAAATATTCCGGCATCTCGGCGCAATTCGCGCCCTGCCGGCCTCTCACCGCCGGATTTTCCCCGCGCGATCAGTGTGTGGATTGGCTCTCTCCGCTGGGCGCGTTAAATCCTAGGCGAGACGGTGACCAAGGAGACGTCGATGGCGGCCAACATTGCCAAACTGGTCTATTTCGAGCGATGGATGAACGGGCATGCCGTCGATATTCTTGGCAAGAGCGAGACCATCGACCTCACGCACCTGCACCACGCCGCCGGCGCCGAGGTCAATGAAGCCGAATTGCAGACCATGCATGGCTATCAGATCATGCCGCGCACCGAGCTCGATCCCGCCTATCTCGCCGACCGGGCGTTTGTCGAGCGCATGCCCAATCTGCTGGCGGTCTGCTCAACGGGTGCCGGTTATGACATGATCGACGTCGACGCCTGCACCAATGCCGGCATTATCGTGTGCAATCAATCCGGCACCAACAAGGAGGCCGTTGCCGAGCATGCGTTCGGGCTGATCCTCGGGCTTTCAAAAAAGATCGCGGCTGCCGATCGCGGCATGCGCTCGATCGACAGGATGAGCCGCCACGGCTTCGTTGGCAATGACATCCTCGGCAAAACCCTCGGCATCATCGGGATCGGTCAGATCGGCACGCGCAGCGCCGAGATTGCCAAGGCGTTCCGCATGCGCGTTATCGCCTACGATCCCTACGTCTCGGCCGAACAAATGACCGAACGCGGTGCCGAGAAGGTCGATTGGGAAACGCTGTTCTCGGAAAGCGATTATATTTCCGTGCATTGCCCGCGCACAGACGAAACACTCAACATGGTCGATGCCGCCGCATTTGCACGCATGAAACCAACGGCCTATTTTGTCACCACCGCACGTGGCGGCATCCATAACGAGGATGATCTCGCCGCGGCGTTGACCGCAGGACAGCTGGCGGGCGCCGGCGTTGATGTATGGTGGGAGGAACCGACGCCGATCGCGCATCCGCTCCTAAAGATGGAAAACGTCATCGCAACACCCCACAGCGCCGGCGTGACACATGAGGCAATGGAGAACATGGGCGTTTGGGCGGCCGAACAATGGATTGATATTTTTCAAGGCAAGGTGCCGCCACGCATGGTCAATCCGGAAGCGTGGGATCGTTACCGCGATCGCTTTCAGGAGCGGCTCGGGTTCTCTCCCGACACGATGGATGCCTAGCTTGCGACGACCGCCGCAGCGGCCACTCGACAACATAACCGAGGTGAAACAACATGCAGGATACGGAAATGCAGAGCGGCGCCGGCAAGGGCGATTATGATGTCCTGGTTGTCGGGGCCGGTGTCGGCGGACTTTATGCACTGCACAAGCTACGTGGCGAAGGCTACCGCGTGCATGTCCTCGAAGCCGCCGATGATGTCGGCGGCACCTGGTACTGGAACCGCTATCCGGGCTGCCGCTGCGACGTCGACAGCCTTGAATACTCCTATTCATTCTCGGATGACCTGCAACAGGAGTGGAACTGGCCGGAACGCTATGGCACGCAACCGGAAATCCTCAAGTACGTCCAGCACGTCGCCGATCGCTTCGATCTGCGCCGCGACGTGCAGTTCAACACGCGCGTCAAGTCTGCCCACTTCGACAGTCAGAGCAAGCTCTGGAGCCTGACGACGGATGCCGGCAAGACGCTGACGGCGCCCTACTGCATCATGGCAACCGGCAATCTTTCGACCCCGCGAACACCTGATTATCCGGGCATCGATACATTCAAAGGCAAGTGGTACCACACCGGTCTGTGGCCACACGACGGCGTCGACTTTTCCGGACAACGCGTTGGCATCATCGGCACCGGCTCGTCTGGCGTTCAATCGATCCCGCACATAGCCGCCGCCGCCAAACATCTCCACGTGTTCCAGCGCACCGCGAACTTCAGCCTGCCGGCGCGCAACGGGCCGATGGACCCGGAAATTGAGCGCACACACAAGTCTGAGTATCCCCAGCGTCGCCGCGACGCGTTCGACACACCGTTCGGCATCGCCGGTTATCCGCCGCCGACGCACTCCGCGCTGGAAGTCAGCGAGGAAGAACGCAATCGCATCTATGAGGAAAAGTGGGCCGCCGGCGGCAGCATCAGCTATCTCTACGCCTTCACCGACCTGCTGACCAACAAGGAAGCCAATGACACCGCGTCGGAGTTCGTGCGCAATAAGATCCGCGCCACCGTCAAGGACCAGAAAACAGCGGAGCTGCTCTGCCCCAACAACCATCCGATCGGCACCAAGCGCCTGATCCTCGATACCAACTACTACGAGACCTACAACCGCGACAACGTCACGCTCGTCGACGTGCGCACGCATCCTATCGAAACCATCACAGAGACCGGACTGCGCACGGCTGAAGGCGACTTCGAACTCGACGCGATCGTGTTCGCGACCGGTTTTGATGCCATGACCGGCGCGATGAAGGAAATCGACATTCGCGCCGACGACGGCCCGCCGATCGGCGACAAGTGGCAGGATGGACCGCGCACCTATCTCGGTATCATGGTGGCGGGTTATCCGAACATGTTCATGATCACCGGCCCGCAAAGCCCGGGCGTCAAAAGCCAGATGATCCTGTCGTGCGAACAGCACGTCGACTGGATCACCGACTGCCTCAATCACATGCGCAACACTGGCCGCCATCGCATCGAGGCGGAAAAGGCTGCCGAGGACTATTGGGTCGAGCACAACAATGAGGTTGCCGACAGCACGCTCTATCCGCTTGCCAACTCCTGGTACATGGGCGCCAATATACCGGGCAAGCCGCGCGTCTTCATGCCCTATGTCGGCGGTGTGACGCGCTACAAGGAAAAGTGCGACGAGGTTGCAAGCAACGGCTACGAAGGTTTCGTGATCGAGCCATAATCCCAACGTTAAGCAGTTGCCAACCGAATGCTGGTAGCTGAGTGGCATGCCTGACACCGCCGCTACCTACTCGGTCTATCTCGTGCGCTGCGCCGATCGCTCACTTTATTGTGGCATCGCGCGTGACGTGGCGGCGCGGATCATTCAGCACAACGAAAGTGCGCGTGGCGCCCGCTACACCCGGTCTCGCCGTCCCGTCGCACTGGTATACAGCGCCCCCTGCGGCACCCGGTCCGACGCCCAGAAGCGCGAACATGCAATCAAAAAGCTCTCGCGCGCCGCGAAGGAGCAACTTATTGCGGCCCCACGCATCGCCCTATAGATGGACGGCCTCGCCTGCTTGGTGTTCAATCATGAATGGCAACGGAGGAGATCGTCATGACACTAAACAGCACGTCGCTGGAGGGCCGCAAGGCCCTGGTCACGGGCGCACAGCAGGGCATTGGCCGGTCGGCCGTATTGGCGCTCGCCGACGCTGGCGCGAACGTCGCGATCAACTGGCTTGATGATGAAGCCGCCGCCCTCGTTGTCGCCGATGAGGTCAACAGCTTGGGCCGCGAGGCCATGCTCATCCAAGGCAGTGTTGCCAGCCAACCGGAAGTCCAGCGCATCGTCGATGCAGCCCATGCCGGGCTTGGCGGCCTCGACATACTCGTCAACAATGCGGGTGTGTTTCCGCGTTCCGAATTCCTCGACCTTGCAGAAGCGGAATGGGACCAGGTCCTCGGCGTCAATCTGAAGGGCAGTTTCCTCACGGCGCAGGCCGCCGCCCGCCACATGGTCGCCGACAAAGTCGCCGGCTCGATCGTGAATATATCGTCGTCGTCTGTGCGCGGGCATGTGCTTGGCGTGCACTATTCCGCGAGCAAGACTGGGATCATCGGCATGACCCGCTCGATGGCGCTGGCCCTTGCGCCGCATAAAATCCGCGTCAACGCCATCGCGCCGGGCATCACAGACACCGCGCAGCCGCGCTATCAATTCTCCGAAATCGAGATGTCGGAGCAGTCTGACCTCGTACCGCTCGGTGCGATGGCCCAGCCCGGCGACATCGCAGACATCATCGTGTTTCTCAGCTCGGACGCCGCGCGCTTCATGACCGGTGAACTAGTCCATGCCAACGGCGGGTTGTATATGGGCTGAGCACCCTTTACACCACGCGTTTCCATAGACAGGAGTTGCCATTGTGCTCGACAGCAGAGTTGCGTTGATTACCGGGGCGATGGGCGGCATCGGCAGCGCCATTGCCGAGGCGTTAGGGCGCCAGGGCTGCCGACTGATGTTGAACGATATCGGCGCTGCCGATGCGCACGAGGCGCACTGCGCCGCTTTGGCCGAACAACTCGGCGTCGACGTCCAGTTTCACGCCGCCGATCTTTCGGATCGTGGGCAGGTCGAACAACTTGCGCGCGATACCGAAGCGCGGCTCGGGCCCGTGGACATTCTCATCAACAACGCCGTCAAACGGCATTACCACGAGATCATTGAGTTTCCGCTGGACGCGTGGGATTATGCCATGGCCGTCAATGTTACGGCGCCCTTTCATCTCACAAAGCTCGTTCTCGGCGGAATGCAGGCGCGCGGTTTCGGACGGATCATCAACATCTCATCGATGCTCGGCATGGGTGCCCGCGCCGGACGCGCCGATTACGTCACCGGCAAAACGGCACTGCTTGGTTTGACCCGATCAACGGCTGCGGAAACGATCAGCGATGCCAACGTCACGTGCAACGCTATCCTGCCTGGTTCCGTCCTGACACCGATTATAAAAAAGCGCATCCAGGCGCTCGCCGACGAACGCGCCATCAGTTGGGACGATATGGCCACCCGCTATCGCGCCAACCTCAATCAGGCCGGCGATTTTATCCAGCCCGAGCAAATCGCCAGCGCCATCGCCTATTTGTGCAGCGACGCGGCACGTGCGATCACGGGGGCCAGCATGCCCATCGATGCCGGCGTCTCGGCCGCCTTCACGCAAGGTCCGGCAATGTAGGTTCGGCCAATCAGGGCGAGCATTGCGACACAGCAAGACGCCGCGCATGCGAACACGCGCGGCGCCACCACACATGTCAGCGAGCCTTCACCGAACGGCGGCCCACGACTGCGAATTTAATACTCCTGCACGTCCTTGTGCTTCTCGAAGAATTTGCGCTTCCGGCGCTCCATCAATTGCTGCTCGTAGGCACGGTCGATCAGCAACTGGTAATTGCGCTTCCATTGCATCTGCAATTTCGCGTTCATCGAGAGGGAGCGCATCGAGGCAATGTCAGGATCGATCGTGCGCGAGCGCTTGGCATCAGCCCAAAGATCATCCTTCTTCCAGTCCGGCATGCCAAGGTCTTTGATGGCATCCCAGAGCGTGCGCATGGGCGCGTCTTCGCTGTCATCCAAGTCAAAGCCATAGCTGTTGATTCCGGTGTACATGCTATCGCTGTAGATGCTCATGCCGGAGGCTTCCATTTCGGCAGCCTCGATCACTTTGGCTGCGGTCTCTTTTGCAGCCAAGGGCGAGGCGGCAGCCACGCCGAAAAAATTGCGCCTGTTCAGTTCCATGCGGTCTCTCCGTCTGCCAGGGCCTGCGCACGCAATAATGCGCACTCAGCCGTCTTTCACGTTTTGGGTGGTCAGGGCGCGGTTCAGTCCCCTCGCAGTGATTGCAATATTGGTGCACCGTGGTGCCAGGCGCCAAGGGCGCTCAATATGCAATCACATTACTCGGCGAGGAGCTTACTGGCTAGCAATGCCGGTTCGAGCGTGCACGGTGGGCACGGCTCAAAGGGAAGATTAGGCGGCGATTGTGGCGGTTTTTCGCCGACCGCCGGTGCTCTGGACATTTCTGTTGTTCAGGTGTTCTCGCAAATGAAGCTTAACACCCGCTCACGGACCTTCTTTGTCGCGATTGAAATCATCTTCATAGCGAACAATGTCATCCTCACCGAGGTACGACCCGGATTGGATTTCGACCAGCAAAGCCGGCAACTTGCCCGGATTGGCAAGACGGTGCGTCGCGCCGAGCGGAATATAGGTCGACTCGTTTTCCGTCATCAGGAACGTCTTGTCATCCACGGTCACCTCGGCCGTGCCGGAAACAACGACCCAGTGTTCGGCGCGATGATGGTGGCTCTGCAGCGAAAGCTTCGCACCCGGCTTGACCATCAAATACTTCACCTGGAAGCGCGTGCCCTGGCCGCGCTGCTCATACCAGCCCCAGGGCCGGTAGACCCGCTTGTGAAACTCGGCTTCTGCGCGCCCGCTCTGCTTCAACTTGTCAACGACATGCTTGACGTCCTGTGCACGCCCTTTCGGTGCCAACAAGATGGCATCTTGCGTCGCGACCGCAATGACACCATCCATGCCGATCAACGACATGCACACGCCATCCGCGCTTTGGACATAGCTATCGCGCGTATCATGCAGCACCACGTCGCCACCGGTGACGTTACCCTCACCATCTTTTTCGCCGATTTCCCAAAGCGCGTGCCACGAGCCGAGGTCACTCCAGTCGCTTTCCAATGGCACGCAGGCGACGTCGTCACTTTTCTCGATAATGGCATAGTCGATCGACAGGTTCTCGCACTGGGCATAGGACGCCTCGTCGAGGCGCAGGAAATCGAGATCCGCCGCTGCGTTCTCGAGCGCGGCACGGCAATGGCGCAGCGTATCGGGTGCATGCTGTTCGAATGCCGCGATCATGGCACGCGCCGAGAACAGGAAGATGCCGGCATTCCACAGGAAATTGCCAGCCTTCAAGTACGCCTCAGCGGTTTCCTTTGGCGGCTTTTCGACAAAGCGCGTGACCGTATGAACACTGTTTTCTGCGTCACCGACTTCGATATAGCCGTAACCGGTCTCGGGCTTGTCCGGCTTGACGCCAAACGTCACGATCCGCCCGCTGTCCGCCGCTGCAACCCCTTTCAGGATCGTACGCTGAAAGGCATCCGTTTCGACGATGACATGATCCGATGGCATCAGCAGAACTAGGGCTTCCGGGTCCCGCCTCGCCGCGATGAGCGCCGACATCAGCGCGGCCGGGGCCGTATTGCGCCCGACCGGCTCGAGGACAATTGACGCATTCTCAATCCCGGCGAGTTGCACCTGCTCTGCGACCAGAAAACGATGCTCGTTGTTGCAAAGTATCGAACAACTGGCGAAATCCGGCGCGCCTACCCGCAGGCAGCTTTGCTGCAGGAGGCTGTATTCACCGCCACCCAGGGCCTGAAACTGCTTTGGGTAATTGCTGCGTGACAGCGGCCACAGGCGCGTGCCGGAGCCGCCTGACAACACAAACGGGTGAATCTTGCTGGCATTTGATGTCATAGTGATGCTTTGCTTTGAAAAACGGGACGCGCGACGTGTCGGCTGGCGGGCGCCTCTCGACGTCTCCAAACTCCAACTCACCTTGCGACATCTTAAGTAGCGAATTCAAGTGCAGCGCGCTCGGAGAGTTACCAAAAAAGGCCTTCGAAGTTCCCGCTTGTCACCGACATTATGTTGCAAATACACGCTCGCGCGGTTGCGACTTGAACTCGACGATATTGCCGCAACCGTCCGGCAACATCATGATGTGCTGTTCGGCCGGCTTGTCCTTGAAGGATAGCCGCGGCGACAGGGTAAATTCGATATCACGCGTGCTCAGTCGCTGTTCCATCCGCTGCCAGTCTTCGAGCGGCAGGATGACGCCGAAGTGACGCAGCGGCGCGATATCTCCATCCGAGGGGATCGTGCCGTTTTCCTTGGCGGCTTCGCGCGGGGCGTGGTGGGCGACGATATGGTGCCCGAAAAAATTGATGTCAAACCGGCCGTGCGTCTCACGACCAACCGTACAACCGAGCGTGTCGATATAAAAAGCTTTGGCGCGTTCGAGGTCATCGACGGGGATGGACAAATGAAACAACGGTTCCAAAATGGAGCTCCTTCAACAAGTGGCATGCAGCTGTTCGGCCTGAAATCCTCATTAAGATTGCTATGACAATTGCAGTTGGGCGTACAGTCCTTCTTGTCGACTAAGCAATCGCCCGCGACGCCCGGCGCTATTTGAAAGAGGCAACCACATGACAGAGGTGACAATTCGCGCGACCGGTTTCGGCTTCCCTGAGGGGCCGATCGTGTTTGACGACGGCTCGCTGATCGTAACCGAAATCCGCAATGGTCGCTGTTCGCGGATTGCGCCGGATGGCACCGTCAGCCTTTTCTCGGACTGCGGTGGCGGGCCCAACGGCCTCGCGATCGGTCCCGACGGCGCCTATTACCTGTGCAACAACGGTGGCAGCCGTTACGTCGAAGGGCATTCGATGGGGCTCGGGCCCCATCCGGACTACAAGCACGGCTGGGTTGAACGGCTCGATCCGAAGACCGGCGCGGCAACGCTGCTCTACAAGGAGGTCGACGGCCATCTGCTTTCAGCGCCCAACGACCTCGTGTTCGATGCCGAGGGCGGCTTCTATTTCACCGACCTTGGCAAACGCTATCCACGCCACCGCGACAACGGCGGCATCTACTACGCGTTGCCAGACGGCTCGAAAGTGACCGCCGTTGCCTATCCGATGCTAAGCCCCAACGGCTGCGGCCTGTCCCCCGACGGCAAGACGCTCTATGCCGCCGACACCGAAGGCGCTCGGCTCTGGGCGTTCGATGTTGAGGGTCCCGGCCAGCTCAAACCGAAAGCCGAGTTCGCCCCGCACAGCGGTCGCGTGCTGGCAGGTCTCAGTGGCGCCGCGCGGTTTGACAGCATGGCAGTGATGGCGAGCGGCAATATCGCGGTGGCCACATTGAATACCGGTTATATCACTGAGATTTCGCCGACCGGCGAGATCGTGCGCGAAGTCAAGATGCCGGACTGTTATCCAACCAACATCGCTTTCGGCGGCGACGACATGTGTACGGCCTACGTGACGCTCTCCGACAGCGGCCGCGTCGGTGTGCTGCAATGGCCCGAGCCCGGCCTCAAGCTCAACTTCACCTGAGTGATATCAACTGAATTCAAGGAGAACACGCCATGCCGAATGCTGGGCTGAAGGACAAGGTTGCGATCGTCACCGGCGCCGGATCACGCGGCGATGGCATCGGCAACGGCCGCGCCGCCGCCATCCTGCTCGCACGCGAGGGCGCCAGGGTCGCGCTGATCGATGCCGAACGCGACTGGGCCGAGGCAACCAAGACGATGATTGACAAGGAAGGCGGCACGTCAATGGTACTGGTCGCGGATGTTGCCGACACCGCATCCTGCGCCGCGGCCGTCAAGGCGACCGTCGATGCATGGAGCCGGCTCGACGTGCTCGTCAACAACGTCGGCATTGGCGGGCCGGCCGGCAATGCCGTCGAGGTCGATCCCGAAGCCTGGGATGTCGCGATGGGCATAAACGTCAAGTCGATGATGCTGATGGCCAAGGCCGCCATCCCCGAAATGCGCAAGCAAGGTGGCGGTGCGATCGTCAACATTGCGTCGATTGACGCGCTCAAGGGCGGCAACCCGAGCCTGTTCTATTCGACCTCGAAAGGCGCGATCGTCAACATGACGCGCTCGATGGCGGTTCATCACGGTCCTGACGGCATTCGTGTCAACTGCGTCGCGCCAGGCTACGTCTTCACGCCGATGGTGACCTCGCGCGGCATGGACGATGGCTTGCGCGAGCAGCGCCGCACCAACAACCTGCTGCTCAAGGAAGGCACCGGCTGGGACGTCGGCGATGGCGTTGTTTATCTTACCTCCGATCAGGCGCGTTGGGTGACCGGCGTCATCCACTCCGTCGACGGCGGCTCGATGGCCGGATCGCTTGCCAGCGTCACGCCGAAGCGCATTTTCGACGAATAACCCACCACCTTCGCCGACAACCATTTCCTTTGATCTCCATTTCTCCCGGCCGCAATCTGCCCCGACCAATCGTCACATCTTCATGGAACCCGCATGTCCGACACCCTTTCGCCTGCCGTGATCAAACGCATCAATGACATCATCATCGCCGGGCCGTTTGGGGAGCATGTTGGCATGTCGGTCGATGCGATCGAGGTGGACCGGGTGGTCGTGCGCCTGCACGGCGAGCCGCACATCATGAACGCGCTTGGCATCATCCACGGTGGCGCGACGGCAACCCTGCTCGACACCGCCGCGACCGCCGCTGCCTGGGCGACACCCGATGCCAAGCCAACCACCCGCGGCACCACGGTGGCACTTGCCATCAATTACATCGGCGCTGGCCAGCAAAGCGACCTGATCGCCGAGGGCCAGGTGATCAGTCGCGGCGGCACGCTGACCATCGTCGACGTCGTCGCGCGCGATAGTGCCGGCCGCCTCGTCGCCAAGGCGCAAGCGACCTACAAGCTCGACTTGGCAAGGGATCGGCGGTTGGCAGGGAAGTCGTAGGCACAGATTGCCGGAGCGCACTCGTTGCAGCGGCGTGGCGCCCACCGCTGACCGTGCCGAGGTCTATGTGCGTGCGCCCCCCAAAGGTCTCATCCCCGGGCTCGTCCCGAGGACCCATTTCTCCGCGAGTCCGGATGCGAGCGGCCTCGACGTAGCCGCGCCAATTGGCACGCTCTTAATCCAACTTATCGCGTTGCGCCCGCTGCCCGATGGGTCCTCGGCATAAAGCCGAGGATGACAAAGGCGAGGACGTGCCTTCTCGCCTCGCATAGGCAAGGCGCCAACATCAAACCGCAGACGTCATAACCGAGATGTCATCCATTCCTAAGCCAATCTCCGCTAAGTCCTCGATGGGGCGTTGGCATGAAGCAGGAGGGAGAATGGATGAACTCGGGTAAACAGTTCCCCGATGGATTGAGTTTTTTACTAGGCACGTCAGTCACGGTGGTGGCGTTTAGTATTGGCCACGCTCTTGCTGGAAACACATTCGCCACCCAGATCGAATGCCTTCAACACTGGCAAACGCTAGCAACGGGGATCATTGCACTGCTTGTTGGGGGGATAACCGTTCGTGCAATAAGGGATCAAATTGACCTAGCACGGACCCAAGAAGTTGAAAGAACGGATCGAAAACTCTACGCGGCTCAAACGGCGTTACCGGCTGCTCTCAGCTCGCTTCTCGATTACTCAAGAGCGTCCGTGAGAACGCTCGGAACCTTTTTGGACAAGATTGACCAGAATGACCGCCTTGACTACGGCGACGAGCCGGTGAAGCAGTTTCCCGTTGCGCCGGCGTCCGCGCTCGCCGCAATCCAGACGTGTATCGAATTTGAAAATGGGAAACTGAGGGAAAGTCTAGCCTGGCCTATGAGACGCGTTCAAATTCTTACGTCACGTCAGACATCCATCTATAATAGTGCAGTGGCAGACACAGGACTGATCGTTACTCTTGCCCACTTGAACAGGCGCATCGCAGATCATCTCGAGTTTCAGGTTAGATTGCAGAAATGCTTCGAATATGCGCGAGGCAAACAAGACATTCCATCAATCGACACGTCGATAGACGAAGCGCGATTGGAGGCTGTGGCCATCACTGACAACGACTTTAATCATGATCTCACGACGTTAAATGAATACATTACAGAACTAGTCGCCAGACGTAATGCCGGAGATGACAGCTAATGCCCAAGAAGACGGATCGAAGCCGTTTGCCGCTCTCGTGTCGGACAACCTTCCTGGGGTGCACTCGCGCAGCGACCAGTCGCCCCTCTCCCGCCGTCTCAGAGTCTCAGTGCGAGCGCCACTCAAAGGTGTCATCCTCGGGCTTGTCCCGAGGACCCATTTCTCCGCGAGTCCGGATGCGAGCGGCCTCGACGTAGCCGCGCCAATTGGCACGCTCTTAATCCAACTTATCGCGTTGCGCCCGCTGCGCGATGGGTCCTCGGCATAAAGCCGAGGATGACAAAGGAGAGGACGTGCCTTCTCGCGCGCAGCGCGAAACCATGGCCAGACGCGAACGTTGCCCCGAATTCGATCTGCTCAGACTCTAAGTTTCGACACGAGGCCGCCCCAACTTCTGCCGTCACCCCGGCGCAGGCCGGGGTCTGTCCAAGCCAATGGGAGACGCTGCTTTTCGGCCATGCCTTCCTTCGCCCCCCGCACCTCACAGCGACCTGGACGGATGCCGGCCTGCGCCGGAACGACGACCAAACGGTGGCGATCACGCGTTGCAATCAGCAGCGCTGGATTTTCAGGAAAGCGGTGCACCCGCGCGGAACAAGGGCGCCAGTCCCGCGCGCAGCGCCCAACCCGCAAACCCTACGCCGCGTGCGCTTTCGCGAGCCGCATCGCCTCGATGCCCGCCGCGCGCTCCGCCTCTTCGGCCTCCGCTTCCGCGATCGCCGTTGCCAGCGCCGCCTCCAGCGCCTTGGCACTCTCAAGCGTCAACTCGACCGCGGCGCGTGCACCGGGTGCGAGTTCGGTGTTGATAAAATCGATCGTGATCGCGTCATCGAGCAGGGCATGGCGGGCGTGGTCATACGAGACCACCGCCCGGTTCACGTCGAACCAATCTTCGCCGCCCTTCGCCTTGCCCTCGGCCGCAGCGACTTCAACGATGGATGTACACATGTCGCCTACCCCAATTGCTTCTTGAAGAACGAAAAGATCTTGGCCCAGCCATCCTGCGCCTGTTCCACGCGATACATCGGCCGGTGATAGTAGAAAAAGCCGTGGCCGGCATCGTCGTAGCGGTGGAAGTCATAATCCTTGCCGTGCCTTTCCAGTTCGGCTTCGTGCTGGTCAACCTGTTCCGGGCTCGGTGCGCGGTCCTCGTTGCCAAAGATGCCGAGCAGCGGGCAGCTGAGCCCTGAGGTCATGTCAATCGGCGCGGTCGGCGTCTTCTCGTTGAGGTCTTCTGCCGGCATCACGACGCGGCCGCCCCAGAGCTCGACGCAGGCGTCAATGTCTTGCTTCTGACACGCATAGATAAACGCATGCCGGCCACCGGAGCACGAGCCGATCAGGCCGACCTTGCCATTGAGTTCGGGCTGCGCGCGCATCCATTTCACCGCCGCCTCGGTGTCGCCGACAACCTGCGCATCGGGCACACCACCCTCTGCACGCACCTTGGCGGCAACATCGTCCGGATCGCCCTGGCCGTTACGCTCATAGAGGTTGTGACAGATCGCGATATAGCCGTGATGCGCGAAACGGCGGGTCGCCTCGATGTACCATTCACTCCAACCGGGCAGATGGTGAATCAAGACCACGCCTGGAAACGGCCCGGCACCGGACGGCTTCGCCACATAGGCGGATATCGGGTCGCCGTTATCACCGTTGATCGTGATCGTCTCGACCGCAAAGCCACGGTATGTCATCGTCATTACCTCCTGCATTACTGAATCGGCACTCTGGCACGGCAGACCTTCGCCGCACGAACGTCCTCCGCCCGATATCAAGAGCGTGAATGGCGCCTTGTGGCAAGCTCTGAGATTCGCTCGTATAATGGGTGACGCGCAACAATGACCGGAGTGCCCGCCATGCCGTTGGATACCGCACGCATCCACGACATCCCAGACGATCCGCTTGCCGCCATCGACTATTGCTTCGAGCAGGGCTGGACCGATGGCCTGCCGGTGGTGCCGCCCGCCGTCAATCGCGTCGCAGACATGCTGCTTTTCGAGGGCCGACCGCCGGAAACCGTGCTCGCGGCACATCCAGCCACGGGCTTCGAGTGCACCGTTCATGCCGCCGCCGTCAACGCGGTGATGGCCGGCTGCAAACCGGAGTATTTCCCGGTTGTCGTCGCCGCCCTGGAGGCGATGAACGAGCCCGGCTTCAACTTTCACGGATCGACGGCGAGCACCGGTGGCTCGGCGCCACTCGTGATCGTCAGCGGCCCCATCATCGATGACATCGCCATGAACAGCGATGTCAACCTGTTCGGCCCCGGCAATCGCGCCAACAACACGATCGGGCGTGCGATCCGCCTGATCCTGATGAACGTCTTCCAGATGATCCCGGGCCTCTCAGACAAATCAACTCAGGGGCAACCCGGCAAATTCAGTTTCTGCATCGCCGAACGCCAGCGCGGCAATCCCTGGCCGCTGCTCGTCGATGAACTCGATTATCCGGAGGGCGTCTCGAGCGTCACTGTTTTTGCCTCTGGTGGCTTCTGTAACGTCGAAAACCACGGTGGCAACACGCCGGAGCAGGTCCTGGCCAGCATCGCCGATGCGATGTCGAGCTACAGCTGCCTGACACTTGGCCAATCCGTTGTGGTCCTTGCGCCCGAGCATGTCCGGATTATCGCCGGCGCCGGCTGGTCGAAACGGCAGGTGCAGGAGTTCCTCTTTCAAAGCGCTGCCAAACCGGTCAGCGGCATGGAAAATGTCGGCAAGTTCCGCCAGCGCGATTACGATCGGCAACATGGCGAAGACGCCCACGCGCTGACCCAAGACAACATGATGCATCGCGGCCTATCACCGGATGACATCCTCGTTGTCGTCGGCGGCGGCGACGCCGGCGGCCACTCGAGTTTCATCCCATCGTGGAGCCGTCACCGCGGCTCGCTCATGCAATCCAAGCCGATCGGCGTGTGCATCGACTGCGGGCCATAGCCTCGCCATCCGGCTTTCTTTCCACGCGACATCCCTCGGAGGACATCTATGCAGATCTACGACCCAACCGTGCAGGGGCCGGAGCGCCACGCCATTCGCGCCGATGCACTGGCAAGCCTCGAAGGCAAGACCATCGGCATCCTTGAAAACGGCAAGATCAATGCGGAAAACATGCTGCGTGAGGCGGCGCTGGTTTTTGCAGCACGACACGGCTGCAAGATCCATCCGCTCTATACAAAATTCAACGCCAGCGCCCCGGCACCTGCCGAAACGCTGACCGAGGCCGCCGCTCACGTCGATTTCCTGATCACCGGCCTTGGCGATTGAGGCAGTTGCTCAACGTGCAGTTTGCATGATGGCATCAGCTTCGAACAACTCGGCAAACGCGCAATTGTGCTGTGCACCGAACCCTTTGAGGTCACGGCGAAAAACATCGCGCGCATGATGGGCCTGCCCGATTATCCGTTCGTGATGGTCGAGCATCCGATCGGCAGCCGTTCGCTGCCGGAAATCAAGGTACTGGCCGAGCATACCTACCAGCAGGCCCTGCCGATCCTGCTGGAAGCGTAGCAGGCGCGGCGCGGCACCACGAAAGCTGATCAGGGCGGGGATGACGGCGATCTGGATTGCCTGCCTGTTAGAGGTTACGTTGCCCGGTAAAGCGCGCTCGATGGCACGCGCGCTCGCTTTCAGGACATCAAGGAGGCTCTCATGAAAGGCGTCGTATTTACCGGCAATCGCGAGATTGCCTTCCAGGATGTCGCTGATCCCAAACCCGGTCCCGGCGAGGTCGTCATCGAGATCAAGGCCTCGGGCATGTGCGGCTCGGACCTCCATCTTTACCGCTCACCGGGCGGCGGTCCGGCGATGGCAGCGTCCCTCGGTCTCGGCGGCGACGGCGAACCCAGCATCGGCGGCCATGAACCTTGCGGCGTCGTCGTCGAGCGCGGCGAAGGTGTGCCGAAACACGTCGCACCGGATGGTGCGCGCGTCATGGTGCACCACTATTCGGGCTGTGAAACCTGTCCTGATTGCCGCGGTGGCTGGCCGCAATTGTGCCAGGTCGGCCCGATGCAGGTCTATGGCGTCACCGCCCATGGTGCGCACAGTTCACACATGAAGATTCCCGCCTTCACGCTGGTGTCGCTGCCTGACGAGTTGTCATTCGAGACCGGCGCCGCGATTTCCTGCGGCACCGGCACCGCCTATGGCGCGCTGAAGCGCATGAAGATGGATGGCGGGCGCACGCTTGCCGTTTACGGCCAGGGCCCGGTTGGGACCAGCGCGACGATGCTCGGAAAGGCGATGGGCATGCACGTCTTCGCCGTCGATATCTCGGATGAGCGCCTTGCGCTTGCCAAGAAATGCGGCGCCGACGAGGTCATCAACGTCGCCAACAAGGATGCCGTAGAGGAACTGCGCAAGTTAACCGGCGGCAAGGGTGTACATTACGCCGTCGAGTGCTCGTCCAACCCAGACGCGCGCGTCGCCGCCGTCAAGGGCACCCGCACCTGGGGCACGGTGTGTTACGTCGGCGAAGGCGGCACCGTCCAGCTCGAGGTCAGCCCTGATATGATCCGGCGCCAGGTGACCTTGATGGGGTCCTGGACGTTTTCAACGAACATTCAGGACGAGTGCACCAAGTTCATTGCCGACAACGGCGTGCCGATCGATGATCTCATCACCGATCACTTCAAGCTGTCCGATGCCGTCGAGGCCTATAAGAAATTCGACAAGCAACAGATGGGCAAGGGCATGCTCAAGCCGGATTGATCCGCACAATCGTTTTGCCGCTGGCACCCTCGCGCGACGAAAGCTTATTCAATGGCCGACCCAGGGACTGATCCGGACGTAGCTGCCAGCGCCGAGCCGGCGACCAAAGAAAAAGAGTCGCTGCTGACCGATGTGATGAAGTCGATGGGTTGCGGCTTGATGATGCTTTTGCTGACCATCATCGTCGGCGGCGCGCTCGCCGTTGCGATCATAGCACCGTGGGGGCGCGCCAACTTCGACTGCTCGATCTATTGTGTGATCCGTCAGTATTTTGAGGGATTCTTCTGATCCCGGCGGCGGGCGACGTGATCTGAGGTCGAAGCCGCCGCGTCAGCACGGTGCCAACCTAAAGCCCACCTCTCAAAACCCATAAAAAAAGGCGGCCCATCGAGGCCGCCTCTCTTGTTCTGCCTTGTCAAATCCCACTCGCCTAGCCGAAGCCTCGGAACAGGATGGTCGGCAACCACAGGGCAATATCCGGCCAGATGATCACACAGGCCAACACGATGAAGTGCAGGAAGATAAAGGGAATAACGCCCTTATACATATGCATCAACGTGATTTCCGGTGGGCTGATACCGCGCAGGTAGAAGATCGCCGGCGCCATCGGTGGCGTTAGGTAGCTCGTCTGGATCATGATCAGGAAGCAGATCGAGAACCAGATCTTCACCTGACCGGGATCGAGTGCATAGAACGGAAACTTCACGATGATCGGCATGGCAATCGGCACCACGATCAGCATCAGTGAAATCAGGTCCAGCACGAAGCCGGCTGCGAACGCCAGCAGCAACAGGATACCCAACGTCTGCCAGTTGGTCAGTTCGGCTGCAGCCACAATGTTCTGCATCCCGATAAGACCGCCTGCCGCCGTGAACACACCGGCGAACATCGTGCCGCCAATCAGGATCAACAGGATCATCGCTGTAATGATCACCGTCTTGAACAGCGCTTCCTTCAGGACATCCCAAGACAACGCACCATAGGCGGCGGCCATGATCGTCGAGCCAACAGCGCCGCAGGCGGCCGCTTCCGTCGGCGTGGCGACCCCCATCAGGATCGTGCCAAGCACAACGAAGATCAGCAGAAACGGCGGGATCAATGCCGTTGCCGTGATCCAGAGCTTATGCGCGAACGACGGACCGTCCTCCGTCACCATCATCCGTGGCCCATCCGACGGTATAATCGTGCACCGCACGATGATGTAGATGATGTAGCAGCCAGCCAGCATCAGGCCAGGAATGATCATACCGGCAAACAGATCGCCGATGGAGACATCCGCAACCGGCCCGAGGATCACAACCACAACCGATGGCGGAATGATCGTACCAAGCGAGCCACCGGCACAGATCGTGCCCGATATCAGCGACTTGTTGTACTGGTAGCGTAGCATCACCGGAATGGCGAGCAGGCCAACGACCGTCTCCGTCGCACCGACGATCCCGGTTGACGCTGCAAACACAACGCACAGAAGGATCGTCCCGATCGCCAAACCGCCCGGTAATCGCTGCGTCCACATATGGATGGCCTCGAACAATCGTTCGGCCACCCCCGATCGCTCGAGCAGGGACCCCATGAAGATAAACAACGGCACCGCACCGAGCACGTAGTTCGACGCGACGTCGTCCACTTTCGACAGGAATAGCGCAGCCGCGGCATCTCCGAACCGGATGACACCGAAGACCAGCGCAACCCCCATCAGCGAGAACGCCACCGGGAACCCCCAGAAGAGGAGGAACAGCAGCGCTGGAAACATAAGTAGTGAAAACTCTGGCGCCATTAGTGGATCCCCCCAGGCAGTTTTGGTTCGGGAACGTCACGCCCGCTCAACGTCAGTGCGCACTTGATCGCCTCGACAACCACCTGCATCGTGAACAGGAAGAACCCAAAGCAGAATGTAAACTTGAAGGGCCAGATGATCGGGTTCCAGGCCGACTCACCGGACTGTTCGTTGACCTTGTAGGCTTCTATGAAATAGGCGAACAACGCCCACGAAACCCAGATTAGGATCGGCAGCAGTAGAAAAACGTACCCCAACAGGTCAACGCTGGCTTTCCCCTTCGGCGCTAGATTGTCGAATAGAAAATCAACGCGGATGTGCTTTCGCGCCAAGGTGCACCAGGCGATACCGAGCATCAGGCTGGTGCCCATCAACATGTAGGATATCTCGAACGCCCACGACGTCGGCGCCCCAAAAGCATACCGCGAGACCACTTCATAGGTGATCAGCAATGCCAGCACCGGGATCACCGCTGCAGCGACGAGGCCGGACAACAATGATACCTGCTCAACGTGATTGATGAACGGCCAGATATCACGTGAAGATGCCGACCGGATCAGCCCCAGAAGCATATAGCCGGCTGTCACATAGAACAGTCCGACGAACAATCCCAAAAGCCAGCCATACCCTTTCGGCTCTCCCGAAAGGATGAACGCATGCGTCTCTGATAGCACGCGAAAGATTTCTTCCATTAGTTAGTCCCCTGGATAGATTGAAGTTGTCACGCGTGCCGCGAAGCACTGGGGGGCTTTGCAGCCCCCCAATACCTACCAGTGCATTTACTTCAGGATCTTACCAATCGCCGTGCGCGAGCCAGGGGCCGAACGCATCTTCGAGTAGACGGACATGTCCATCTGGAACTGGCGCTGATGGTTCAGGATTTCCTTGAACTTCGGGTTCGCTGCAGCGACCTTGTCGGCCCAATCGTTGCCGGCTTTCTGAGCCGTATCGATGAAGCTCTGCTCAAGACGCAGCATCGTGTTGCCCGACTTTTCGAACCGGCGATAGGCGCCGAGATCCTTGTAAGCGTGACCGGTCCAGGAATCGAACGTATGCAGGCGCCCTGCTGTTCGGATCGCTTTCTGGTCGCGCGGTGAGATCTTATCCCAAGCGGCCTTGTTGAACTCACACTCCTGCGTTGCGCCAGGCTGGTGGATTCCTGGGAAGATGATGTACTTGGCAATCTTGTGGAAACCAACCGGCTCGTTTGCCGATGGGCCACTCCACTCCGTTGCGTCGATCACGCCACGCTCAAGCGCTGCGTAGACTTCCGCACCCGGCAGGATGACCGTCGTTGCACCAAGCGAACCACCGACTTCGGCCCAGGCACCCGCGGTGCGCTGCTTGATGCCTTTGTAATCGGCGAGGTTCGTGACCTTCTTTTTCGAGTGCAGGAAGACCTCGGCCGGAAAGATCCCACAGGGAATCGACACGACGCCGAACTTCTCCATGCGGTATTTTTCCCACAGCTCAACGCCGCCAGCACGGTACAGCCAGAGGAAATACTCTTCCTCGTTGAGGCCACCAACGTAACCACCGAAGATCACGGTCGTTTTATCAATGCCCCAGTCGTAACCCATCCAGTTGTGACCGGCCTGGGCAACGCCTGACTTCACGCTGTCCGTAACTTTAAGAGCTTTACCAAGCGTCCCCGCTGGAAAAACCGTGATGTTCACGCGCCCTTCAGTGAATTCCTTGACCATCTCGGTGAAGTTTTTGGCTTCCTCCAGGAAGACACCGCCCCCCCATGGCGTCGCCATGCTCCAGTTGGCTTTCTGCGCATAACCTGCGCTGCTGGTAACGGCCATGCCGGCAGCAGCCACTGCGCCAACCACCAATGTTTTGAGCTTCATTCAGAGTTCTCCCTTGTCTTTCTATTGATTCGCCGAACCGAGCATCAGTTCGACGTTCTCTTGATAAGGCCTGCTGTATCGTTCAACCGATTCTTTAACTCAACCACGCAACGTTTGGAATCATCGAGATGGCCTGAGCGATACCCTGAGCCTTGTACAAGTTTCTGCGATAAGCAGAAACGGGTCAACACAGCCAGGCAAGCTATTCGTGTCCGAATTAAACGACCTCGTACAAACGAACCGCTCACACAGCCTCCCAGATGAGCAACGTGCCGAAAACTTGCTCAACCTGCTGAAATAATAATCGTGGCGGGGCCAAGATCAGCCCCGCCACGATTCTTTCGTCAGCAGATCTTACTTCAGGATCTTCCCGATCGCCGTACGCGCGCCGGGTGCTGTGCGCATCTTCGAATAGACGGACATGTCCATCTGGAACTGACGCTGATGGTTGAGGATTTCCTTGAACTTGGGGTTCGAGGCCGCAACCTTGTCAGCCCATTCGTTGCCGGCCTTCTGAGCCGCGTCGATGAAGCTCTGCTCAAGACGGAGCATGGTGTTGCCACCCTTTTCCATCCGGCGATAAGCACCAAGGTCATTGTAGGCATGGTTGGCCCATGCATCATAGGTACGCAGGCGGCCAGCCGTTTCGATGAGCATCTTGTCGCGATCCGAGATCTTGTCCCAAGCTGCTTTGTTGAACTCACATTCCTGTGTCGCACCTGGTTGGTGAACACCTGGGAAAATGATGTACTTGGCGATCTTGTGGAAGCCAACCGGCTCGTTCACCGACGGCGAACTCCACTCGGTGGCATCGATCACGCCACGTTCCAGAGCTGCATAAACTTCGGTGCCTGGCAGAATAACCGTTGTCGCACCAAGCGAACCGCCGACTTCCGCCCACGCACCGGCTGTGCGTTGCTTCAGGCCCTTGTACTCGGCAAGGTTGGTGACCTTGCGCTTCGAGTGCAGGAAGATTTCCGCTGGGAAGATGCCGCAAGGGATCGATACGACGCCGTATTTCTCCATGCGGTACTTTTTCCACATTTCAGCGCCGCCGGCCTTGAACAACCAAAGGAAGTACTCTTCCTCGGTCAGGCCGCCAACGTAGCCGCCGAAGATCACAGTGGTTTTATCAATGCCCCAGTCGTATCCCATCCAGTTGTGGCCGGCTTGGGCAACGCCTGACTTCACGCTGTCCGTCACTTTCAGGGCCTTGCCGAGCGTGCCGGCTGGAAACGCCGTAATGTTGACGCGGCCTTCGGTGAGTGTCTTCACCATCGCAGCAAATGCTTTGGCGTCTTCGTAGGGCTTACCGCCGCCCCAGGGCGTCGCCATGCTCCAATTGGCTTGTGCGTGAGCTGCCGTACTCGCCACTGCCAAACCGGCAGCCGCGACAGCACCAACCATGAATTGCTTGAGTTTTGAATTCATTCGATACTCCTCCCGGAACTGATGCAAATTCACTTACAAATACCTGCCGCCTTGGCACCGGAATGCGCGACGATCTTGTCGACCTCACCGTCCATCTGCCCACAGATTCGACAAATTACGTGTCGCATCAAGATGTTATTCGACATGCAATTTTGGCAGAGCAGACATGCACGGTCTTATGAAAGTCTCCGCGATAAGGTGACGCGGGTCAACTAAAAGCTTGAAATGCATCCGGCTAGCGATATGAACCGGCAATCTTTTTTGACTGTGACCGGTTCTGGGGCCGGTTCTGGCGATCATCTTCGCTGCTGCGAAGCCGCCTCTCGCATCCGCGAACAAACCGCAGCGTCCGCACGCGCCGGCTCTGAAATAAGTGTTTGTGCAGACGCTCGACCTTCGACTAGCCTTGTCCTCAAACGGGTGCCAAAGCAGGGAAGTATTCGACATTTCGGCAAGATCGCGGATCGCCCGTGCGTTGGGCTCCGTCAGTGGATGTGATGATCGCCTGGGCAGTAGGAGATAACGCTTGAGCATAACGCCGGTGAACCGCGTCGTTGGCTGGATCGATAGGTTGACCGACAGCGTCTCCGCCGTCAGCGCCTGGTTGGTTGTCCCGCTTTTCCTGGTCATGGGTTACGAAGTCTTCGCCCGTTTCGTCCTGGGCTGGCCGACCTTTTGGTCGTGGGAACTCTCCTACATGATCACGGGATCGCATTTCGTTCTTGGCATTGCTTACGTCACGAAAACCCGCCAGCACGTCCGCGTCGATTTCATCTACGCGCAGTTGTCGCCGCGTTATCAAGCGGCCATCGATTTTGTCGTCTATGCCTGTTTCGTTCTCCCGGTCACGGCGTGGATGACGTGGCGGCTGGGTCAAGTCGCACTTGTGGCCTTTCTCTCCGGCGAAGTCTCGGGCGAATCGGTGTGGAATCCGGTCGTCTGGCCAGTACGCGCTATCGTGGCGGCCGGCTTCGGCTTGTTTTGTTTACAGATTTTCGCTGAAGCCGTGCGCACCTTCCGCATCGCCAGTGGCCAAAGCGACGAGCAGTTGCCATGACCAGCATGGCCCTTTGGATGTTTCCAGCCTTGCTGTCGGCGATCTTCATTGGCGTGCCGGTGGCGTTTGCGCTGATGTCG